>JBLMZW010000142.1:0-40613 GCA_050259035.1 Chitinophagales bacterium | reverse complement strand
GCTTTGCTCGGATAAAATAATCGAAATCGTCCAAAGGAATAAAGTATTGAGAGCGCAAGGCCTTGAAGTTTGCTCTCTAGGGGTGCGGGGGCGGAGGTGCGCGCCAAGGGAACCGCATATGGCGCGCCTATCTTGTCTTTTTGTATTGTCTATAAAAGATGTCTTGGATAGACTATAAATAGATATAAGATAACCAGTTAAGGCAGTAACTGGGGAGAATGTATTTAAGGGAAGCGGGGGGAGGCAAGGTGGATTTTTCTAAATTATTTGAGCCCGGTGAGATTGGCAATTGCCGCTTAAAGAACCGGATTATAATGGCCCCAATGGGTAACATCAATATGGCTGATCCGATTGGTCGACCATTGCCCAAGATGATTGAGTATTTTACCGAAAGGGCCCGGGGAGGAACCGGGTTAATTATAACTGGGTTAATACCGGTTTCTTTTGGAATCGATCCCACGGTTTCAGAAGATAATGATACCACTTATTTTCCCAGAATTGATGGGACTTCCCGCACCCGTATGGCTGGCTGGAGAGACCTGGCCGCAGCGGTTCATGCCTATGACGCCAAGATATTCATACAGCTTACCGCCGGTATGGGACGGGTAGGATCACCGGAGTCCGCATTGAAAGGCAAAATCCCAAAATCAGCCTCCTGGAATAAGAATTTCTATGTTCCCCAGGTTCCGCACCTTCCGTTTTCTAATCGGAGTCTAAAAAAGATGATTACTAGCTTCGGACAGTGCGCAATTAACGCTAAAATAAGCGGCTTCGATGGAGTCCAGTTGCATGGACATGAAGGTTATCTGTTGGACCAAATTACTTCTTTACCCTGGAATCGGAGGAAGCTTGGGCGTTATCGCAACCGTTTTCAGTTCGGGGTGGATGTGGTTCAGGAGATAAAAGAGAAATGCGGGGATGAATTTCCGATTATTTACCGGCTTGACTTGACCCAGGCTTTACAGGAGAGCTACGGGGATAAAGTGTTTAGCCAACGGTTTAAAGGAAAAGAGAGGGTTATAGAGGAAGGACTGGAGTTCTGCCGGGTTCTGGCTGAAGCAGGGGTCGATGCTTTCGATGTAGATAAGGGCTGCTATGATAACTGGTTTTATGCTCATCCACCGGGATATTTTGATGATATTCCCTATGTTGAAGAGATGGCCGGCCGCTTAAAGAGTTATTTTAAGGAGTTAGGCATTAGTCGTCCGGTAATTGCGGTGGGGAAAATGGGCAAACCCCAGAGGGCGTTGGAAGTTCTGGACAAGGGGTGGGCCGATTTTGTCATGCTTGGTCGGCCTTTATTAGCCGATCCTTATTGGCCGCAGAAGGTGCGAGAAAATAGAATACAGGAAATAACCCACTGTATAGGAGATCAGGAAGGATGCATTCATTCATTTGTACTGGGGGGGCATATATGCTGCTCCGTTAACCCCTATGTTGGGTTTGAGGATACAAAGAGAGTCACTATAGCTGAGAAAAAGAAAAAGGTCGCCATTATCGGTGCAGGGCCCGGGGGTTGTGAGGCAGCGAGAACCGCTTTTGCGCGGGGCCACCAGGTAACCATATTTGAAAAGGGCGAACGGGTGGGGGGCCAGTTGTATACCGGCAGTAGGATGATAATCAAACATGATCTGGCCTTATATGTTGAAAATCTGCAATACCAGATGAACCTTTTGGAGCAAAAAGGACTACAGATCCAATATAACTCGGAAGCTAGACTTACCGACCTTAAGGGGCAATATGATGTAATAATCTGCGCCACCGGATTGACCCCGATTATTCCGAAAATTGAGGGATTAGACAGTGTATCTTATTGTGAAGTCAGGGAACTCTTAAACCGGAATATGGCGTTGCCTGACGGGATTAAGTGTATAACCGTAGTCGGCGGTGGGCTGGTAGGATGTGAATTGGCTTATTCCCTGGCTTTAGAGAAACACCTTCAGATAACTGTAGTTGAAATGCAACCTGACTTGATGAAGGGTGCAGTTCATTCCAACCGGGCCATGCTTCTATGGATGATGATGGGCCGGGGGGCACCTTCGGGAAAAAGCGAAGACAGATTGGCCGAACCTATAAAGATTTACAACGCTTCAACAGTGGTGAGGTTCGAAAAAGGCAAAGTTTTTATTAGAGCTAACAAAGACCGTTATGATCCCTACACCCCGTGGAGCACCTTGCTGGCTGATAATGTACATAATCCTTTCGCCAAAAAACTTAACCTGGATAAAGCAGAAATAATAAGTATTCCCACCGATTATGTGGTGTTCGCAACCGGCGGCCGGGGGAATAGCACGTTGTACTATGATTTGTTAAAAGAAAACGCTGCGCCAGAGATATATTGTATTGGAGATGCCAGAGAACCGGGGCGGGCCTGGGAGGCCATAGACTCAGGTAATGAAGTTGCACGGTTTATTTAGATATAGTCTAGTTCAAGATATTCCAGACCGAAAATAATTGCCCTTAAACCATCGATGCTATACTATAAATTTAGGGGTTTAATCTTTTGATTAATTAGAAGAAGGTGAAGTAAGTGTATATGCAGGAGAGAATTGAAGACAACATAGTCATAGTTACTTTGTGTAGTGGCAAGACCAATTCGATCAACGGTGAAGTATTGCACGGTCTAGACGAGATAATTGACCGGGTTAACAATGAGGAGGCTTTAAAAGGGCTAATTATAACCGGGAACGGGAGGTTTTTTTCCAGCGGATTTGATCTGGAGACGTTCATTAACTTTAAGACAGCAGAAGAAATTTTAACCTGGTTTAAGTTTGAGGAGGAGACATTACTTAAATTGTTTACCTGTTCCAAACCAGCAGTGGCAGCAATCAACGGCCATGCGGTTGCGGCTGGCATGATCATTTCAATGGCTTGTGATTATCGAATAGTTGTTAACAATCCGAAAACTAAATTGGGTATGAGTGAGATCAAGATTGGTTTGGCATTAACCCCAGCTGAAGCGGAGATCATGAAATTTGGCCTTGATTCCGTTCGGAATTATAAAGACGTAGTATTTTCCGGTGAATTCATTAATCCCTCTCGGGCGATAGAAATGGGGATTTTTGACCAGGTGGTGGACAGCCCGGACGATCTTATTGAACAGGCGAAGCAGAAAGTTGTCAGTCTAATCGATACGCCTGGAAGACCTTATATAATGCTCAAAAGACTGTTTAAACAACATTCCGCTCAGTTAATCCGGGAAGGTATAGACGGGAATGATTGGACCCCCCTGGTAGAAACCTTTTTTAACGAAGCGATTATAAATACCCTTAGAGCGGTTCAAGGAGCGATGCAATAGGCCAGGACTATTTCATTCTCAACAGACAGTAAAAAGAGCAGGTGATCCTGCTCTTATTTTTTTAAGGAAAGATTTGGTTATCCATTAGCGTAATATTTGTTAATAGGGAACAAATGGCTTTAAGGAGTTGATTCATTTGGGCAAACAAATAGCTTCGGTAATACTTATCTTTATTATTGCAACCATAGCCTGGGTAGTTCTGGGAGGTACCGTGACATCGCGGACGCACAATCAGGATTCGGAGTTAAGGCAACAGGTAGGCCAGCTCTGGGGTTCGCCGCAACAACAAAGCGCCCCTCTGGTTTATTACCAGACCATAGCCAAGGAGAAGGTTGAAGTTGAAAAAGAAGGTAAAATCTTTACTGAGACCAGGGATACAATCAAAAATAATTATGTTCCTATGGAAAAAAGTCGGGTTAATGTTGATTTTAACCTGGATTATCGAAAAAAAGGGCTGTTATGGTATTCAACCTATCGGGTTGGATTCCAGGGCGAATACATAGTCAAAAATAGTCTTAAAGAAAAGAAGAATTTCCTGATTAAATTCTGTTTTCCCGATAGTCAGGCGGTATACGATAACTTCCAGTTGGTAGTAGGGAATGTGCCAGTAAATAATATCAAGATCGTTCAGGGAGAAGTGGTAACGCCGATCAAATTGGAACCTGGAGAAGAAAAAACCGTACAAATCGCTTATGTTTCACAGGGACTGGATGAATGGTGGTACAGTTTTGGTGAAGATGTCAATCAGGTAAAAGATTTTTCCCTGGTTATGAATACCGATTTTAAGCAGATTGATTTTCCCCAGAACAGCATTGCCCCTACTCAAAAGCACGCAAACGATAAGGGCTGGAAGCTGGAATGGCGATACAATAACCTTTTAACTGGAATAAAGATTGGTATGGATATGCCGAAAAAGCTTAACCCGGGCCCCTGGGTAGCCAGTGTCAGTTATTTCGCACCTGTTTCACTATTCCTCTTTTTGTTTATGGTTATCATCTTCGCGGTTATGCAGGGAGTAAAGATTCACCCTATGAATTACGCCTTCGTATCGGCGGCTTTTTTCAGTTTTCACTTATTACTGGCTTACCTGGTAGATCATATTTCAATTCATTTGGCTTTTCTCATTTGTTCACTGGTTTCAATCTTCCTGGTTGTTTCATATATGAGGCTGGTGGTGGGTAAAAAATTCGCATTCTTACAAATAGGAGTATCCCAGTTTGTCTTCCTGGTTATATTCTCGTATACGTTTTTCTTCAAAGGCTATACAGGGTTGACCGTGACTATTCTTTCCATCGTGGCTCTGTTTGTGGCCATGCAGATTACTGCCAAGGTTGATTGGAATCAAGCGTTTAACAAACGGGCAGAAGAAAAGAAAATTATACCCGGGGATGACAGCCTTAGTTAGAGGTCCAAAAATAGGAATAAAATAAAAAAGGCGACCGTAAGGTCGCCTTTAAAATATCGTGCTAAGTTTTTATTTAGGCTGCATGCGGATGGCACCGTCTACGCGAATTACTTCGCCATTGATGTAACCATTTTCCGCGATAGCTACGAATATAGCAGCGATTTCTTCTGGTTTACCCAGTCTTTGCGGGAAAGGAACCATCTTGCCCAGAGATTCACGAGCAGCTTCAGGCAGCTGAGCCAGCATGGGGGTATCTACAATACCAGGAGCCACGGCACATACTCTGATGCCATCCCGGGACAAGTCTCTGGCTATTGGCAGAGTCATGGCAACAACGCCACCCTTGGACGCGGAATAGGCGGCCTGCCCGATCTGGCCATCAAAAGCCGCAACTGAAGCAACGTTTACAATAACGCCCTTTTCGCCATCAGCCGGCTCATTTTTGGACATTTCCCAGGCAGCGTTGCTAAGCATATTGAAGCAACCGGTCAGGTTAATATCTACAACCATCTTGAACCAATCAAGATTCCAGGGGCCGTCTTTGCCGATGGTGCGGCCTGCACTGCCTAACCCGGCGTTGTTGATCAGAACATGAATAGCACCGAACTTATCCTTGGCAGCCGCGCAGCATGCTTTAACTTCATCAACTGAAGTAATGTTGCATTTTACAAAAATGGCCTTGTCGCCAATTCTTGCGGCAAGTGCATTCCCTTTTTCTTCATTGAGGTCAGCAATGACAACATTGGCACCCTTGTCCGCGAAAGCTACGATCGCAGCTTCTCCGATTCCGGATGCTCCTCCGGTAACGATAACAGTTTTTCCTTGAAGATTCATTCCCTTTTTACCTCCCTATCATATCTAATTAAATCAAACTACAGACCTACACCAATTAAAGCTGCTGAACAAACACCTCCTCTGGATAAAAATAACAATATCAATTGACCCGGGGTCAATTGTATACCTTTGAATAACAGCTGGATAATCCGCTAACTAAATATATTCTAAACTTATATGCAAAATCCTGCTTGCAAAAAACCAAGATATTAACTAAGAATTATGTGGGAAAACATGCTAGATAACGGCATTTTTCGCTATTAGATAGCACAAATCCCCAAAGTAATTTTTGAAGATGGATATTATGCTTAGGGAAGGATACTTCCCGTTTATTGTCGAAGTAGAGTAATAATGCAAAAAGGCTAATTATAGGTTACCTGATTGTTCTGATGCACCGCTTCGGCTTCAAGCAGGATAACGATATTTGGAGGTGAGCTAGAAAAGCCCATGTATTAATGAAGCAAGAAATGTTTTTAGAAGAAAAAGGGGGTTTCATAGAGAATGAGTACGTACATGGACGAGTATAAGAAAAAACTTGTCACAGCGGAAGAGGCAGCACGTTTGATTAAATCAGACACGCTTATTTGCTACGGGCAATTTGCTACCAAACCGGTTGATTTCGACATTGCTCTGGGGGCGCGGGCCGGCGACGAAAACCTGAAAAATGTGAAAATTAGAGCTACGGGAAGTGTTCTGCCTATTCCTGAAGTGGTAAAGAACGATCCGGAGCAGAAATCTTTTCATTATGGAAGCTGGTATTGCACCGCTCTGGATAGGAAAATGGGTGACTTCGGGCTCTGCGTTCACTACCCGTTCAACTACCACGAAGCCAACGGCCTTGGATATAATCCGGATTACGAATGGGGCTGGCCTGACGTATGGGTAGCGCAGGTTACTCCGATGGATAAGTCCGGGTATTTCAATTTTGGCATTGGTAACTCTCACAACCGGGCCATGGCCAATGCGGCCAAAATAGCGATAGTAGAAGTTAATAACACCATTCCTCGTTGCCTGGGCGGATTTGAGGAAGGGGTTCATATCAGTGAAATCGATTATATAATCGAAAGTAATAATGTACCGGTTTTTGCCACTCCTCCTTCACCAGATCCGACACTTGAAGAGAAGAAAATGGCTGAATTGATTGTTGGGGAAATTGTTGACGGCTCCTGTGTACAGCTTGGAATAGGCGCATTACCCAATACCATTGGGTTAATGCTGGCCGAATCCGATGTTAAGGACCTCGGGGTCCAGAGTGAGATGTTCTGTGATGCCTATGTTAAAATGTACGAAGCCGGTAAGATAACCAATGCCTGCAAGCCGTTTGACCGCTTTAAATCAACTTATTCGTTCTGTCTTGGAACCAAAGAAACCTACGAATTTATTGATGATAATCCCCGCCTGGCTTCCTGCCCGGTGGTTTATACCAATGACCCCGCCCGGTGTAGACAGAACGACAACATGGTGTCCATAAACAATATTTTGGAAATAGACTTGTTGTCACAGGTATGTTCTGAATCTAAAGGATTAAGACAGATATCTGGAACTGGTGGACAGCTGGACTTCGTAATCGGAGCATTTGAGTCCAAAGGGGGCAAGAGCTTTTTAGCTTTTTCGTCAACATATAAAGATAAAGATGGCACTGTGCATTCACGTATACGTCCCCTGCTTACACCCGGCGGCGTTGTAACAGTACCTCGTACTATGGTTCACTATGTTGTTACTGAATATGGGATGGTAAGCCTGAAAGCCAGATCGATTTATGAGCGGGCCGAAATGCTAATTAGTATAGCTCATCCGGATTTCCGCGACGAACTGTTGAAAGAAGCGGAACAAATGAAAATCTGGAAAAGGTCAAACAAGATCGTTTAATTTAAACATTTAAAAGCGTATTCCAGTTACAAATAAAACATTTAAACAAGGGCCTGGAGAATCCAGACCCTTATTTTTATATTGAATATGTATTTTCCTGACTACATCTCACCAGAAATTTGCTCCAATTGATCACTTAGACTGGTTATTTCCTGAATGCTAGCTGTGATTTCCTCAGTGGCAGCAGCCTGTTCTTCACTGGCTTTCAACGTGTTTTCTGAAGCCTGCAAGGTTACCTTAATAATTTCCTCTATTTCATGAGTTAACAATCTAATTTGTTCAGCGGTTGATTTAGATACGTCAGACAGTTTTCTAATTTCCTCGGCAACTACTCCGAACCCACGGCCGCTTTCCCCCGCGCGGGCCGCTTCAATGGCTGCGTTTAGCCCAAGCATCTTGGTTTGTCCGGCAATATCCTTGATTAGATCCAACACCCCATGAATTTTAGTAGAGGCTTCCGATATGCCGGATATCATCTCATTAAGACTCTGTTCATTGCAATTAATATCGCTTGCGGATGCAGCTATTTGTTGAATGGCACTGGCAATCTGTTGCATAGATGAAGCTAGATTATGCGATAATTGCATAACTTCGCTTTCAATCACCATGCTCTTTCCAATTCCTATACAACCTACAACCACACCATTATTATCCTTAATGGGGGTCATAACCGCCTTCATCGGTGTGCCATATACATGAGCGGGAACCGGCGCCACCAGTTGTTGACCGGATTTGATAGTCGCTGTCATGGGATCATCTACAGGAATTTTAGCCCCAGGTTGTACTGGAAGATCAAATCCATTCGCACCACAATAATCGATAAAATATTCTGTATCGGAAATATTCAAAGCCATGTCTTTGCCCATGATTTCTTTCAAATGGGGCATGATTTTACGGAAGGCTGCGACAAATTCTTCGAAATCTGAAACAATAATAATCTCAGCTACCCCCTTTATATACAATCTATGATAGAAGACACCTGAATAATGGCTGTTAAGTTTGCTTGGTGTAATACCTCCCCTCTTCTTCTTTTTCAATTGCGTTCATCCTTATTAGCCTCTCCAGGTGATTTTTTAGCATATATTTTTCCCAGAACAAAACAAATACACTGGGATGTAAGCGATAAATCAGGTGCTGATCGGCCAGTTCATTTATACTCTTTGGTTGTTGTTTTAAAGTTTCGAGAATTTTATTTTCACGCTTAAATATTCGATTGCGGTATTCAATTAAATCGTGATAATCAGTGGATACCTTGTTCATGTGACCCGTTGTTATCTTTTCCGGTTTTAAATCGATAATACGGTTAATTGAATCAATGAATTCATCAATATCAGCTTCTGGGCCTCCGTACCACGGACCTACCTTGGTCAAGCAAATATCCCCCAGAAATACCAGGCCGTCTTCCGGAAAGAAAAAAGAACAGTGCCCTGATGAATGACCGGGGGTATGGAGAACTTCAATCTTGGTTGAGCCACAATCGATGATTTGGCCATCTACTATATCGCCGCTAATCTGCCAACTTTTTACCATTTGTTCCATTGTTATTCCCAGGTTATCGGAAGTGGCCAGATCTTCTCCCATTAGTTCATTCCAACCGGTAACAGCCACCAGTTTTTCTGGTTCTCTAAGACATTGTTGTTCCAGCGGATGTAGAAAAACTTTAGCATTTGGACACTGATCATTGCCCCGGATATGATCAATATGATGATGGGAATTAATCAGGATATCAATATGCTCAGGATGAGCATCCTGTAGTGCTTTTCCGGCACCACTGTCAATTAATAAGCGGACATCGTCTTCTACCAATAAACAATGTCCGAAGGTAAAGCCTTCCTCGGCAAATACCATACTTACTTTTTCTGAAAGTTTTTGTAACAAAGATGTGTCCCCCCCTATAAAAAACCGATGTCACGATATATCTCTAATCTAATAATAAGGATAACACCGAAAAAAGTGCCATTTCAATACCTTTAGTTGAGATTGAGGCTGGGCTGACCAATAAATCCTCTGATTATATTAGAAGGAAACAAAGGGGACTAGTCGAATATTCAACAAAAAATACCAGTATTTAAGGGGATGCGATATAGATGAAAAAGTATGCAATGAAGTTGGATGGGGGAATCTATCGTCTGACTATTCCAACTGTTTTTCCTACCGGTGACACCCATTGCTATCTCGGTGAAGGAGATGATGGCTGGGTTGTAGTTGATGTAGGGGTTAACGTTCCGGAGGCTAAACAAATTTGGGAAAACGGTCTAAAAGAAATCGGAATCGGATTTTCCGATATTTCATCGATATATCTAACCCACAATCATCCAGATCATGGGGGGCTGGCCGGGTGGTTTCAACAGCAGTCTGGAGCCAATGTTTTTATTTCCGCTGATGATATTCGTGCCCTAGGGATATATAATCTTCCTGAAAATGAACACGAGTTGATGCTGAAAGATAAGATGGGTCCGCACGGTATTTCAGAAGAATATATCAAGACCTTTGTTAAGGACATAGGATCTATCATGCATACTTACCTTCCGTTTCCCATGATTTCACCCCTGAAAAAAGATCATAGATTCCGATTGGGTGATGATATTTATCAGCCTGCTGCAGTTCCAGGCCATTCCGACGGGCATATGGTTTTCCTCGGTTTAAATAAAGGAAGATTGCTTTCCGGGGACGCCTTATTAGGAGACTGGATACCACAGGCAAGCGATTGGCCTTATTCCGCTTTGGATAACCCTATAGGCCTTAACCTGGAGGCTTTAAAAGAATTGGCGAAAAACCCACTGAATACTGTTCTGCCCGGACATGGCAACAGTTTTACCGGGGTTATGGAAAGGGTCGAAGCCGTAGAAAAACAACATGAGCGGCGAATGAGCAAGATTGAAAGAACCCTTTTGGGAAAAGAGATGACCCTTTTTGAAATATGTAGCGAAATTAACGTGGGTGCGCGCGTTCTTCAGGAAATGAGAGTATCATGGGCCGATACACTAGGTTACCTCGAACTTTTATGTTTCCGGGGCAGAGTGGAAAAAAGGATAGGTGGGTTGATTAATTTTAGCATTAAGGAATAGTGGAATTTAAAGGACCATAAGTTTCCGATATAGAATAGAGTTTTTAAGGGGAAGTAGAGAAGTAAAAACGTTATAAGGGGGGTTTCAAATGGATTTACTGGACCAATTCGTCGAAACAACTCCAACACTCGCTCACGCCTTTTTTAACACTTCCAGGTACTGTGGAGAAAGACCTGCCCAGATGTTCAAGGAGAATGATGAGTACAAGACCATTACCTACCTTGATTTTGCCGCCAACGTTGAAGAAATGGCCTGTGGTCTAATGTCTTTGGGGATGCAAAAGGGAGATAAAATAGGGTTAATGGCCCATACCAGCGCGGTCTGGGGATGGGCGGACTTTTCAATTCTCACTGCTGGTGGAGTGACAGTCACTATATATCCTTCTTTACCTGGTGAGGAAATAACCTTTATAGGAAACCACGCCAAGTTTTCGCTAATCTATGTTGCTGATGCGGTTATAGCCGAAAGGGTTATAGAAGTCTGGCCTGAATTACCTGAACTAAAGAAAATGATAGTCCTGGATCCCGCCTACCAAAGTGCCAGGACCGATGTAATTAATATTGATAAGTTAAAAGAGCTGGGGAGGATTTATAAATCAAATTACCCTGATGCTTACACGGAAAGGTGGTCCGGCATCAAGCCTGAAGATCCGTCGAGCATTATTTACACCTCGGGAACAACTGGCGCCTTAAAAGGCAGTATGCTAACTCACCGGGATCTGGTAGGTGCTTTGGTCAGGAGTTTAAAACACATGAGAGATGGCGGTTATAGCTGCAGTTATAATGATGTAGCTTTTTCAATTCTTCCTCTAGCCCATATCTGGGAACGGAATAATTCATACCTGGCCATGATTTCCTGCGGAGGATGTATTGGTTATGCGGAGAAACCCAGCACACTGTTACAGGATATTCAGTATATTAAACCGACCTGGGCTCTATTGGTGCCGCGGTTATGGGATCGAATATTCAATGGGATAAGGTCACTCCTGACTTCAACCCCCGAAGGAAAACAAAGATTCGAAAACGCGATGCAAGTGGGGTATGAGGTATTAGAAAAACGTACCGGACCTAACGGCGCACTTGACTTGATGAAGGATCCCACGGATTGCCTGGATGACGAGTTGAAGATTAAATTTGCCGAGGCTGATAGCAGCATTTTTTCAGTGTTTCGCAATGTTCTGGGAGGAAGGCTTCGCATACCGTATTCTGGAGGTGCATTATTGCCCCCGGATCTACACCGGTCCTTCCTGGCCGTCAATTTTCCACTATTAAATGGGTGGGGTTTAACTGAAACTGCCGCTGGAATAAGCCACGGGTATCCCAATGCGACTAAAGTGGGATGGCTTTCTAAAATTGTTCCCGGGGTCGAAGCTCGTCTGGATGACGATGGAGAGGTCCTGGTTCGGGGGACCGGAATTATTAGAGAGTATTATGATAATCCGGAAGAAACGGCTGTTTCATTTACTTCTGACGGGTGGTTTCGAACCGGGGATATCGGGGAATTTGACAGTGATGGTTTCCTTAGAATAATTGATCGTAAGAAATCAATAATGGTTCTGGACACCGGGAAAAATGTAGCCCCAGCCAGAATAGAGACCAGGTTTACCGGGAGTCCGGTAGTAGAACAAGTGGTTACTGTTGGAGACGGCCGCAAGTTTGTGACGGCTCTAATAGTTCCGGCTTATGATTATATTATATATATAATGAAGGAAAGACAGATCCCTGTTGACGAGTCGCAACTGGTGTATGCCAACCTAAACGGAATAGATACCTGTGTTCAAGTTGGTCCCGATGTAGCAAGCCACCCACTGACCTACGACTTGGTGCAAAAGGAAGTACAAAAAGTTAACGAGCAATTGGCTGATTTCGAAACCATCAAGAAATTCGCAATTCTTCCCCGGAAGTTTACTGAAATTACCGGGGAGTTGACTCCTACTTTAAAGATTAAAAATAGAGTGGTATTTGCCAACTTTCAAAAAGAGATTGAAGAATTATATGGCAATTAAATGCAAAACAAAAGGGGTGCCGGCTGGCACCCCTTTTGTTTTGAACCAAAATGACCGAAAAAAAAACCCACTTCTTTGGGGGGAGGAAAGTGGGTTTCAATAAAATGTATATATTTAAGGGGATGTGAATACTACGTTGTTTAAAATCCAGTAACATACAAATTAGTATGGTTAAATTATAGCACTCAAAAAGATAAAAGCAATATAAAAGACAATACTCTTTAAGTTTTTATTAATAGTGTCGAAATATTCAGAAAATTATGCCCAATTAAGGCAAACGAGCGAAACTGTAACCTGAGGATTTTAAATCCTTAATAATACGGTCAAGAGCTTCCGTATTGCTTGAAGAAACTGCATGGAGAAGAATTATGGCTCCAGGATGTATATGAGTCATTACGTAGTTATAAGCGTATTCCGCTCCGGGCTGTTTATCCACTTCCCAATCTCGGTAAGCCATACTCCAGAACACAGTTTTATAACCGGCCTTCTGTATTGTATATAGCACTCGGTCACTATACTCTCCAGAAGGGGGTCGCAAGTATCGAGACATTTCCGACCCGGTTAAATCATGGAACGCCTGTGCAGTAGTATCAATTTCATTTTTAATCTGTTCATCAGTTGATGACGGTAAGGAAGGGTGGGTCGCTGTGTGGTTGCATACCTGATGCCCCTCCCTAACCATGCGTTTAATAATCTCAGGATTTTTTTCTATATAACTACGGGTAACAAAAAAGGCGGCAGCAACTTTGTTTGCAGCCAGGCTATCCAAAATTCTTGAGGTATACCCATTCTCATAACCTTCATCAAAAGTAAGGTAGACCTTATTTTGACTGCTGTCCCCGAGATAAAGGCCATTATAATTGAATATGATACGAGCATCTTCCGGAATACCCGGAGAAGCATGATTCAAATTATTGATAAGATTCCACCCAAACCGCTGGTTAGTAAAAGCCGGAGAGTCAGTCTCAGGCTCATCAGTTTTTGGGGTTTCGGTTTCAGAAGGTTCAACTATTACAGGTACAGGTGTATCAGTTTTAGGTTTCGATTTAACCGGTGAAGGTTTAGTAATATGCTCAGCAACCTTTGGTTTAGTCTTTTCCGAATTTACTTCAGGCTCAGGTTTATCCAGGCAGCGAAACACAAAGGTTGCCGCTATTATCACTGTTAAAACTACTACAATTTTTACTGCGCATTTCATTACAATAACCTCCTGATTATGACAATATACGACAAACAGGAGGTAATACCTTTAAAATATCGGATGGGAATATTTTCATGAACAATTGACTTATTAAGCTCTATTTGATATTCTTTTTTCCGATAATACAGCTTTAGAGAGTCGAGGGAGGGCGTATGAAAAACGGGGTTTATTCCGGTTCAGAAATGTACATTGTTTCCGACGAATTGCGCAATGCAGTCAACATTGCTATCGCCCTGCAGAAGCCTTTATTGATTAAGGGAGAACCAGGAACGGGCAAAACCATGCTGGCCGCAAGTATTGCAGAGAATTTAGGCAAACAGCTCAATGTATGGAATATTAAATCAACCAGTAAGGCGCAGGAAGGTTTATACGTATACGACGCGGTACAGCGCCTATATGACAGTCAATTTCAGGATCATGATGTCAGTGATATATCGCAGTACATTAAATTAGGCAAACTGGGAGAATCCTTTGTCTCCCAGGAGCAGGTGGTATTACTTATCGACGAGATTGACAAGGCTGATCTGGAATTCCCCAATGATTTACTATGGGAATTGGACCAGATGAGTTTTTATATACCAGAAACCCGCCAAACAATCGAGGCCAGGCAGCGTCCCATAGTAGTTATTACAAGTAATGCAGAAAAAGAATTGCCGGACGCATTCCTTCGCCGCTGCATTTTCCATTATATTGCTTTTCCCAATCCAGCGGAAATGTCAGACATCATTAAGGTGCATTTCCCCAACCTGGAACGGCGTCTGCTCGAGTATTGTATGGAAGCATTTTATTGGATTCGAAGCTTACCCGACATGCAAAAGAAGCCGAGTACCAGTGAGTTATTAGACTGGCTGCAGGCTTTGACTGTAGGCGGAATAAATCCCAAAAGGATCGGAGAAGAATTACCTTTCCTGGGAGTACTGCTTAAGAAGAATCAGGATTTAGATATGCTCCTTTGGAATTTACAGAATCGCCCCCAGAGCCGGATGAACCATCGGCAATCTTTTTCATTTAGATAGGATATAATCATGTTCACTGATTTATACTACATTCTCAAGAGACGTGGAGTCCCCGTTTCCATGAATGAATGGTATTCAGTCTTGGAAGCTTTGGAACAGGGATTGGCGGGGTCGTCTTTGACTGGATTTTATCATCTCTGCCGTGCTGTTCTGGTGAAAAGTGAGACGCACTATGACCGCTTCGACCTGGCTTTCAGTGAATACTTCTATGGAATTGAAACCCCGGAAGAATTGCCGGAAACGATATGGGAATGGCTTGATAAGAATCTTCCCCCTCTTTTCATCGATCCAGAGATGCGTAAGAATTTCAAGGAGATGGACCTCGAAACCCTGAAGAATATGCTGGAAGAACGGCTAAAGGAGCAAACCGAGGAACATCATGGGGGCAATTACTGGGTCGGAACGGGAGGTACCTCTCCTTTTGGTCATTCCGGATTTCACCCGGGGGGAATTCGAATTGGAGGCCAGTCACAACACCAATCCGCAGTTAAGGTTGCTGCCGAACGACGATATCAGGACTTTCGTACCGATAGTGCTTTGGATACGCGCCAGTTTCAAATGGCTTTAAGAAGACTTCGCTGTTTCACCAGTCGCCTGGAGGGCGCTAAGACAGAACTGGACATAGACGGAACCATTGAGGCTACAGGTAAAAACGCCGGACATCTGCAGTTAGTCTGGGAAAGGCCAAGGGAGAATTCCATTCGTCTTCTCTTATTAATGGACTCAGGGGGGTCTATGACTTCCTATGTTCGCCTGTGCAGCAGGTTGTTCCAGGCGGTGAATCAGGTGTCTCACTTCAAGGATCTACAGATTATGTTCTTTCATAATTGTATTTATGATTATATTTATCTGGATCCTTATTGTCATACCAGTAATTGTGTTGAGACCAAACATGTTCTGCGCAATCTTGATGGTGAATACCGGGTAATCCTAGTAGGGGATGCAAGTATGGCTCCCAGTGAGTTAACGCATAAAGGCGGAGTTATTGAGTGGGGCCAATACAACGAAGAACCGGGTATGGTTTGGATGCGAAGATTAAAACAACACTTTGAGCATTCAGTTTGGTTAAATCCGATGCCGAAAAGGCATTGGGACTCTGCTTATGGTAATCAGACCATTAAGATGCTTAGTGCAGTTTATCCGATGTTTGAACTAAGCGTAGATGGTTTAGATATGGCCGTGAAAAAGTTGAGGGCTATCAAATAAAACCCCAAGGGGGTTAAGTCATGGACTCCACAAACAGGAGGCATCCTTCCAAAAACCTCGCAAGACTCCTTGTAATTCTTATTTCTCTCGACTTGCTTCTGGGTTGTTACATTGTATGGGACAACGATTATGATTTCAATAATTGGAGTCAACGAATTATTGGGACCGGGACCAACAAAATGGCCCTTGGAATGTTGGGACCAGGTTCTCCGTCCGGTCGCGGGAACAGTTTAAATGTTGACCTCCTTCAGCCGGGGGATATTATTCTGGGGGGGAATAATGGTTCGACCTATGGACGGTTTACTCATGCCGCTATTTATCAGGAAAAAGGGTATGCCTGGGACGGGTGGCTGGATGCCGGGGTAAGGCAGATGAAAGTTAGCGAGTTTCTGGATTATGATCGGGCTTGTATTCTGAGAGTAAAGACTAATAAATTAGTAAAAACTAGAGCGGTTTCGTATGTGGCAGCCCAAAAAGGGAAGCTTTTTTACCCTCTTACCTTTAAGAAGGGCGAAAGAATCTGGAATTGCACCAAAACTATTTGGCAGGCTTATCACCGGCAAGGCATAGATTTAGACAATGGTGAAGACATATGGGTTGTCCCTGATAACCTGTATAACAGTTCAGAAGTGCTGGTTATAGACCAGTCGGGTGAGATATAATGATCCGCGGGCTGATTCTGTTATTATTTAACCTGGTCTTTGCTTTATTTGTTTGGCTCATGATGTATTTCCCGGGCTGGGATATAATGGCGTCATTATTATATGTAGGGTTCATTTGCTGGGAAGCCCGGGTACTAAAGTTATCAGGTCTGAAAACAAAGCAGATTTTTGGTATTGCACTGGTAGCCCAGCTTCCCGGCTTGATTCTGGAGGCCTTGGCTATCTGGTACTGGTACCGTTATGGACCAGTTACATCAGACTTCGATTTTGTCCTTCAGATGTGGAATACGCCCTTTGTTCCCCTCATATCCTTATTTGCCTGGCCCAGGGTTTTCAATGTTGCTTTGGGGTATTTGGGAATTTACCTTTGCAGCCCATTCTATATTCTTGCCATGACCGGCTGGGGTTATCTATCCCGGAGGCCAACCCAATGATTGCTGTATACTCGTAACAGCAGTCGGCCATTCTAAGACTAAAACATCAGGAAGCGGGGTTTAAGAATGGCCCGAATGGAGGTTAACCTGCCAGATAATATTTGTGAACGCTTGACTCAGGAAAGTGGTTTTACCGGCGAGCCGGTGGATAGTATTCTGGCACGGGTTTTAGTTATGTATTTTTCCCAAAACTGGAACGAGCCAGGAGAGGAGTCGCCATTGGTAGTGGATTAAAAAATGATTGGCTACAAGGAGATAAGCCAGGGGTACAGAATAACACAGTATAACTCGCAATAATAAACACTTAAGGATGTGCCAATATGACTAAAAAAGTATTAGCCGGGATTCTGATTGCCCTGATTCTTTGTCTGTCGGGCTGCCAGCCAAAAACTGAGCCTAGTAAATCGAACACTCGTCCGAAGACTATTAAGCCAGATAAGGAAGTGTCTCTTACCGCGGTGGGCGATGTGATGCTAGCCCGGCACGTTGGTGAACTGATGCTAACCAAAGGCGATAATTATCCCTTTCAAAAGATCACCCCTACCTTAAAATCGGCGGATATCACCATCGGGAATCTAGAGTCCCCAATATCTGACCGGGGAACTGCCATGCCGGGCAAAGGGATCTGCTTTCGGGCCAGGCCTGAAGCGGGTGAAGCAGTACGGTCTGCTGGTTTCGACGTGCTGAGCATAGCTAATAACCACTCCCTCGATTATGACAATTTGGCCTTCCTTGATACTATGTTCATTTTGCGGGATTTGGGCATGAAAACAGTAGGCGGGGGACGCAACATCTCTGAAGCCCGCCAGCCGGTGATCATCACCAAGGATGGTTTAAAAGTAGGGATACTGGCTTATACCATTTTTGCAGACCTTTTCTATAGTTATAGTTATCAACGCAGTTTTGAGGCTACTGAAGAACAAAGCGGGGTAGCTCCATTAAACAAAGAAATCGTATTGGAGGACCTGGCTAAGCTTAAACCTCAGGTTGATATAACCATTGTATCGTTACATTGGGGAACGGAGTACAACGAAGAGCCGGATCAGCAACAACGGGTCTTGGCAAAGGAATTGGTCGATGGAGGCGCAGACCTGATTATCGGGCATCACCCTCATATTGTTCAAGGGGTTGAAAGGTATAAGAATGGTTTGATCGCATATAGTCTGGGCAATTTTATATTTGACCAGAATCAACATGTTTATACCAGGCAAGGTTTCATACTAAAGGCTATTCTGACACCTCAGGGAGCAAAAAAGATCCAACTGTTACCGGTTTTCATTGATCATAGTCAACCCAGGCTTATGAAAGGAGAAGAAGCTGAATCCTTTCTGGAACAGGTGAAAATGGAAACAGAAGAACTGGGAACAGGAGCAGATATTCAGAATAATTCGCTGGTGATAACGGAGGAGAAAACTACGGCAGAACAATAAGTAATATACCCAGAACCGCATGAACATAGAAGGATAAGACGGTAATCCGTTCCAATCTCCAATTAAGCAATTTTGAGGCATCTATTTTTTTCTGGATGAATTTCTTCATAAACCACAAGGTTCTTCCTGAATGAAAAACTTCGAAACCCGCAAAAACGATCGTTAGCATACGAAAAACATTATTGTCTATAGCCATCCAACCGCTGATAAAATAGGCGATTTCCAGGCATAAGGTAACACCGAGGATTGGAAACAGAACCCTCCAGTATCTGGCTCCAAGGGTTTCTCGGAGCAGCATCAATTCCGCTCTTAAGTGATCTTCATACGCGGCATATTTTCCTGAAAGAATAGAGTAAAAATAGAGTGAATATAAAAGTAATATGGTTAATGCCACGCAAATAAAAAGGGTGTTCATTTAGTTTTTCCCCATTTTTTTCCCTAATCATAGCACTTTGGGCCAAAAAAACAATCAGCCGGGGGGTACCATTACCCCTCATTATTGGAGGTAGAATGTATAATTCAACCGGAGACCGGTTAAAGACCTCATTAATCGATGCGGGGCGAAAGGAAACCAGAACCAGAAGGATAAGCATTATTGGGGGTTCAATCTTTGCCGCCTGCACAGCCCTGGCTTTTTTTCTGCTGTTAATGGACAGCAGAAACTTTTTTATTAATACCTATTCGCAAAAGGTTTTGTGTTGCTGGATTGCTGCAGGCGGGCTATATATTATTCTGGCCCGTCAACATGAGACTGCGGTTAAGGGTCTGAATAAGGTTAAGGAAATTGCGGTGCGTAAAATTAACTCCGGCTTATGTGAACATGACGAAGTATGTCAGTGCCGGATGATGTTCCTAAAGGAAATGGAAGATAAGGGTATCAGCCTGCACTGGTGATTACGATGATTGACTCGATTGCTTCTTAACTTTATCAATTTGGTCCAGATTTTTTAAGACGATATCTTTTTTTATCATCATAACTGACATACTTTGTTCAGTTATTGCCTGTTGAAAATCAGTTATGGAATGATCAGTTTTTTGAACCAGGTCAGGCTTAACGTCCCCTAAAGAATAAGCCTGGTTTCTCCAGGTCGCCAAACTGTTTTCAGCTTCCAGGGCCGCTCCACTCCAATCATAGCTTTCCGCCAACAATGCAGCTTGCTTTATCTGGTAACGGAGCAGTTCCAGACCAGGAGGATTTTTAGATCCGAAAAGAGCGGCTACTTTAATGTAGCTGCCATATACTTTATTGGCTTGCATTCTGGATTCCAAAAGCATATGTTGATTTACAGCCCGGGTTAATTCCCCTAAACTTGTTTCCATCGCCGATTGATCACCCGATGATAAACCATGCGCCAAAGCCTGCGGCTCCAGAGCATTCCAATCTTCATGCAGTTTGGCTACCTGTTTCATTTCTTTCTGCCAGGCTTGGTCCTGCGTATTTTTGGCCTTTTGACCGGCTGTATTGCTTGTTTGTCCTGTGTCTTGACCACCCGTCTTTTTTGTGCTGCTTTCCTTTTTTGCTCCGCTGGTTGTTCCCTGATTACTTGAATCATTTTGACTGCCAGTTTGGGCTGTTTTAAATTTTTCTTTTTCCCGTTTGTCCAACATGGATTCAAGACTTTGCAGATCAGTCTTCATTTTTTTAACCTGAGAAGGGGTGTCCTGGGATTTAGTCGGTGCCGGTTTGGCCGAAGGTTTTTTATTACATCCGGAAAGACCAGAAAGTAAGAAAAGAAGAATCAGACAGTATATCTGATATTTCTTGTGATTGAACGACAGCAAAATAACCCCTTCTTTCTTGATATATTATGCTACCCGGCCATGATAGCCGGAGGAAAATATCCGATAATCGATTTCAGGAAAAATGTTGTTCCGGGTTTCAAGTTGTTCCAGCAAGTTCAGATCATAGAAATCCTCAGTGACGGCATAGAACAAACGAGTAAAGTTGTGCAGATGTTCTTTAGTACGTTTAACCGCGTAATCGACCATGGTACCGGATTTCATGATAAATGCCCAGTCTGAAGACTGAGCTAAAAGAAGCTCGCGGGCAGCCTGGTTTAAAAACCTAGTCTTAGCCGGGTGTGAGTCACTGTGATCATTGGCAAGAGCTATCATACGTTCACCGGCCTTATGCAAATGACGGTAAATCCACTCATTGGAGTGTTCCAGCCAGACCTCATTGTAACCTTTATGACCCCAACTGCAGGCATTGGGTACAGCGACTTGATTGACCGGGTATTGTTTTAGATATTCACTTGGTGTAATAAGACGAAAAGTATGTTGGTCATAAGCAGTCTTACGAAGAAAATAATTCAAGAAATCTGGCCCTTCAAACCACCAGTGTCCAAATAGCTCGGCATCGTAAGGAGCAACTATCAGAGGCTTGCGATCCATAAGTTCCGCCAAGTAGTTTATCTGGTTCTTTCGGTTAAACATAAAATTACCGGCATGCAAGGCTGCCTTTTCTTGAGCCCATTCGGGCTGGTAAGGCTCTTTGAAATCCGTAGATCCGGTGATTCTGAAATACTTAATGCCGGTATCCACCCTTATCCCGCCTGGCAGGTATTCCTTTATATAGTCATAATCCAAGTCATAACCGATATCACGATAGAATTCCCTATAATCAGGATCACCCGGATACCCTTCCTTGGAGCTCCATACCTGCCTGGAAGTCTCAGTATCCCGGCTAAAGGCCGCCACCCCTGATGGACAGTATACCGGTGCGTATATTCCATACTTCGGACGGCGGGAGGCATATAGTACTCCGTGGGTATCCATAAAAAAGTAACGCAGCTCAAATTGACGAAGGATCTGATCGATCCCAGGTTTATAACCGCATTCGGGAAGCCATATCCCCCGCGGTTTTTGACCAAAAACACGATGGAACAGTGCTACTGCGGCTGCTACCTGGGCCCGGATGATTTCATCCTGCAGTCCGATCAAAGGTAAAAAACCGTGGGTAGCACAGCTGGTTATCAACTCGACTTTTTTACTATCCATTAGGCGTTTAAACAACCCTAAAATATTGCCCCCGTTAGACTCGAAAACCAGATTGTAACATTCACGGTATTTTTTCAGGTACAGGCCCGCAGTGTAATTAAACTCAGGCATATCGATGGTCCGTTCCACTTCAGCTTCTGCCAGTCTAATCAAACCCTCAAGATGACTGCGAAATTTTTTTATAACCAGTTCATCCTCCATCATGCTGATAAGTGGAGGGCTGAGAGAAAATGTAAGACGAAAATCAATGTTTTCGTCAAGAAGACCAAGCAGTACTTTTAGAATAGGTATATAGGATTCAGTCATGGCTTCGTAAAACCAGCGTTCTTCCAGGTATTCCTCATCTTCCGAGTGGCGAATATAAGGCAGATGAGCATGCAAAACAAGGCACATAAGGCCTTTATCCATAATAATCCTCCAATTCTATGTTCTTAAACCGTTAATGCCCCGGTACTGAAATTATTCTTTCCTAAACATCATTGGTGAAGTTAAATCAACCGGAATACTTCCAATCCTTTTTAACAACCTTTGTTCGTTATCATTAACCAGCATCCATTCATCGTCGACCAGGGTACTTATGTTATTTCGTGGAGTGACAACCGTGTTAGATACTGCAATGGGGACGAAATTATCGCCTATTTTAATTCCTAAAAGGCAATAAAATGGGGTATCTTCTTTATCAACCGCTATATGCCATCCGCCGATCAGGGTTCCCAGGTTAATATCCGTTGAATTAGCATCCTTGTCTAATTCACAAAGCCTGAGGACTACATGGCGTCCTTCTACGTTTTCTTCTCCATAATTGGAACGTATATGGTTCCAGTTGTCTTCGCCAATTTCCCAATAAACATATAAATAATGGGGATCCCGGACCATTAAAACCACGCGGGTATCATTGTAACCCCACGGCAGTTCAGGAGTGGGCATTTCCTGAGAGTTAGGAGGTGATATTTCTACACTGGTTTCTGTTGTAAAAGGTTTTGCTGACGGCGCTATTCTGGAACGATTGGATTGCGAGGAAAGAAACAAAATGCAAACGGCAATGGCTAATAAAACTAATATAATAGCCAATAATATGTTGAAACTCATTCGGCGTTCTTCCTTTCTTTTTCTGATAAAAGCTTCTATCAAGTGGAATAATGATTCCGCGGATATTATGCCCCAAAACCTATTAATTTAATTTGCGAGGGATAGCTATGAGAAATATTGTGCTGGGCAATGGAACAATGATGGTGAACTTTGACAAGGACCTAAATTTGCGTGATTTATACTGGCCTTATGGGGGGTTTGAGAACCATGGGGATGGCAATCGAACTAACTTTGGGGTATTTTGCGATGATCAATTTAGTTGGATATTCTCCAGTGAATGGACAAAGGAGTTTGCCTACCTGGAGGATACCCCGATTACTGATATTACGGCAACCAATAACCAACTGGGTTTGGAAATACGTATTAATGATGCTATTCACTGGGCTGAAGATTTCTATTTAAAAACCATTTCAATCAGGAATGATCGAAATTATACCCGGGAAATTAAGCTGATGTTTTATCAGGATTTTTCCATAAATGGTATTGAAGCAGGTGATTCTGCCGTATATGATCCTAGAACAGGCGGAGTATGCCATTTCAAAAAGGGTTGCTATATTCTCGTTAATGGCATGAATTCTCAAGGTGAACTTGGTGAATACTCAACAGGAGTTAAACGCTACCAGGGAAAAGAAGGAACTTTTCGTGATGCGGAGGATGGAACTCTGGCCTGCAACCCAATAGCGGACGGTCCTGTGGATAGTGCAATTGGTATGAGGGTTCGGTTGGAACCGGGAGCTCAGGAACGTGTTTACTACTGGCTAATTGTCGGTCATCGATTTGATGATTGTCGGACTATTAATCAGCGGTTTTTAAGCCGTCGGCCTGATGACGTTATGCAGGATATGATTAGGCATTACCGTGCTTGGATAAAACGCACCCATTCTTATCTATCCAATTTGACTCCAGAACAAGCAGCCTTGTTTAAAACGAGCTTATTTACAATTAAAAGCCAGTTGGACAGAAAAGGCGCAGTGGTTGCCAGTCCCGATGCCGATACATTTCTCGTGGCTCGTGATCATTATATGTATCTTTGGCCGCGCGACGGAGCAATGGTGGCTCATGCGCTGGATCTCGCCGGTTACCCGGAAGAATCGCGCAGAATATATATGTTTTGTTCCCATGCGACTGGGGACGAAGGGTATTTTCTCCAACGTTACAATACTGACGGATCACCAGGCTGCACCTGGCATCCAATGATACTCGATGGAAAAGAGATTCCTCCCATTCAGGAAGATGAGACCGCTCTGGTTATCTGGGCACTGGGGAAGCACTTTAAAATTTATCGGGATGAAGACCTGATCTGTAAAGTATATGAAAACATGGTTAAACCAGCTTTGGAATTTATGATTTCATATATTGACCCTGATACCGGGCTGATTAAACCAAGCTGGGATTTATGGGAAGAGCGAAGGGGAGTTTTTGCCTTCACCTGTGGAGCTGTTTTCGGAGCCCTGGAACAGGGAATGGAAATGGCAGAACTTATGGGGGATTATATTCTGGCTGAAAAATGTAAGTTGACCTCTGGTTTGTTGAAGGCTGCAATGGCCAATCGGCTTTACTTGCCAGGTATAGGTCGCTTTGTTCGGGGCCTATATGAGGATCATAACGGAAGCTGGATGCCGGATCTGACTCTTGATGCCAGCCTTTATGGCATATTTGGATTTGGGGCTTTTTCATCCCTCGACGAACGGGTTGAAAATACTATGGCTGCAGTAGAAGATGGGTTATGGGTCAAGACCGGAGTAGAAGGTGCAGCCAGATATACTAATGATTATTATCATCGGGTAAGCGACGATTTGGGGCATGTTCCCGGGAACCCATGGATTCTTACCACCCTCTGGCTGGCCGATTGGTATCTCACTCGTGAACCGGGAAAAGAAAATTTAAGCCGGGCTGCCGAAATCATGGATTGGGCGGTCAATCATACCAGCCCCGGAGGCTTACTCCCGGAGCAAGTCCATCCTTATACCGGTGAACCCATATCAGTATGTCCACTTACCTGGGCGCATTCTACCTTTATTAAAGTGGCAATGGATTACCTTAAAAGTATTCAATCCGGACTAACACATTAAGTAGGAATTTTCGGTAACCTGTAGAAATATAAGTATATTGACTTGCTGATAAGATTACTTAATAAGGAACGAGTTGGAGACAGTTGGATACTCCTTTGGAAAAGCCCCGATGGGGATGGTTTCGTATAGTAATTGTATATCTAGTAATTTTCATCGGCGGCCCTTTCTTATACCAAGAGTATGGCACCATATTCAGTTATTACATTGCCTATCTGTTTAACCAGCCCGGCAATCCGTTGATTGAGTTTACGATTGAATATTTATTCTCGTTTTTGCTAATGGCTGGGGGGGTATCGATAGCTGTCCTATCTTCCGGGGCGCGATTATCCAACCTGGGATTTGTTTCCGCTAAACCAAAATCGATACTAATTTGGGGTTTTGGAGGAGGCTTAATAGTTTTTTTTCTGGTTACAGGCTTTGGGGCCATAATTAGATTGTTAAACCCTAACTTGGCGGCACAACCGGTGGAGGATATTATAAGTCAGGTAACTGGGGTCGGAGCTGCAGTTGTTCTTTTTATTTGTATTGTTATGCAACCATTAGCGGAAGAGATGCTTTTTCGGGGCATGATTTATCCGGTTATGCGTCACGGTATTGGAATTGTTTGGGGAACGGTGGCTTCCGGGATATTGTTTGGGCTAACCCATGGAGATCTTTGGCGTTTGCTGCCTCTTTCGATTGGAGGGGTGGGATTAGCCTATTTATTTGAACGTTCTAAAACCATTTATGTCCCCTGGATTGCTCATGGATTGTGGAATGGTATCATGGCCATTATGGTATTGTACAGGTAAGGAGGATTCTGACATGGGAAGAAGGAGAAAGTTGACCGATATCCTGGCGTCGCTATCTGTATCGGAGGCCATGACCAGCAGAGTTGTTACACTTAACTCTGAGACTCCTTTAGATGAAGCCATGGAGATTACAATGCAATTTGGACATGCGCTTTACCCCGTGATGGAAGGACAGGAAATCCTGGGAGTTGTAACTTATGAGCGCTTACTAGGGGCTTCTAAAAATCAGCCGGCAGAAATTCCAGTTAAATCGTTAACCACTGGGAATTATAATACCATTTCTATGGACTGTAGTCTTAAGGAAGCGGTCGAGATCATGTCGCGTGAGGAGGTTGGACGCATCCTGGTGGTTCATCAGGATGATCGGCAACATCTTATTGGTGTTCTCAGCCGGAGTGATGTTTTAGCGGCATTTGACCAGGAAACATCGGGGAGGGAGAACCCTTGAAGCTGGTTATCGCTATTGTGAATGAAGGTCATGCTGTGGAAATTGTTGACAGATTGGTTGAAAAGGGGTTCAGGGTTACCAGGCTTTCCAGTACAGGAGGTTATATGCGCAAGGGAAGCGCTACTTTGTTTAGCGGAGTGCCTGACGAAGAAGTAATTATGGTTACCAAGGTTATTAAGGACTATGTAGAGTTCCAGAAAATTAAGGCACTAAATGAAAATGATGAGGAAGAGTATCAGCGTTTGTCTGCGACCATATTTATTCTGCCCATTGAAGAAATGCTTCAGGTTAGCCCTTGACATTTAAGTTATTTGTACCAAGAATAATATAGTAAAGAAATTGCTTTAATTGGGGGGCGGTTTAATTGCCTACTTACGATTATGAATGCCCAAAATGCGGAAGGTTCGAACAAATGCAGAGGATTACCTCTCCTCCCCTGAGCAACTGCCCAGAATGCGGCAATCCCGTTCAGCGACTGATCAGCAGAAATGTTGCTATTATATTTAAGGGCTCAGGGTTCTATACAACTGACAGCAAAAAAAATAAGGACTTTGCCCGAAAGCTGAACAAAGAGCGCCAGAAGGAAAGTCAAGCCCTGGCGGATGGGGATGTAGGCTCTTTTGTTGCCGAATCAGATAAGACTGATAAAAAGATTGTGGAAGGTTTATAATTAATTTCTATTAATGTTTAAGACAATAAAAAAGGGCTATTGGCGGTTGGCTGGATAGCCCTTTCTTATTTGATGTAAATTTTGAAGGAAATGAACTTATCTTCGGAGAACAACCAGAATTGGGGAGGGTATCAAGTGCAGGCTCTTACTTTCGATTTTTGGAACACGCTTTTTAAGGAATCGGATCCCGCTAAGACTGCTTCCCTGCGGATAGAAGGGTTAGAGGAAGTCATAAAACGATACGGTCACAATGTGGAAAAAGACCTAATTCGTAAAAAGCTTGTTTTATGCTGGGATATAGCTAGAAGGGAGCAGCTTATATCCGGTATTGATATTACACCCAGGAAACATGTTGAAAATCTTATATGTTTACTTGAGTTGCCTTTAAATGAGAAAATGATGGAAGAAATGTATTATGTTTATACCAACGTATTATGGGAAGTTCCTCCTCTTTTAATGAATGACAGGTTTGAGGTGCTGGAATCCCTGGCACAAAAATATCCATTGGGCTTAATATGTAATACAGGTGCCACTCCCGGAGTGGTATTGCGCGAATTTATGACTTCCCAGGGTATTCACCAGTTTTTTTCTACCGTTGTCTTTTCAGATGAGGTAGGATGGGCTAAACCTAACCCGGAAATATTTCATTACACTTTAAGGCTTCTCGGAGCAGACCCGCCGGCAAGCCTTCATACCGGGGACGATCCTTTAACTGATGTAATTGGGGCGAGAAAGGCAGGGATGAAATCAGTATGGCTTGCCCCGGAGGCAGTTTGGGCGGTGCCGGAATGTACTTGGCATATTAAAGAATTTAAAGAATTAACGTCTATTTTATAAAACCAATTGGCAAAATTAATAACCAGAGGGGAGTTATACCGTGGAAGTCAAGAATGTAATGGAATCCCTGGTTCTAAACACCCTGGAGGAGGTTATGAGAGCGGCTGAAACAACCTGCTTTTGTGAAAAATGCAAAGCAGATATAGCGGCGTATGCCTTAAATAATCTAAAGCCAAAATACGCCACGACCGAAAAGGGTGAAATAATTTCTCGTACCATGAATCTTGGTTTTCAGACTAGAATGGATGTTATAGCTGCGATTACTGAAGCGATCAAAGTGGTTGGAAAGAATCCCCACCATGACTAAACAAGGCACTAAGACAGTTCAGATTTATACCGATGGGGCTTGTTCAGGTAACCCCGGGCCCGGCGGCTGGGCTGCAATTCTGTTATATGGGAATAAGATTAAAGAAGTCTCAGGTTATGAGGCAAATACTACTAACCAACGCATGGAAATTAAAGCACTTCTGGAAGGACTCGCTGCTCTCAAGGTGACGGGATGGAATGTGATTGCCCATAGTGACAGTGCCTACGTTGTAAATGCCTTTCAAAACGGCTGGTTGAAGAAATGGGAGGTCAATGGCTGGGTGACTTCCGGTAAGAAGCCTGTTGCCAACCAGGATCTTTGGAAGCCACTCTGGGAATTAAGCCAGATAAACCAATTAAGTGTAATTAAAGTCCCGGGACATAAGGGAGTAGAATGGAACGAGCGCTGCGACCTTTTAGCCCGCCAGGAGATTAAAAAAGGACTTAACGAATAAGCAATTCCTTTTTCGGCAAAGGAGCATAAGCCATTAATATTCGTGTATATAAAACCACAGAAAATGAGAAATTAAGTCTGGGGGTAAAAGCAGGTATTACGGGATATACCCTGGAAGACTTGCTGAATTTGTGGGAACCACTGGCCAATGACTCGTTGTATGATAAAAAATACGCGGGGGACAGTGGAGTGTGCAAGGGATGTATCAACAACTGTTGCAATGCGGCCTTTGTGATCCCCGACTTGATTTCATTTAAGGCTTTGTGCCAGGCCACGACCGGGTCGCCGGAGCGGTTCCTGGAAAGCTTTGTTGAGCCCGATAGGCTACTCGCCGGGATTCCAAGGGTCAAATCTAACCCTTGTATTTTTCTGAAACAGCAAGTATGTACTGTTTATGAAGCCAGGTGCCTGATTTGCCGCTTTTACCTCTGTACAGATATTGAAGGGGAAACCGAGCAGTTGATATATTCGGTGGTAACAGCAGGAATTGCTGCCACTATTATATGGTTGGAAAAGATGGGGTTTGTAAAACCATTATCTTCAGCAAAGACCGGGTTTGACAGGGCTCTGGTTGATCTGATAAACAGTTACCGTGACCATCCTGGAACCGCTGAGTTTTTGCAGGCCAGTTCATATAAAGATATAAAACTGCACCATTTTACCACTTGATGTTTCCCCTGAAAGGGGTAAACTGTTGCAGAATTGGAACTGGTTTCTTCTTATCGCACTCGTATTGCCGCTGATCGCAGCGATCCTTAGCTATGTTATTCCCGCTTCCCCGGTTCGAAAAACCAGCGTTATTTTAACTGTGGTTCTGTTAATCGGCGCAGCGTTATGGCTGCACACCCGCGTATCATTTGAACCTGTCGCTTTATCCTTCAAGTGGGCTGACCGTTTGGTATTCATTGCTGATCTGGCGATACTCTTATATATTGGCTATGTGGCTGTCAAGGCCAGGCATTACTATTTGATTGCCCTGGCTTTCCTCCAACTGATTGGTCTCGCTTATCTTGAGCTTATCCTCCGCCCTGATACTGCGGGCATTCCATCCCTGGTTATAGATCGTCTCTCAGTTGTGATGTACCTGGTGATCTCAGTAGTTGGATCAATTATCTGCGTCTATGCATTAAAATACATGGATGAACATGAGGAACATGTTCATTCAGGGCGAAATGGCAGGTTTTTTCTCTGGTTCATATTGTTCCTGGGGGTTATGAACGGGCTGGTGTTTTCCAACAACCTGTTCTGGCTTTATCTCTTCTGGGAAGGAACCACACTTTGTTCATTCCAGCTTATCGGTCACGATGATACAGACGAAGCTCGCCGAAACGCTTTAAGGGCCTTGTTCTATAATTCCATTGGTGGTCTGGCTATGCTGGTTGGAATCCTGATTATGGTTAAGGTATATGGCAGTTCAACCGCATCACTGATGGCTTTGGTCAATAGTGGGCCCGGCGTTCCCACCACAACTTTTCTGATTTTTCTAGCCCTGTTTTCTCTGGCGGGGTTTACCAAAGCTGCTCAGTTCCCTTTCCAGAGTTGGCTTCTGGGAGCTATGGTGGCACCCACACCCGTTTCCGCTCTGCTTCACTCCAGCACCATGGTTAAGGCTGGAGTATACCTGATAATAAGATTGGGTCCGGCTTACGCGGGTACTCTTTTAAGTACGATTATCGCTTTGTTAGGGGTATTCACCTTCTTTTCCGCTTCACTCCTGGCAGTAGGTGAAGACAATGCCAAACGGGTACTGGCATACTCGACCGTAGCTAATCTGGGCCTAATCATAGCCTGTGCTGGTTTAAATACTCCTCTGGCAATAGCGGCGGCTGTATTACTGATAATGTTTCATGCGGTTTCGAAAGCCTTATTATTTATGGCGGTTGGAGTTGTGGAACACCGGTTGGGTTCTCGAAATATCGAGAATATGGAATCCCTGGCGGTTAAAATGCCGGCTATGACTCTGGTTATGACTATAGGAGTTTTTAGTATGTTTCTGCCGCCTTTCGGGATGCTTTTCAGCAAATGGGCAGCCATGGAGTCGGCTATCCGTTCCCCCCTCTTACTGGTGTTTTTCATCGTAGGGAGTACATTAACAGCATTGTTTTGGATCAAATGGCTGGGAAGGATGCTGGCCACATCCCCCCGGGCTGAAACCGTAGTTAAACCCTTCCCTATGTCCGGTTATTATGTAACTACACTCGGTTCCTTAGCCCTGGGAGCAGTACTCCTCAGCCTGGGAATAAGCATTGTGGTCAGCAATCTGGCATTGCCAGCTATCGTAACTTGGTATCCTCCGTCGATTCAGGTATATCAAGGATTGAATCTGGCGGTATTCTCCTGGGCCGACTATTTTGGCAATCAGAATATGGTAAACCCCTATTTACCGCAGGGGCTATTTCCCCTGGGGGTTCTGGCCGGAGCTTTCATACTGACTCTTGTAATTCCCAGGCTGCTGGTTCGTTCAGAGGAGGAAGTAAGTAATGTGTACCTATGTGGGGAGAATGTTGATGAAGATGTATCCCAGACGTTTGTAACAGCTATGGAAGGCACCAGTCAAGTGGAATTGGGAGGATACTATTTCAGAAGAATATTAAGCGACAAATTAGGCATTGTGCTTAACATTATAGCTTTGGTGATACTACTTTTGATGATAGGAGTAGCCATAATATGAGCTGGATAGTAGTTTTAACCCTGGTGTTCAGTCCTTTCCTGGGTGGTTTACTGTTCGGCATTGACCGCAAGATCACCGCCCGGTTGCAAGGCCGCAAAGGACCTCCAATTATACAGCCATTTTATGATTTCGTTAAGTTGTGGAACAAAGAAACCAGTTACACCAACCGGCGACAGGTATTTTTTCTCTATTCTTATCTGGTGTGGATGCTGGTATCCCTGGTATTCCTGGTTACCGGGCAGGACTTTCTATTGTTTATATTTGTACTGGCCTTCAGTGAAGTCAGCCTGGTTCTGGCAGGGTTCTCTACCCGTTCACCATACAGTCATATCGGAAGCAGCAGGGAATTGTTGCAAATCCTGGCGGCTGAACCGGTTTTACTATTTTTGGCCTTTGCTCTTTATTTAAGTAACGGAAGTTTCTTGAGCACCGGAGTTTTTCTTTCCCCGCCGCTGCTTTTTACGTACCCACTGCTTTTTATTGCTGTTTTAATGATCCTCACTATAAAAATGCGGAAATCCCCCTTTGACCTCTCCAGTTCGGCTCATGCCCACCAGGAACTGGTGCGGGGAGTAAGCACTGAGTTTTCAGGGAAATATTTGGCCTTAACTGAGGCCGCCCACTGGATTGAGTTGGTAATATTCCTTCTTATAGTATATATGTTCTGGGCTAATCCCTGGTGGGGAGGATTAATAATTGCCTTGGCCGCCTATTTTTTGGAGTTGGTAATAGACAATGTTTATGCCCGTATGACTCCAAGGTGGATGGTAAAGGTAACCTGGGCCTGGGGGATAGGTTTATCGCTAATTAATTTTCTTTATGTGGTATTTGTTCCCCGAACATAGTATGAAAGCCAGAGTGAAGTCAGTAGGAGGTTTTCATGAGTTTCGTTGATTTGTCACAGGCTCGTTCACCATGGGTTCTGCATTATGATGCATCAAGCTGCAATGGCTGTGATATTGAAGTCCTGGCATGTCTTACACCTCTGTACGATATTGAAAGGTTTGGGGCTGTAAACGTAGGAAATCCCAAGCACGCCGATATTTTCTTGGTAACCGGCACAGTTAACCATAAATCAAAAAGAGTCATAAGAAATCTTTATGACCAGATGACTGAACCCAAGGTAGTCGTTGCAGTAGGAATTTGTGCCACCTCGGGGGGAGTATTTCACCAGAGCTATAACGTATTGGGAGGAGCCGATCACGCAATTCCGGTCGATGTATATATCCCGGGCTGTCCTCCCCGTCCTGAGGCCATTATTGACGCTATAGTCATGGGGATAGAGAAGCTAAAGAGCAAGAGTAAGGAGGCGGAATCGTCGGTTGAAGGAGATAACCAGGGATCAAATCCTAACAGAAATCAAGGAGATGCGGGAAAAGAAAGAGAGATTCGTGACCCTGACCTGCATTGATTGCATTGACCATTTCGAATTGATATATAGTTTTGATCACGATATGGAATTAACCAACCTACGGGCGAAAGCTGAAAAAGAGCAGCCCTTTCCCAGCATTTCCGAAATATATTTCTGCGCCTTTTTAGCCGAAAACGAGATCCAAGACCAATTTGGTCTTAAATTTGAGGGTCTCTCACCCGATTTCGAAGGTCTGATGATACTTAGCAAAGACGCACCCCGGGCCCCAATGTTACGTCAAACTGAAGAAAAGGGGAAGAATGAAGATGCCGTCTAGGACAGTAGTCCCTTTTGGACCCCAGCACCCGGTATTACCGGAGCCATTACAGTTGAAACTGGTTATTGAAGATGAAACCGTTGTTGATGCCATTCCTACCCTGGGATATGTTCACCGCGGTCTGGAAAAGGGAGCCGAACTGAACGATCATATAAAGAATATCTTCCTTTGTGAAAGAGTATGCGGTATATGCAGCTTCATTCACTCCTGGATGTATTGTTCCTGTATTGAAGATCTTTTGCACGCAGAAGTCCCACCCCGGGCTGAATACCTCAGGCTGATTTTTTCGGAACTTTCCCGCTTGCACAGTCACCTATTGTGGATGGGTTTATTTGCTGACGCTTTTGGCCTGGAAAGCCTATTCATGCAGTGCTGGAGAATCAGGGAGCGGGTTCTGGATTTGCAAGAAGCCGGCGGGGGCGGCCGGGTGATTCTTTCCAACTGTACCATCGGCGGCATGCGCCGCAACCTGGATGAAGATATGCGAGTGGCATTCATTAAGGAAATCGAGGAAATCCGGCGGGATTTCCAAAAAGTCATGCCGGCCATACTTAATGATTATACGGTAAAGAAAAGAACAGTAGGAAAAGGCATTCTATCTAAAGAAGATGCCTGGGAATTAGGCGCAGTGGGTCCGACCCTTAGGGCCAGCGGGGTTAAAAGCGACACCAGGATGTTGGGATACGGTCCCTATAAAGAAGTGTACTTTGAACCGATAACTGAAAACGATGGTGACTCCTATGCCCGGGGAGTGGTGAGGGCCCGAGAAATCCTACAGTCCCTGGATTTGGTTAATTTCGCCCTGGAACGTCTGCCGGAAGGTGAAATAAATATTAACTTCAAAGGTAAACTGAACGGGGAAACCATTCAACGTATGGAACAACCGCGAGGCGAAGTGGTCTATTATGTTAAAGCCAGTAACAATCGAAATCTGGATAGATTGAAAATAAGAACTCCCACTTTCGCTAATATACCGCCTCTGTTGAAAATGCTTCCCGGTTGTCAGTTGGGTGATGTGCCGGTAATAGTATTATCTATTGATCCCTGTATAAGCTGCACGGAAAGATAACTGAAAATATTTCGGAGGATCATGACTAATGGTTAAAATGCTCCCTACAATATTAAAGAATCTTGGTAACCGACCGGTCACCCGACCCTATCCTTATGTAAGAAGAGATACCTACCACGGGCTTAAAGGCAGATTGACTCTCGATATGAGGGAATGTATCATGTGCACCGCCTGCGAAAAGAGATGCCCCGCCGGGTGTTTCGAGATTAAACGCAAAGAAGGGTTATATAAATACGATCCCTATAGTTGCGTGGTTTGCGGAGCCTGTGTGGAGGCCTGCCCGGAAAAGTGCCTGGAAGTTGATTCAGAATGGCGCAAACCGGTAGAAAAAATGGAGACCATGGTTTGGCACATTGAACCAAGGAAAAAGAATGAGAAGGATGCTTAAAATAAATAACGCCAGGGATAACCCCTGGCGGGTGCAAGTTAGGCCTTCGGTCGAGAAACGTTCTGGCTGAGAGATTCCTCAGCCTTTTTAATAGCCATTTTGACCAGGTTGCCACAGTCGCGGGAGCTTACGCCACCCCAGCCTTCAGAGGCGACGATTTGATCCACTCCCATTTCCTTGGCCAATTCGTACTTTAACTGTTCTGACATCATTCCTGCACGATTTCGGCTCATTAACAACCCCTCCTTTCCCTGCACCGTTATTAATATCTGTACCAAAACCGGTTTCTAATCAGATAACTGCGGGAAAAGGAGGGAAATAATGAAACTCGAAGCAAAGTATCCTAACCTTAATTACTTCCAGAGTTTGACCACTCTGGTACCCGAATAATAATGAGTAACAATAGCTAAACTGTTCCGGCCCTGCTTGGCCATAGCGTAGGCTCCCCACTGTGACAGCCCGCATCCATGTCCCCAGCCATATCCCTCAAATATGGTATTGTTACCATTGGAAGTAATTTTTGTTATCATGGTAGACTTTAATCGTTCGCCGCCCAAACGGGTTCTTAAATCATAAGCCTTAACCGTTTTGGAACCAGCGGAGATATCCAGGGCTCTTCCACTGGGGCCGCGCTTGGTTATTTTAATGGCATTCAAGTCAGCCTTGGGTCCGAAGATCGATTGAAGTTCAGAATGGGGAATCGAAACCCTCCAATGCCTTTCCTTGGCTGGTGCGTATTCTTCCCCGGGAGACGACACCGACTTAATATAACCTCCGGCCAGTTTTCTCTGTTCCGGGAAGTATTCTTCTATAGATGCGGTCTTTTTCCAGGAATACGAATGGAACAGGGCATAGGCAAACTTACCGTTATAGGTTATTACCTGGCCTCGGGTAGCATTTACTGCGTTGCGGATAGCATCGGTAACCTTCGTCTCATCGTAAGCCTGGAAGTGCTCGGGCAAGTCACAAGCATTGGTTTTATGCATTTTTGCTCCGCCTAAATAGGCAATACGGGACATAACCAGACTGCGGGCTGCTATTGCCTGGGCTTTTAAGGCTTCAGTAGGCTGATTGGTGCCAATTTCTGCGGCTACAACTCCCATCAAGTATTTCTCTAAAGGGATGCGTTGAACGCTGTTGTTTTTATGCCGATAAAGGGTAATTACAGGTTCTTCTTTGTATTTTTTTACTTCTGGACTTAACGACACCTGACTCGGTGTAGAAATCTTTTGGGGAACCGTCGGTTTTCTAACTGGACTGCGCAATTGAGGCAGGGCAGCGACTACCGCTATAAGAAGTAAAGCCACCGCTCCAATAATCCAATATGCTTTTTTACTTCCCATAAAATCATCTCCTGGCATTATACAAAGTTTTCTTTAATAGACTTCCCTGGCGGGAATGAGTTATTCGAAATAAACGATTCTGTGATAACATTTTGGTACGGGAGATGATATTAATGAATATAGTTCTGGTCGAACCGGAGATTCCGCAGAATACAGGAAATGTTGCCAGGACTTGTGCCTTAACCGGCACTGTGTTACACCTGATTAAACCACTGGGCTTCTCGCTGGAAGATCGGTATCTGAAAAGGGCGGGGCTTGATTACTGGCCTCATGTAAAATTACAGGTCTGGGATGACTTTGATTCATTAATTGAAGCCAGCCCGGGAAAAAACTTTTTCTTAGCGACAACCAAATCCTCGAATAGTTATGATCGTGTTCAATATAAATTGGATGATTTTTTAGTGTTTGGCAAGGAGACCGAGGGATTAAAAAAGGAAATATTAGACCGCTTTCCCCACAACCAAATAAGAATTCCCATGCTGGATCTGGGACGATCATTAAACTTATCTAATTCAGTTGCCATAGTATTGTACGAAGCCCTGAGGCAGAATGGGTATCTAGGGTTGACGTAAGAAGTGAAAAATAAGGTTAAACGTGAGACGTGAAAGGTAAAATATACCCCATAGAATGGACAGCAAAAAAGTGTAGAGACCCGTATTGTGGACAGGTGAAAAGGTTTCAAGGTAAAAGGTGAAACGTGAAACGTGAGAAGTTAAAGGCTTTTCCCCGTTTTACGTTTAACTTTTAACCTTTAACCTGAAGCAGAAATTGGCTTGGAGGAGTTAGAGATTGAACACCCTTATCCTGTGCAATGGTTCATATGGGAGCCTCGACTGGTACACGAATAAAGCCGAAGCATACGATTTCATTATATGCGTGGATGGCGCGGCTGCTGTCGCACGAAAACTTGCCTTGAAACCGCATGTTTTGATTGGTGATATGGATTCTATTTTACCTGCCGACAAAGCTTTCATGAAAAACAGTGGGGTTAAGATAGTAGAATATCCCAGTGAAAAAAATGAAACCGATACTATGCTGGCACTACTTACGGCCATGGATCAGGGTGCGACAGAAGTAACTATTTGGGGAGGCACCGGATCCAGACTGGATCACACCATTTCTAACCTCTACAGTGTGTCGACCCTGACTCAAAAGGGAATCCCGGTTATTTTTGAATCACCCTCTGAAACCATACATGTGATTAATTCGGCTTTAAGGCTAAAAGGCGAGCCCGGGGATACCGTATCTCTATTGGTTTTAAGCGATTTGGCAACGGGAATAACACTTTCAGGATTCAAGTATCCATTGAACAATGCTACGCTGGAACTCAACTGGCAGTGGGCTGTTTCTAACGTTATCGAGGTTCGCGACCCTTTAATAGAATTGATCTCCGGAACTCTGGCAGTAATCCATTATCATATTCCGGTTTAAGGTCAAGTTGATTTTACTTTTACATAACCGTTCCGTTTGCTGCCTAAACTAATAAAAACTTAACTGAAGAGGAGGCAGCCAGTGAACAATAAAGGCCGTATAATGGACAAAGAAGACTTTTTAAGTGACGGGATATTTAATAAGGAGCATTACGAGGGCCTGTTAGTCAGTGCCAATTCAGACGGAACGTACAGTATTGGAATACAAATATCTCAAGACAAAGTAATCAAAGTTGATGAAGCCGACCCTAACCAGGTGAGAAACAAAATATATGAATGGGCGCCCCAGATTTTAACCATCCAGAAAGAATATGGAGCCAAAGCAGACTTGCAGAACTATGATGGGTTACAAGGATAACGACATATTAGAGAATATTCAGAACGGCTTGCTTCAATCATGGGCTTGATGCTACAATAGATGTTGCGTCGGGATGTAGCGCAGTTTGGTAGCGCGTCTGGTTCGGGACCAGAAGGTCGCAGGTTCAAATCCTGTCATCCCGACCATCTATAAAAAAGTAATACAGGGTTTTTAGACCCTGTATTTTTTATGGAAGTAATAGTATTATACAACCCTTCAGTTATGCTATGCCCATATAATCTGCATCATCCGCCAGTGGTTATCCTGTGTAGACCACCTTTATCAGTCGCAACCCTACCGATGGGCACCCGGAGAGGGAGCGCCAGTTTAATTTAAGCCCAGTATTTTTTTATCCATCAGATTAGGCGGGGTTAAACAGCTGACGAAGCAACATTCGACGAGCCACTACAACACAGCGCAGCTGAGACCGATTTCCTGCGGTGGGTTAGGACAACTGGATGTTGATCTACTTGCAGCTACTACACGGATGTAGTGTTGGCAAGTCACCGCCGCCGGCCAAGCAAGCCGTTGGTGTTGTAGCTGAGGAGAACAGGAACGAGTGGCAGTCTTGATCCGGCCGGGACGAGATCGGGGCCGGGCTGGAGTCCGGCGTTCCCAAGTCAATTACCTGGAACATACAGCCATTACAAAGCAATAGGGAAAACCGGTTTAAAACAGCAATTAATAAGAGGATAAAAATGAAAAATGTAGAACAACAAAAAATAGTAACCAAAATTGTCGAAACGCACTAACCATTGCTAAGAAGAAAGGAAAAAAGGTGAGCGGGTTACTGGATACAATCATCACTTCATTTCAGAGAAACCTGCTGGAAGGAAATACGTATTTAATTGTACTAAAAGGCCTAGGGGTTACCGTTTTGATATCGGCTGCGGGGTTATTTCTAGGCTCCATTATTGGCGCGCTACTATGCTGGCTCCGAATGTCCAAAATAAAAATTTTTATCCGAAGCTCACAGTTGTTTATTGCCGTCCTGCGAGGCAGTCCGGTTTTGCTCCTGCTAATGATACTTTATTATGTGGTGTTTGCGAACAACAGGACTGACCCAGTAATTATCGCAATGATAGCCTTTGCGCTTAATAGCGGGGCGCATATAGCAGAATTGATGCGTTCGGCCCTCGAAGCTGTAGATAGAAAACAGTTAGAGGCTGCGCGTATGCTGGGCTTTTCCCGAATTAAAGCATTTCTGGCCATAACCCTTCCTCAGGCAGGTACTATTGCCAAACCGGTTTATCAAAGCACCATAGTTAATACTATCCAGTGGACCTCGGTTGTGGGCTATGTCACCATTACTGACCTTACCAGGACAGTAAACAACATCGGCACCCGCACCGGTGATCCATTCTTTTCGCTATTCTTCGGGGTCTTGATTTATCTGGGCCTTTCTTATTGCGTTTATGCCCTTTTTGCCATCGGTGGGAAGCGAAGGGAAGCTTTATGATTAAGGTTAATAATCTATCCAAACAATTTGGTGGATTCACAGTTCTAAAAGGTGTCAACGCACATATCAAAAAAGGCGAATGTATAGCTATCATTGGTCCCTCCGGCACCGGAAAAAGTGTTTTTCTGCGCAGCCTGGCCATGCTGGAAACGCCGGATCAAGGAAATATATACATAAACGGAACGGATATCACCAGGAAAGATGTCAACCTGAATCACATACGCACAAAAATGGGTATGGTATATCAGGGATTTCACTTATTCTCTCATTTGACCGTTTTGGATAACATTACCCTTGCACCCAGATGGGTAAAAAAAACTGATAAAAGGGAGGCGAGAAATAAAGCTCTTGAACTTCTAAACATGGTGGGCTTAGTTGATAAAGCCCAAAGTTATCCCCATCAATTATCTGGAGGCCAGCAACAGAGAATAGCCATAGCCAGATGCATGGCTATGGAGCCCGAAACCATGCTGATGGATGAGCCAACTTCTGCACTTGATCCGACCATGACCCGTGAGGTTCTGGCTATAATCAGAAAGCTAGTCAAAACAGGATTGACGATGCTGATTGTTACCCATGAAATGGGTTTTGCCAGAGATATAGCCGACCGGGTGTTTTACATGGACGAAGGCCTGATTTATGAGGAGGGAACGCCGGAAGAAATATTTGATAACCCCCAAAAGGAAAAAACCAGATCCTTTATCACTAAACTGAAAACTTTCAATTATGAGATTCACTCCCGTGGTTTTGATATGGTGGCTATGAATGCTCAAATCGAAATCTTTTGCCAGAAGTATAGCATTACCGCCAAACAACTATATCATATACAGCTTCTGCTGGAAGAACTTGTAACGGAAGTATTCCGGCAATGTTATGCAGAATCAGACCCCGACATAGAGTACACGATAGAGTACGCAAATGAAACCAACGAAATTAATATAGTTTTTATTTATCGCGCCAAGCAATATAATCCCTTTGAAAGTAATGTGGTCGATGATAACCTGGGGATGCTTTTGATTAACAATGTGTCCAGGCGGCAAAAGTATATATTTAAAAATGGCCGAAATATAGTATTTATTACGCTTTAGAGGAGGGACTTTAGTAATGAAGAACAAGTTAGCAATATTTCTGATTCTTATCATGAGCATGATAATAATTGCCGGCTGCGGCAGTAATAAAACCGACAAAACCAGTGAAACGACAGCTAAAATTCAAAATACCGCAGATTTGAAAGGCAAGACAGTAGCTATGGTTGATTTGGGCGCTGAATTCGATAAGAAGGCGATGATACTACAGAGAACCGGGGTAGAACCACAAAAAATCGAGAATTTCGATAGATGCTCGGATTGTATAACCGCAGTGGTTACCGGGAAAGTAGACGCCGTATTTGTTCCAAAATTTGTTGGCCATTATTATGTCGGAAGGAATAATAAATTGAAATTAATCGAATGCAGGTCGAATGCCGATGCAGCCATTCTTATGGCGGTACGCGGCGATGATCGAAAATTAAAACAAGATCTTGATAAGGCTATTACCACTCTGAAAGAAAACGGTACTTTAAAGCGCCTGGAGGACGAATGGATCATCAAATTGCCGGTTAATAAAGAACCGTCTTATAAAGAACCAACCAAAATTGAAGGGGCTAAAACTATTTATGTTGGAATAAGTGGAGATTATACCCCGCTTGATTACATAGCCGCAGACGGAAAACCAGCGGGTTATAATGTTGTTTTACTCGGCGAAATAGGCAAGTTAATGGGTGTTAACTTCGAGTTTGTCCCTGTTGAAAACAAGGCCCGGCTTGCAGCCCTGGCCAGTAAGAAAATCGATGTGGTATTTATTCATTGGTATTATGGCACGGGTAAATCTAAAGACGGCAGTTGGTTAGGTACTACTCCGTACTATACCTTCAAGGATTCCTGCTTTATAGTGAAAAAATAGAGAATTCTTTGGTTAGAAAGCTATATTAAAAACAAGATGTCAGCGTTTCGTACGCTGACATTGCATTATTTGTCCAACCCACCTTCCTTTTCCTTTCAATCTTTATTAGGAGTCAAATGAATCCGTGTTGTGCATAATAGCCTTAAAGGTGGAGGTGATACGATGAGCATA
>JBLMZW010000141.1:0-64867 GCA_050259035.1 Chitinophagales bacterium | reverse complement strand
GTCATTAAGGTGGAAGACTCGGTTTCAATAACATTCATCATTCCAGTTAAGCTATTATTAGTCCCCATGGATTCTAACTCGTTTCTAACACTACGGGAAAGGAGGTTATTCATCAGGTAGGCACAAATTGTAGCAGAAAATCCGGCTTGAAGAAACACTATCAATCTTAAGCCAAGGATACCCGCCGCTAATGACGGGGTCGCGGTGATCAGTAAAACCATATTGATTAGGATAAGGGCCATGGAATATAACACTAGTTTCCAGTTTTGATAGCAAATACTTATAATTAGAGCGCCAAAAAATATAATATAAATTTCGGCATTCCCTCTTAATACATTAGCAAAACACCCCAGCACTATGCAGAACACAGTCATGGTAAGGTAACCAGTCCAGGATTGATGTCTCTTTCTGCATAATAACCAGGAAGCCAGCAATAGAATTCCAAGAGAAATGAGGCCTACATACTTGGGAACTGTAATCAGAGTACTCTTATGTGAGAGGAGTAAAACGGTAAGAAGTAAACATGCCAGGATATAAATACTGAGTATCGCCGCATATGCCCATTTGTGGCTGTCCCTTAAAACCATCCCCATCTTTTCTTGATATAATTGTTCATTATCCAATATTATCCCCCCTATAACGACCATTACTGCATACAGTCTTCAAAGATAGAAACGCTGGGTATGATTTTGAATTTTCTGAATTATTACCTCCTTTAAATGTTTATTTATTGATATTCCATCATTCTCAGATGATATCCTCCCTATTTTCAAAGAAATTGGTATACAAATCAATTGTATGGAAAACAACCTACTTCTGCGACCTTGTTCTTTTGGCGTTTTTCCTGAATTTACGTCCTTCCTCCGAAAAAACTATCTGGTTCTTCTCGATTCTCTGTTTGCTCCCAAGATAATCACTTTCCAGTCCTTTCCTTACGATCAAGGTATGACCTTCGTCAAATTCCAACGTCACAGGGTAATTGGCTTCTCCAAAGATAACCCGGTACCCCGCCTGAGAGAGATAACTCTTTTTATCATTAAGATACCGTCGAACCTCCTGTTTGATAACCGAAAAGTTTCGACTGCTATGGTATCCCTTGCCATGGTTGATTACTAGAATTTCTATCCCATGAGCTAAACACCATTCCATTTGTTCTTCCACTTTGCTGATAGCATTCTCCAGTGAAATACCATGAAGGTCAAGGATTTCCACTTCTATTCCTCCTGATTAAAAGCATTGAATAAATAAAATACGTCCCGGAAGCTCAACCCAGATACCGTTTTCTCCGAACAGTTCTCAAAAATCTGCCGCTGGCCAATCACCAGATCAGGTATTTTAAGGCCAAATTCAATAGACATTGAAGCCTCAACAAAAGCAGCCACCTGGTCGCACATCTTAACCAGTTCTCCATCCAGAGGAGAAAACCGATCATCATTATATTTATCACTAATCTCGCTCGAAGTAACGAATTGTATACCAGTATCCTGAATGATCTTGTTTTGGAATTCCTCCTGGATAAAGTAAAGAACCTCAGAATGCCACAGTTCGGGCAATAATGGCAGTATGCGTTCGCGTATTTGGTCCTTTTCAATATCCTTTATTAAATCCTCCAGCCCAGGAACAGAACGTTTGACCGGGGAAACAATATCCCTGGTTAATACTTCAGGGAGATCATGAAAAAGACCAGCGAAAAAATTATTGTATACCCTTTTGTCACAGGCACCAAGTTGGTTGGAATAAAAGAAGGTTAGCATCGCTACTACCAACATATGCCCCATCACAGAAGTTTCGGGGATTCTCGGGGATTGTCCCCAGCGCTGTTGGAACCTGAGTTGCCCTACTAAATCCAAAAAATCATGGGTCTTTTTGCCCAATACAATTTTTTGAACCCCGGCCAGATCGTAGTGCTCCTCAATTTGATTTTCAATCTCTTTGCGGGTCTCCTCAAGTCCATAGAGAGGTGAATTTAAGTGATAAATTATTCGAAACTCCCAGTCAGTCGCCAGATAGTGAGCGGCTTTAAGTATCCTTCGCTCCAGGGATCGCGGTTCTGGACACAGCAGATAGGCGGTGCATTTTTCCTTAAAATTGTTGCCTATATCACCGATCGCTCCAGACAATTCTCGCAGAACCCATTCATTCAACTCCCGGCTTTTATGTTCCATCAACCTATGAAAAACCGTTGGCTTCAGATCAGTTAATTTAATTCTTTGCAGGAACTCAAAGATACCCCCCTCAATTAGAGCACACCAGTCGACAGAGGCTCCTCGATCGGTTTCTTCCATTTTGCCCAATATATAAGCATAAATCATCTTATGGGACTGTTTATCAAGCTCAGTAAAGCCTCGATGTGGTCTTATATGATCGTTCCAGCGCTGAATGCTGGCGGCTTTATAAATTACCTCCAGAAGTTCCCGATTAATCACCGGTCATCCTCTCCCCACTCTTGTAATTCTTCACTACTATCTATTTGACAGGCCGCTTCCCCGGCAGGCAGTTCTTGAACTTTACCTAGTTTTCTCTCAATGGTGCGTGATCTCCGAGCCGCATTCTCTATAGTACTGCTGGCCTCCTGTAATTTTTTCTGGGTTTTGTCCAGTAAATCTCCAAATCGACCGAATTCAGTTTTTACTGCCCCTAAAAGGTTCCACACTTCGCTGGAACGTTTTTCGATAGCCAGGGTGCGAAACCCTACTGCCAAGCTGTTTAGCAATGCAGCCATTGTAGTAGGTCCAGCCACATTTACCCGATATTCACGCTGTAGATATTCAAGCAGTCCCGGACGTCTGATTACCTCAGCAAAAAGACTCTCAGTGGGCAGAAACATTATAGCAAAATCCGTGGTATGGGGTGGGTCAATATACTTTGATGCAATATTGCGAGCTTCCGCCTTAATACGGTTTTCAATCTGAACAGAGGCCTGATTAGCGGCGACCTGGTTCCCTTCTTCAGTAGCATCCACCAGACGAAGATAATCCTCCTGAGGAAACTTAGCATCTATCGGAAGCCAAACTGTTCCCGGTGAATCCCCCCGGCCCGGTAACCTTACTGCATATTCGACCCTTTCCAGGCTATTGGTTTTTACTGCAACATTGGCTGCATATTGGTCGGAAGACAGAACTTCCTGAAGAATATTCCCGAGTTGAATCTCCCCCCAAATTCCTCTGCTTTTGACATTAGTCAGCACCTTTTTTAAGTCCCCCACCCCGGTGGCCAGATTTTGCATCTCCCCAAGTCCTTTGTGGACCATCTCAAGCCGCTCACTTACCAATTTGAACGATTCGCCCAGGCGCTGCTCAAGTGTGGAATGAAGTTTCTCATCTACAGTCAATCTGATCTGTTCAAGTTTCCTGCTATTATCGTCCTGAAGGAACTTAAGCCTATCCTCTACCGTCTGCCTTACATTGTCCAATCTCTGTTCACTGCTCTGGATAAGGATAGAAACCTGATGGGTAAACTCTTTGAGTTGATTCTTTTGCCATCCCGCGTTTTCCGCCATTCGTTCGACCACCAGCCCGCCTAAAACCTGAACCTGCTGCCCTGTTTCGGTTCGATTAGCGAGCATCTCCTCACGCAGGGTTCGATCTTGCTTATTTAGGCTTTCAGTCAAAAACTCCAGGCGTCTTATGATTTCCTGGTCCTTATCCTTTCGGAATAACCGGGCTAATATTATTATCAACATGATCATGCACACTGCAGCTAAACATAGCATTAGAAGCAGCATTTTTTCTACCAACACTTCATCTCCCAAACTAAAAGGTCTAATTTTGAATTAGATCTCTCTTATAAAACTAAATAAATATCCTAGAAGATTAGCTTATTACTGTTTCGTTATGACTTTTGTTATATCCTTTACTCTTGTATTTGTTCCATAGGGCAAATCATTTGAGAGCCTCAATTTATCAGATTTGCTGGGATTCAATCCTGGTGAGGTCAACAGGGAACACCCCTTGGTATATAGAGCAATGCTCCTTAACCCATTCAAGGGATGTTTACAGGTAGGCAGGAAAATGGTGGGTTCTGACACCTACTGATTATTCAAGTTCATTATAGTTCCCGTTATCAATGGCCCGCAGTTTACGTAAATGGAAAAGCATTTTACTCCGACGTACTTTCTCTAGGATTTATGCTTGAGCTCCCTTTTCCAGTGAACCCGCCAGAGTAGTCAACGACTTGGCCATTTCCAACAACTCATTGTATCTAAACATCTGTTGTTCAACGTTGGCCATTATTTCCTGTGCCCCAGCCAACGATTGCTGGCAAGCAGTTGCCAGGCTGCTCATTTTATCGTCAATACTGTTACTATCGGTCGCCAAGCTCTGAACCGCAGTTGCAGCCTCATCTAGGGTCGAGGTCGCTTCTGCAACCGCTATCGCAATACCGGAAAAAGCCTCGTGAGCATTTTGGGTCAATTCTTCACTGCGAGTTATGTTATCCCGTCCCAGGCGGGCAACTCGGTTAGCCTCGATGATCTGGTCCTGGATATTAGTAATGATCCGATTTATAGTTTCGGTCGCCGTGGCCGATTGAGCGGCTAATCTCCTAACTTCCTCCGCCACTACCGCAAACCCACGTCCGGCTTCTCCAGCCCGAGCCGCTTCAATCGCAGCGTTTAAGGATAACAAATTGGTCTGAGCGGTAATCTCGCTAATCAGTTCAACAATATTCTTAATCTCGGCCGAGGATTCCTGAAGGTTCCCTGCCGTTTCGATTGATACCGAAATTGACTGGGCTAGTTGATCTATAGATTCTACGACTGAATCGATATAACCGGCCCCCTGATTGGTTATTTCCAGGCTTCGGGAGGATGCCCCCCTGGCTGTTTCCATGCTATCCATTACGGTTCGGAAGGATCGATCCATATGGTCGGTCGCATCCGAGACCTCCAGCACATGTTCTGATTGATGAGTAAAAGCCTGTGTCATCTGGTTCATGGCCGCGGATATTTGTCCGGCGGAATTAGCAGCATCCTGCGCGGATAAATGAATTTTATTGCTCACTTGATTTAATTCACCGGCGGTCGTTGATATTTGATTGACAGTTTTATGTAACGAATCAACAAGACCCTTGCCGTTTTGTTCTTCCGTTTCCACTTTGACTATCAGGGCAGAAGCCCGATAAGCTACAACACCGGCTGCAATGGTCGCTAGAATGAAAAGACCCAGAACAGAAAACCAGTCATTGAAAGCATACTCCATAAAAAATATTTTATGGGGCAGTACAGCAATCCCTACAACGTTAAGAATTGTTACCAGGGCTGCATAGAAGTAGACCAGGCGTCTCCCATAGTACATGGCTGCGACTACCAGGCCCACAAAGTACAGCAGTACCACTGCGTTGTTATTATCGTAATAACCCAGTACGCAGAAAATCGTAAGGGTAAACAAGGCGAAGATAAACATATATGAATACTTGCATAAGTAAGCTCTGGAGGTATTTCCCATGAACCTGGTAATTAGACTAAATACTATGGGTATCAATAAAAATGAGGTTGGAGCAATGCCCAGGTTATTCACAAACAAAAAGAAAGGTACGCCTAGAACTGAACCAATAAAAACCATATAAAAAGTAACCTGATTAATACTTCGCTCATGCTCCTGTAAGACGGACAAGATCAATCCCTCCTACCATCAATTACCTAATACAGTTCTCTGTAATGATCGAGTTTCCTGCCATAGTTTTCTTATTTTATTTAAAATTTGTGAATTATTCTGAATTTAATCTATAAATTACAAAGGCCGGTAACTCACCCATGTACCGGCCTTCTCAAAAGTTATAATGTTGCGGCTTATTAGGACTGTTCTTTGATATCTGCGCCATCAAGAAGCTCTATTTTTTTCCAATTGATAAGGCCCATGCCGTCTACCTGTAAGCCCTTAACCCTTGGATTAACCATCTTAACCGACTGCTTTTGAAATAGCCAAATCATTGGAGCATCGTCAATTACGATTTGCTCCGCCCGGCGTAATAACTTGATTCTTTTTTGATTGTCGGCTGTTTCTTTGCGCGCATCGTCCAATATATTATCCAGCCTCGGATTTTTATAGGCACAGAAATTACTTATCCCAATCTGGCTGCTATGAAACAAAGGGTAGAGAAAACCATCGGGGTCTGGATAGTCGGCGTCCCACCCAAACCGGAAGAATTCTGTTTGCAGAGTAGTTACCCGGCCAAGATAATCATCCCAGTTCATTGGCATGGGTTGAATGTTTAATCCTAGGTTTTCCAATTGGGCTTGGCATGCCATAATTAATTTTTCCTGCCCCGGATCGGAATTAAAATAGAGTTTGATAGCAGGTGGTTGGGATTCTTGCATATAAGAAGATTCAGCTGATAATTCACTGCTTAGTTCAGGGTTGTAAGAGTATCCCCGAAGTGCTCGGTTGTATCCCGGGAGATCAACCGGGAAGACCCCCTTCGAGGCAACGCCAACCCCGCCCATTACATTGTTTATTAGATGTTGACGGTCAATACAATAATTTAATGCCTGCCGAAATTGGAGTTCGTTAAAAGGGTATTGATTTACGTTCATTCCCAGGGCATAAAAACCCAGGACCGGTACGCGAACTAAACAATCCTTCCAAGCAGAATCTTTTGCTAAGCCGGCTACTTCTTTAACCGGTACCTGATCAAGATAATCAAGATTTCCATTTTGGAAACTTTTTAGGGCTTCTGACTCATCATCAAAAGCTTCGAAATATATTTCGCCAGTGTCCGGCTTAGTTCCCCAATAATTCTTAAAACTCTTTACTACCAATTGTTTTTCATCTAGTTTATTCAACCGGTAAGGTCCAGTGCCCGGAGGAGTGGAAACGCTGTCGGTGACATCGACTATCCAAAATGCAGAATTGGTCATCTTGTAAACCAGAGCAGAATCAGGTTGATTCATATAAATGCGAAGAGTATATCTATCAATCACTTTCAATCCCTTAATCTCATCAGCCACTCCCTGTTGGAAAGCGTCGGCTCCTTCGATGGTGGTAAAGAGGTATTGAAGTTCTAAGTCTTTTGAATCTCGTAATGAGCGTTCCCAGGAATTCTTAATATCCTGAGCCGTCATTTGCCTGCCATTATGAAAGTAAACGCAATTGGCCAGCATGATAACCAGGCTTCTCCCATCCTTGGAGTATCCCCAGTTTCTGGCCAGGCAAGGCTTAAGACTTTTACTGATCTCGTCGTAGCGCAAAAGTGGTTCATACATCGTTGATGCCATCAACTTCTCAGGGCGACTTTGAGCTAACGAGGGATCAACAACTATTTCTTTTGCTACCACTCCCAGTTTAAGAACTTTCTTATCTGAACTACTGGTAAGTGTTGTTACAGACTGATGCAGGGACGGTAACATAAAAGCTAGTCCCAGGACGATACAAAACAAGGCAAAAATAAGACGTCCATACCGTAGAAACAAGGGGATCACTCCTCAGATGGGTCTTGCTTTTATACCAGTCGGTATATTGATAGTTCTATTGGTTTCTAATATATGGCAGAAGACAGGCAAATATGACGAGCAGGACACTTATAGACATGCAGCAAATACACTATTCATAAATGGTTCTATATACCTCATAATCGTTTAAAACACGCTGGACGTGCATGCGGGTCTCCGGGAAGGGTATTTTTTGCAGATTTTCTGTGCTACCATCCCAGACACCTTGAACCAGCCATTCCCTGACATTACCTCTTCCAGCGTTATACGCGGCGATAACCAGGGGAAGCCGTCCCTTGAACTCGCGGGATAGGTCGTTTAAATACCAGCAGCCTAACCGGATATTGACGTTGGGATCAGATAGCTGGCTTTCCTCGTAGTCTTTTAATCCCGCCTGTTGAGCTGCCCAACTCGCCGTTTCAGGCATCAGTTGCATCAGACCACGGGCTCCGGAAGAAGATGTCGCCTGGGACTGAAAATCGCTTTCAGTTCGTATGACGGCGAAAACCAGATAGGGATCAACATCGTACTGGGCAGAATATTTCATAACCAGTTCTTTATGCGGAAGGGGGTAGAAGTAAGTTATCCACCTGGGAAAGGAAAGGACAATGGCCAGAACGATAATAATAACCCCCCACAGGATAAAACTGAAAGACACCTGGTTGGATTTCCTAGTCTGCAATTTCGGCATGAAACCACCTCTTCCCAGGTTTTTTCTACTTAAGTTTAGGATAACTGTCTCTTTACATCCTATAATATTTTGCTTTGGATAATTCGCCTTAGATGGTGGTAAAATTCGGTGGTAATTCTTCTGGTTTCCTCAAAGCTGCCTCGATTATCGATTAACCGATCGGATTTTTTTATTTTTTCGAAGATTGACATCTGAGATCTAATTCTTTTAAGGGCTTCCTCGGCTGGTATTCTATTGCGTTGCATCAACCGTTCCAGTTGGGTTTCTTCGTCTACCCATACCAGCCATACTTCATCTACTTGATGATTCATACCTGTTTCTATTAACAGGGGAATATCCCAAACAACAATTTCAGTATCAAGTGGCAGTTGTTGTGTCGTGGACCGCATGGCCTTTTCAACAACTGGATGGACAATACTGTTCAAGGTAAATCTTAATTCTGGATTATTAAATATGAGGTCACCTAGTTTACCCCGGTCAATTTCTCCGTTGGGCTGAAGAATTTCACTGCCAAAGTGAGCAACGACTTTTTGGTAAGCAGATTCTCCGGGCTGCATTACCTCATGAGCCACCCGATCCCCATCAATGACTACCGCTCCAAGTTGTCCCAACATTTCTGACACAGTGCTTTTACCGGTGGCTATTCCGCCGGTTAGACCTATAATAAACAAAGGGCTCACCTCACCAGTTCAGCTATGCCTAATAAACAAAGGATTAAACCAGCAATAACAGGCGAGTACTTTTTCAGGAACCCCCGCTGAAGACGTTCCCCCAGGCGAAGCCCTAAATTCAGTACCAGGAACTTGCAGCAACCTACTGCCGCTATAGTTGCTAGGAGGTTATACCCAGCCATAGCTGCTCCCAGGCCGGCTCCCAAAGCATCGACTGCTAGAGCAGCACCCAGGAAAAAAGCTTCGCTGTAGCTTATTACACCGGACGAATCGAAATCGGCCCGGGCTGGTTCTCTTAAAATCTGGATTATAACACCCAGAGGTCGGATTCTTATCGAAGTAATTTCTGTTCGTTTATCATCTGAATCACGCCAAAGATCGCTTAAGAACCATATCCCAACGAAAAATAAAGCCAATGCACCTACAACACTCGCTAGTTTTGGACTAAAATAAAGGGCAATTCCCTTCCCCACCACCATAGAAGCTCCGATTGCTAACATTGAGGCCAGACAAATAACCAGGATGGAGAGTATAGGAATCTTGATCTTCTTTAGCCCGTAGGCCACCCCAACACCAAACCCGTCGGCGCTGACTGCCAGAGCCAGAAGCAGGCTAACGAATAGGTACATTATGATACCACTCCTATCCATTATTCTCTCTTACTATATGGATAGAAGCAGTTAGTTGTGCACTTACCTATTATGGCATGCGCTTACTAATCTTAGCAACCTTCGCCAGCTTATTAAAAACAATCACTGAAATCCAAATTGCAGTTCGATCAATGCTGGCAATGCTGACAAAAATGTGTACTGCGGCCGCCCATTTTTATTCGGCAAATTGGGTTCCCACACTTCAAGCATGGTTTACCCTCTCGGCCATAAACCCGCAGGTACTCCTGAAAACCACCAGGTCGATTAAAACCGTCTCGGTAATCCCTGAAAGTAGTTCCCCGACATTCGATTCCCTGACGTAAAACCTTTTTAATTGATCGGTGTAATTTCGCAATTTCTTTAGAGTCTAATGACCCGGCGATTCTTTCTGGGCTTATGGCAGAGTCGAATAAGATCTCATCAGCGTAAATATTTCCTATTCCAGCTACAACACACTGGTTGAGCAAGAGGTTTTTAATCGGAGTTTTCTTATTCCTTAATGACTTTTCAAGGTAGGCTGCAGAAAATTCTTTTCCCAACGGTTCAGGGCCAAGTTGGCCGAATACATCCTCAGGACGATGTACTAGCCATAAACCTCCAAACCGACGCGGGTCTACATAATGCAACTCCCCGGCATCCACCAAATGCAAAACAACATGGGTATGATTGGCCCTGGTCTGACCGGATTCCGTTAGAAACAAACGCCCGCTCATGCCCATATGCCATATCAGATAATGCTGGCCACCCAGGTCCATTACGATAAACTTACCTCTTCGGGTTATGCTTTCGATTGGCAAACCAGTCAAGCTGTCAATCGAATAGCACTCCTGTCTAACAACTACTGGTTTGTAAACGACCAGTTTTTCAACCCGGTATCCTACCGCCTTGCTCAATGAGCGTACAATGGTCTCCACCTCTGGAAGTTCTGGCATAGTATCGCTCCCGGCTTTTATTAATTATTTTGACCTCATTTCGAACCAATTTAAACCGTATTTCAGTGATATCTCCAGAGGAACTTTTAAACTATAGGCTTCTTCCATGCATTCCTTAAGAATCCAGGCCACCTGTTCCAGAAGATCCGCGGGAACTTCCAAGACCAATTCGTCATGAACCTGCAATAACATTCGGCAACGCCATTCACGTTTCTTAATTTCCCTATCTATCGCCAACATAGCCAATTTGATAATATCAGCCGATCCACCTTGAATTGGTGTGTTCAGAGCCATCCTCTCAGCAAATGAACGTACCATCCGATTACTGCTAAGCAGATCCGGAAGATAACGACGGCGCCCCAGGATGGTCTCAACATAACCTTGTTCGCGCCCAGTTTCCACAATGTCCCGCATATAGGCCTGTACTCCCGGGTATGACGACAAATAATTATCAATGTATTCCCTGGCTTCATGGCGACTTACACCGGTATCTCTTGCCAAACCAAAGTCACTAATTCCATATACTATACCAAAATTGACCGCCTTAGCCCGACGTCTCAGTTCAGGAGTGACCGCATCCAGAGAAACCTTAAAGATTTCACTGGCAGTACGGGTATGAATATCGACACCCTGACGAAAAGTCTCAATCAACGTATCATCACCTGAAACATGAGCCAGGACCCTCAGGTCGATCTGGCTGTAATCCGCACTGAGAAGAAGCCATTGGCCTACCGGAGCCACAAAAGCCTTTCTAATTCGGCGTCCATCCTCCATACGAACCGGAATATTCTGTAGATTGGGTTCCACACTGGACAACCTTCCGGTTGCGGTTACCGCCTGTTTAAAAACCGTATGCACCCTTCCCGTCATGGGGTGAATGTAATCCTTAAGGCTGTCTACATAGGTGGATTTTAGCTTCATTAGCTGTCGGTGATCCATGATTAAAGGAATTATGGGATGGTAATCATACAATTGTTCTAAAACCTCAGCACTGGTTGAAACACCGGTTTTAGTCTTCTTAATAACAGGCAGCCCTAATCTATCGAAGAGCACTTCCCCCAGTTGACGGGTGGAGTTGATATTAAACTGGCTGCCTGCCATCTCGTAGATTGTAGTCTCGGTCATCTCCAGTCTTTCAGCAAGTTCGACCGATATTGTTTCTAATACAGAACGTTCAACCAGAACCCCGGCCACTTCCATCTCGCCCAGCACGAAGGAAAGAGGCAACTCTACCTCGTAGTAAAGCTTTTTTATTTCCGGAGTAGCCCTTTCCATTAAATGCTGATGAAAGTTGATAATCTCAGCTACTGCCTTCTCTGGTTCATTCTCCTGTTCTATCATTCTTCCCCAATAATGGAATACGTGTTCCTGAAAACTTTCTCCCTGAAAACTCGGATCCAGAACATAAGACAGTAGTAGAGTATCTCCAACCACGCCATTAAGTTTTATTCCCTGGCGAGCTAACAACACTTGTGCTTGCTTGGCATTATGCAGGTACTTTTTCACCCCGGTATCTTCTAATAACGGTGCCAGAATTTGTACACTCTCACCAGGAGCTAAGTACGGTTTCCCCTTCCACCAGATATAAATACTTATGAGATCGGCCCACATAGGGTGAATCTGACTGGTAACCAGCATCAGGGCTATCTCATCGCCCGGAGCTACCTGGTCCAGCATCTCCCGGTAATCAATGGCGAGGACAGGTGCAGTCTCGACCTCACCCCCCAGTTCACGGGCAAATGTATTGAACTCCAGTTCTCGATAAAATGCGAGTAATCTTTCTCGGTTAGGCTGATCATAGCGACACTCTTGCAGAACCAGCGGGACCTCCAAAAATTTATTAATGGTAGCAAGGCTGCGGCTCAAGAAGGCCTGATCCCGATTAGTTCGTAAAAGTTCTTGAATGCGGGACGGTTTTACCTCATCCAAATGTTCATAGAGTTCATTCAGGCTTCCATACTCTTTGACCAACTTAATCGCCGTTTTCTTTCCAATCCCGGGTACACCGGGAATATTATCAGAAGGATCGCCCATTAAACCCTTAACGTCGACCAGTCTATCGGGATAGACCTCCCATTTCTCCATTACCAGTTCATCGCTGTAGCGATCCATCTCCGTTATTCCTTTACGGGTAATGAGAATGTCAACCCCTCTGCCTGCTAGTTGCAGCGCATCCTGGTCTCCGGTCACTATAACACAGGGAAGACCTTCTTTACTGGCTCGGCAACTAAGGGTGCCTAAAAGGTCATCGGCTTCATAGCCATCCATTTCAATCCAGGTGATATCGAGGGCAGATAAGACCTCTTTCAAGATACGAAACTGATCCCTCAATTCAGGTGGGGTAGGTTGGCGGTGAGCCTTATAGTCCGCATACTCCTGTGTGCGTAGAGTTATTCGACTCTTATCGAAGGCTACAATCACATACTCGGGATTAAACTCCTTTAATACCCTGAATAACATGGTTAAGAATCCATAGATGGCATTGGTGAATACCCCCTGCCTGGTTCTTAAAAGGGGTAAGGCATAGAAAGCCCGGTAGGCCAGACTATTGCCATCAATCAGCAGGATAAGGTTTTCTTTCATATAACACCTCTTATAATAACTTTCTCGCGAGATAGGCACGCCATAATCAGTTCCCTGGGCACGCGCCTGGCTACTTCATACCTCTGGTGTTGCCATAGATATGGCAAGGATATACTTCCCTGAAGTATAAAAAATTCAATGGGCAGGATCAAAATCCTGCCCACTTAGTATCTTCTTTTAATATTTGATTATCAAGGATCTGGTATGCCGGTTACCAGAACATTAATTGCTGTCAGTTTTATTGGGTACCAGAATCTTAATGGCTACTGTGTCTAACTGCTGTTCCAATTCGGCCTGTTTATCATTAAGATATGACTGTTCCCAAAGCCTGGCTTGGAGCCGTTCTTCTTCGGCCGGGGTAAGATTAGTTCTTGATTCCAGGGATATGACCTCGGCATTAACTCTATCTAAACTGTTTTTATTCTTAGAATAATCACTGGTAAGATTCTCGCTGGATTTCATCGGGTTGGTGGTTATACCCAGTTTCTCCAACTCGGATATTACCTGGTTAACCTGGTCAGGCTTAACCCTTAGTGTTACTAACGTATTTGATATCGAGGTCTCAGCATTATACACCTCGACTCCACCTGCGTTATTTAAAGCAACCTGCCTAATACTGTTAATAGTATCTGTCGCATTATCTGTCCTAAGCTGTAAATTAAAACTCGTTGCGATCTTCTGTTCAATTGCAGCTGTTTTACCGGTTGAATTATTGTTGTTATTCTTAGGTGAATTAGTAGCTACTTGGACCGTAGGTGGTACAACTTGTTTGGTTGAGTTATTCCCTGTATTAGGTGTTGGCTGAGTTACTGCCGGGTTCAGTTTTCCCGATTGATCCGTTTTAGGTATGTGATTTAAAATGTTATTAATATCTACATTAGAATCCTTATCCGATGGCGAGAACATAGCTATTATCTTATCATTAACACTTGCTATCATCGGAGCGGGTACCAGACTGCTGGCATATATACCACAGGCCAACGCAATTCCGGCGGCTGCCGCCGCAACCCAACCAGTTCTGTGAGGAGTATGTTCTTTTTTAATTGATGGAACGGTCTTCTCTCGTAATAGACGGAGGTGCAATTCTTCGCCGAAATTAGATGGCACTTCAAGTTCAGGTAAACCCCCAAACAACTGAAGCATACTACGAAGCTCTGTCATCTCTTGCCGACAATCCATGCAACCAGCCAGATGATTCTCCAGAGCAACTTTTTCTTCTTCGGTTATAAAGCCATCTACATAGGGAGATAATAACTCCCTGGCATCCTTGCAAAACATACTACGCACCCCTTCTAAAATTATGACGAAAGGGTTACGGTAAAAGTTCCCTCCTGGAAAGCTTTTTTCTTAAGATCTCCCTACCCCTGCTTAACCTTGATTTTACCGTTCCTATCGAGCACTGTAGTATCTCCGCGACTTCCTCGTAGGAAAAATCCATGACATCCCTTAAAATAATGACCGATTTATATTCCGGTTTTAGTGTGCTTATCAACGCCTGAAGGTATTTTTCCATTTCCTTGTGTTCGAAAACAATATCAGCTGTCGGAGACGAGTCAGCCAGGTCACGTTCGATATCCTCTCCGTCAGATGTCACTGCCGGTTCATCAAGCGAAATCATTGGCACTACCCGTTTGCGCTTTCGAAGTTCGTCCAGACATACATTAGCCGTTATTCGGTAGAGCCAGGTACTAAAGGAAGATTCCCCTTTAAAACTAGCCAGAGAACGATACGCCTTGATTAAAGCCTCCTGAGCCATATCACTGGCATCGTCCTCGTTACCCATATAACGATAGGCCAGATTGTATATTCTGTTCTGATATTTATGTACTAACTCCTCGAAAGCCTGGGTATTTCCGTGTATGCTCTGTTTTATAAGATCTTCATCTCTGCTCAGACGCATCCTCCTCTCTCGAGGGATGGAGAACATTCGCAATTATGATTCGATAATAGGTTAATGATCTCCTCCAAATAATAATCGAAGAATGTTTCCAGTAAAGGCATAATGTTACTTGTGATAACAGAGCTATTGTATATTGTAACACTAAAGCTCCCAGAAATGCGAATTCGATGGTTGGAAACCCATTTAAAGATCAGTTCTGATAAAAAAAACAGGCAGCCCAAATATGGTGCCTGCTTTCCAGTATTAATAATTATCAGCTCTATTAACTTAGGGATTATAGGTTATAGTCACAACTCCCAGGCTTTGATTCCAGTTCACATCGCAGCCAAGATTCTCAGCAATAAAACGCAGTGGCAGCATTGTACGACCAGGTGGTACAGTAAATGGCATTACTTTTGAATTATCCAAATCCACCAGGGTAGAAATCCCATTGACTCGGGCCCGGTTTGAATTGATCCATAACTCAACTATTTTTTGATCCAGTTTGATTGTTACTTTACTCTCAGCCTGTTGCCAGCCCACATCAGCCCCCAGCGCTGTTCCCACATATCTTATAGGAATAAAAACCCTGCTATTTCTAACCACTGGTACAGCATCCATTGTTTGAGGCTGATCATTAACATAATAAACACTGGAACCCAAGCTGAATCGAAGTACTGTTCGGCCCCTGTTATTAGAGTTAATTGATGAGGTGGTGGTTGTGATTTCGTTGGAATAAGCTGAATAACCTGAGCTATTATAAGCCCTGACTCGATAACTGTATTTAGTAGAAGGAACTAACTCAATATCATTGTATGAAGTTATGTTGGATTTAACCGTAATTAGCGTCTTATAACTGCCGCTGCCAATTTTCCTTTCTATTATGAACCCTTTTTCATTACTGGAATTGTCAGTCCATTTCAAAAGAAGTTCCGCTGATGATATGACCGTGGCGTTCAGATTGCTTGGTGCGGCAAGTTGGCTGCTGCCACCGGCGGTTATTGTTTTTTCATTGGAATAATCTGAATTACCATAGCTATTATAGGCTCTAACTCGATAAGTATATTCGGTGCCGGAAACCACATCGGAGTCGCTCCACTTGATGGTATTGGCACTGACAGTACCAATCTCCTTCCATGTGGAACTAGTCTTTCTCTCAATTCGGAAACCAGTTTCATTACTAGATTTATCCAGCCAGTTCAAAGTAATTAATTGATATGTAACCGATTCCGCGCTCAGACTTTGGGGTGCCACAGGTCGATTACTTGAATCATTTTCCGGGGTTTTGACATTGTCCTCATTAGAATAATCGGAATGGCCGGCGTTATTGTATGCCCGTACCCGGTAGTAATACTTGGTATCAGGACTCACACTATTATCCGTGTACTTCACGACGTCCTTGCCAACACTGGCTATCTCATTCCACGAAGAAGAACTGGTTTTTCTTTCGATATCAAAACCATTCTCGTTATTGGAATTGTCCTGCCATTTTAAAGTGACTTGTTTATATGAGACTGCATCCGCATTTAAATTGGTTGGCGTTTTAGGTTCGTCAGAATCACTTTCGGAAGTTGTGACATAGTCCTCATTAGAATATTCAGAATAGCCTTCATCATTATACGCTCGCACCCGATAGTAATATTTTGTGTTCGATTTCACATCGGTATCGCTCAACTTGACAACATCAGAACCTACGGTGGTAATCACACTCCATGAAGAACTACTGGTTTTCCTTTCAATTTTGAACCCATTTTCATTGCTGGAATTATCCTTCCATTTTAAGTTTACTTGTTGGGATGTAACTGCTTCCGCAGTCAAACTACTGGGTGCCTTTGGTTTATCGGAATCATCTTCTTCCAATGTCCGAACACTATCCTCATTTGAATAATCGGACAAACCGGAACTGTTATAAGCTCTTACCCGGTAGTAGTATTTGGTATACGGTTGCAGTCCGGTATCCTTGTACTCAGTTATATTAGCGCTGGTTTGCTTCACTTCGTTCCAATTACCAGACGGAAGCCGTCTTTCAACCCTAAAACCGGATTCGTTAGAAGAATTGTCTTTCCAGCTAACAAGAATGCTTGAACTTGATTCTGCGGCCGTGTTTAGATTTGACGGAGCTTTAAGAGTATCCCCCGCCTTTTTTATGGTAAATCGGCCGGACTTGTTATAATATTTCAAAGTATATACTTCCGTGCTTGACGATTCCAAGACCAGTATCTGTACTTTAATGCGTGCCTCATTGGAACTTACGTTAGGCACTTTCCAATCATAACTGCCAATTCCGGCGATTACTGTGGCAATACTTGACCAGGACGAACCATCATCAAGTGAATAATATAGGTTTTGTTCCAAACAAGCGGTAGGTACACTCCAAGTAATCTCACACATAGTGTTAGTTTCCACGATATCTCCACTTGATGGATTCGAAATCCTAATATCCGAATCGAGATACTCTGCGGCCATAGCCGGTAAAGCGAACATTGTCCCCGCAGCAATAAGAATAATCATAAGAAATAAAAGTACTCTGCGTCTCATAGCCCTCTCCTTAAATACCTTAATTTTCAATATGATCACTTTTCGCCATAGATACTACCTTTTCCTGCCTTTATTTAACATTAATAAGAAGCGATTATATTATATATTCGCCAAATTAAGCGCATCCCTCCCTTTTGACCTTATAGGGCTGCATCAAACCAGAACTAGCCCAAATCCCGCTTTCTTGACCGTTTCCAAATCATGTTGTACAATTAGATACGCTAGATTTGCAGAGAACTTACAATAAAAACCTATATTAATATAATAATAAGCCGAAGTGGTGGAATTGGCAGACGCGCTCGACTCAAAATCGAGTGTCCTGAGGACATGTGGGTTCGAGTCCCACCTTCGGCACCATAGGAAAATAGGGGCTTTCGAGCCCCTTACTTTTATTTATTAGGTATTCTATTTTATAATTACTGCCGACTTGCCTGATTATGCATCATCGTTTCAATCAGGTTCAGTATTATATAGATCCTTAATCTGGTCGATTCTTTCTATTTAGCTACCGTAGGATGGTAGGTCAAATACCCACCACTCAGGTTTTTAACCCGGGTAAATCCATTTTGCTGCAGGATGCGGGTTGCAATGTATCCCCTGAGTCCCACCCGGCAGTAGATCCATATTTCCTTATCCCTTGGAATTTCATGAAGCCGATGACGCAATTCATCGACCGGGATATTTACAGCTCCTTCAAGCATGCCCGCCTCCGTCTCCTTTGGGGTACGTACATCAAGCAGAATCACTTCTTCGGGGTCTATTCCGGCGAATTGGTTCCAATAGACAGGTGGGTTTTCACCGTTTATGATATTCGCGGCTATAAAGCCTGCCATGTTAACCGGATCTTTAGCAGAGGAAAATGGAGGAGCGTAACTAAGTTCTAACTCCTGAAGATCATAAACCGACATCCCCCCCCGTATGGCTGTAGCTATGACATCGATACGTTTATCCACGCCTTCTCCTCCAACAATCTGAGCGCCAAGTACTTTCCCTTCAGGGGTAAATAAAAGTTTAATGGCTAATCCGTGTGCCCCCGGATAATAGGTTGCATGAGATGAAGGATGTAAATAACATTTCAAATAACCAATTCCACTCGCTTTCAGGGATTTCTCATTGGCGCCGGTTGTGGCAGCTACTAATCCCAGGACTTGAACAATGGATGTACCCTGAGAGCCTTTGTATTTTATTCCTTTTCCGGCTATGTTATCGGCAGCGACTCTTCCCTGTTTATTGGCTGGACCGGCTAAGGGTAAAAGACTATCTTGGCCAGTTACCATGTGCCGAACCTGTATTGCGTCACCCACGGCATATATGTAAGGGTCAGAAGTACATAAGTAATCATTAACCAGGATACCCCCGGCAGAGCCAATCATTAACCCCGCTTCTTTAGCCAGGTCAGTCTCAGGAAGTACACCGATACCTATTACAACCATATCGGTTTCCAGCCGTTCACCGTTTGACAGTACGGCGAATTGAACTTTCCCATCTCCCTCAAGGGCTGTAATGTGTTCGTTTAGTTTTATTGAAACGTTTCCAACCCCATTTAGATGCTGCATAACCACAGCTGCCATTTCGTAATCAAGAGGCGGCATTACTTGATCGCCCTTCTCAACAACGGTAACCGATAGACCTTTTGTTATCAGGGTCTCTACCATTTCCAGACCGATGAATCCACCACCGATTACTAATGCTTTATTGGGCTTCCGTTCATCTATAAAGTTTTTAACGCGGTCACTATCCGGTACATTGCGGATACTAAAAACATTAGGTAGATCGATTCCTGGAATGTTCGGGAGAATGGGTTTAGCGCCTGGAGATAAGATCAGGTAATCATAGCTTTCTCGGTAGATTTCATGGGTCAGAAGGTTTTTTACTTCCACCTCTTTCAGGTGGGGTATAGTCTGAATTACTTCATTATATATTCTCACGTCGATGTTATATCGCTGCAAAAGGGATTTGGGAGTCTGTACTAAGAGCTTATTCCGCTTATCTATGGTTCCCCCAATATAATAGGGTAGACCACAGTTGGCAAAGGAAACCTCTGCACCACGTTCGAATATTATTATTTGAGCATTTTCATCCAATCTACGCAGCCGGGCGGCTGCACTTGCGCCTCCCGCTACACCACCTATAATCAATATCTTTTTTTTCATAACAATCTCTCCCCAATATGTACTGCGTTCCGATAAAAGCGTCCTATAATGGCTTTCTATCAGACAGCGATTTGTTGTTGACTCGATACAGTCATTTCATCAGCGAAATACCATCGTAAGGCTTCCAGGTAACCTGATGGTCCCAGCTAATGCTATTTTTTCAGTAAACCTGAGTATTGGACCGTGAAGCGTTAATGCTTTAAGACCTATTAATAGGATGGTGTATTTAGGGTTGATCTATAGGATGTGTGAGCCGGTGTGGTTAATCAAACTGGTTGATTAAATATTGGTTATTTTGGCGAAGAACAGGGCAAACCTATTTTTCCAACAGTTTAAGGGTATTACTAGTGCGTTCCATAAAATCCTTTGTTGTTCCCTCTTGCGACCATACTCCCAAGTTGTAAAGAATGATGATAAATAAGTCTTCTGCCAGTATTCCAGCATCGATATCAGATCTTATTTCCCCTCTCTTTTGTCCTTCGGATATAGTGTTTTTCAATGTATCAATAAGGATTTTATGATTGTCCAAGGGGAACTTTTCGTCCTGCCCTAAGATATTCACCCTTCGCCATAAGAGAATGTGTACCTCTTCTTTGCGGGACTCATATAAATCAATAATCGTCTGAACCATATGTTTAATCCTATCGATACTGGAAGAGGTGGCGGACAATTGAACCCCCTGCCACCCCTCCTGTATGGCTTTAAACATAGCGTCAGCGTAGTACTTTACAATTTCCTCTTTCCGAGAGAAATAGTTAAAAAAAGTGGCTTTGCTGACATTGGCTTCGACTGCAATTTCATCAACTGTGGTTTGTTCATATCCCTTATCGAGAAATAATTGTACCGCTGCCTCATATATAGTCTGTCGGCAGGATTCCTTTTTTCGTTCCCGCAAAGATTTTTGATTATTAGACGAGTTGGTTTTCATTATTAACTACTCCATATCTCAGAAATTCTCACATATTAGACTTAAGTATAAGAATCTTGATGTCATTCTATCACATTCATCAATAACTCCAATCGTCTAAATGATCAGAACTACCGGTTCAACATCAATTCTCACCCTAATAACTGTTCAACTACCTCCGCAGCACCCGAAGCTTTCCGGTTCTTCCGTAACTGGGACATTCTTAGCATTGGAAAAAAGACTTTCAAGATTTAGGACATAAGAAATATCCCCGGTAATAGCTATTTTTCCTTGCGCAAAAGCGTCTGTAGCGCTAAGTGCGCCTGTTAGCATTTGAATTAAATCGGTTGAAGTAACACCGATGACAACGTTTGATTTTTCCGCGGTTCCTTCCGACACATAGCCTTTTCCTCTGTCAAATCCGATATAAAATGCGAAATCGGGATAATCTTCGATTATGTACTGAAATATCCCGTTCATTTCAGAACCCATTTTGACTTGAATAATTGCATTTCGGACTGCTGAAATCAGTACCGAAGGGTCCTGTACTGGCTGACCAGGAGTGCCGGGGAATAAATCATCTCTTTTATTCGAGGAATCCGTTACTTCTGTATCTAAAATTGTTTCCAAAACAAAGCGAGCAGCATTACCGACTACACTGGCACAGCCCTGGGCTGAATGTGCTCCTAACTTCAATGCTTTCCTGCTGTCATCTATGTCTTCAAAGTAAAATGAACGTCCGAAGAACTGTCTCATTATTTCGCGACATTCAATGGTACGGTATTTCTGATAAAAGGCCTCAAAAAACTTTTTAGCCGGTTTTTGCGCAGCAACCAGAGGTTTTGTTTTGCTGGCCAGAAAATCATTACAGGATCGGCCAAATAGACAATCTAAAGCCATTATTCCGCCTAAAACCGCGCCGCAGTTTCCGGCCCCCTGCATAGCTATGCCTCCGCATAAAGAAGTACTCGCTTTCACAACGTTTTCATCAATTCCAACTACCTGATGAATAGCTCCTACCGTACTTTGGGAACAGCTGCCCGATTCGATCTCCAGTTTGCTTGCGATTTCATACACCCGATCCAACAGTTCCTGGCGTGAAAGATGCGCAAATTCTTCTCGAACATTCATAGTTCTACCTCCTTATTTTTCGGGTGCTCTAAAAACGACCAGGTCGTTCTCAATGCGGTAAGGGATGTTGGCTTCTCTCAACACAATGCATACCATGGTTTCAAGACGGTTAGGCAGATTGGGCCAAGACAATGCTGCTTTCATTTTTGCTGCCCGGTTAGTAGTTTTCTTAAATTCAGCGGCAACCTGAGAAGCTGTTCCTTCACCAATTACCGTAAGACTCGCTAAAGTCTCGTTAATTATTGCTTGATAATACTCCTCCCAGATATTCAGGAATCCAAGTACATCTTTCTGCCCATAAATACAATCCAATAATTGCAGCCGGCTAAGCGGCTCCGCATCCACTTTCTCAACAACTTTTTCTATTACTTTCGACAACCATAGAGAACTTCTGTGGGAATCGGTTACCGTTTCTATAAATCCCTGTTCGGCTAAGGATTTATACTGTTTGACAGAGCTTAGAAGTTTTTGCATGCTGGCATCCAGGAAAGGCGGATTAATTTCCTGCGAAGTGTCCGCCATCATCAAGAATTTATTAAGTGGATCGTATATTGAAATGTGTCCCGGGGTATGCCCACCATCATGAATTAAGAAAAACCGGCCCACTTCCCAGCCAGCAAGTTCAATTTCTCCAAACTTTTTAATTACTTTTGTTTTTGACGTAAGTAATTCCGCCCGATCAGCTAAAGTTTCAACCCCCATCACCATAGCTGTACCGACGAGTCTCATAATAGTCCGAACCGCGTCTTTAGAAACTGGGGTAAGAGCATGAAAGAGCACACCCGGCATCTCTGTTGGCGGGAAGATAAGATAAGGGTCGTAATACTTTTCCTGTGCCACTATGTCATCATAAAAATACTGTGCAAAATTGACGGTTTTCATTTCTTCTTCAGCGAAGATGAAACGGACCTTGTCATACCCCGCTTCCAAAATAACATCGTTATTACCTGCATGGTCAAAATGGCCCTGGGTTAATACCAATACCAGTTCTTTGGCTCCATTCTTCTTACACTTGTTTAATATTTTTAAGATGATTTCACGGTAGTAGGGATAAAGTCCTGAATCGACGAGTAAAACCATTTCCCGGTCTCGCATGATAAAGACGTTTGAAGATGGGTTATCTGAAAAAAAGTCATAGGATACATATCCTTCAATCATCCAGATTTCATCCGCGATTTCCAAAACCCTGGAATACTGCAGTTTATCAACCGGCTGTGGTCTCAATAACATATTGTCGCCTCCCCCCATTTTCCTAGTTTTTGTTAAAGCCTAATAATTACCACCACCTCGTTTTACTTTGGTACATTTTTATATTGTATTATATTATTTGACCCCAGTATAAACTTATAGTGTGGTTTAGTCAATTCTTTTTTACCCGGGGACAGTATTTTGTTTGGCATGATAGGATTAAGACAAAGAACATTAACGAATAAAAGGTAAGATAGAATGAGGTTTGGGGACGAAAGAAGAAGAAGATAGCTTGAAACTTGGTTATCATAGCTATCTTCCTATTTATTCAGGTGTTTTAATTTTATTTCATTAGTAAAAAGTAAAAAAACTGGCCGTCTATACTTAAAGTGCTTCTTGACTATTCGGGTCAAAAATGTGTAATCGTGACATATCAAGACCAACCCGGATGGTACCCCCAGGGCCTAAAGCCATACTTCTATCAATCCTTGCTACCATAGGGAAGTGATCCAGGGTAAAATGCAAGTAGGATTCATGCCCTATTGGCTCAATCCTCTCTACTTCAGCGTTGAAGTAATTATCCTCTAAGTCTTCAGGACTGATAAAACAAGATATATCTTCCGGTCTGATGCCTAATATGACTGAATTCCCGACGTACTCATAGAGTTTATTGCCAAGTCTGTTCTTCGGTATGTTGAGCCGATGATTCACGAAATCAATATATAAGTTATGTTGATCGATATTTAACTTTCCTTCTATAAAGTTTATGGAAGGGCTGCCGATAAACCCGGCTACGAACATATTCTTTGGTCTTTCATAGACCTCCATCGGAGTGCCTATTTGCTGGATTACACCTTCATTCATAACCACTATTAAACTGCCCATCGTCATCGCTTCCATCTGGTCATGAGTAACATAAACAAAGGTAGTCTGAAGTCTCTCATGCAGTTTTGTCAATTCTGCCCGCATATGTACTCTAAGCTGCATATCCAGGTTGGAGAGTGGTTCATCCATAAGGAACACACTAGGTTCTCGAACCATGGCGCGCCCCAGGGCCACCCTTTGCATTTGCCCTCCCGAAAGCTGCCTGGGTTTCATCGGCAAGAGTTGTTCCATATCCAGCGTTTTGGCTACGTTATGCACTTTATCAGTAATTGCCGATTTGGTCATTTTACGAATCTTTAGGGCAAATGCCAGGTTTTCAAATACAGTCATATGAGGATAAAGGGCGAAATTTTGAAAGACCATAGCTACATCCCGGTCTTTAGCTTCAACCAGGTTCATCAGTTTTTCCCCAATAAAGAGCTGCCCCGAAGTTATCCTCTCGAGACCGGCAATCATTCTTAGGATAGTTGTTTTGCCACACCCTGAAGGCCCTAATAGTACGACAAATTCATGGTCACCAATGTCAAGATCTACATCCTTAACTGCATGAAACCCATTGGGATAAACCTTGTTCATACCAGTAAGGCATATTCCGGCCATTGCCCATCTTCCCTTCCAACGAACAGGGAGGAGGGTTCCCCCCTGTTCGCTCAGTGCTATTCGTTTAAATAGATGTTTATCTTGTTCTGCAGAATCTTTGCGATTTCTTTAGAGGACTTCTCTCCCTTTAAAAAGGCTGATATTTCGGTTTTCATCATTTTCTCAATTTGCGGGTTATTATTGTTGCATCGATTTAACCGTGCTATTAGATGCTTAGTTTGCCTGATTCGTTCCGGGGTCAAAGGTTCAACATTCATTATCTTCATTCCTTTATCGCTACCGATACTGATGCTCGTTGAACCTGAATTGTTCTTGGCTTGCTCTTCAAAGGCCAGGTTCTGAGCCTCCTTGTTGATACATAAACCCGGCAATTGAAGTGATTTTTGTTGCTTGGCGGCGGTAATGTACTTAAGAAACTCCCAGGCTTCATTCTTAGCCTTTGAATTACTGTTAATGGCTAATCTAAACGCTTCGAAGCAATTGTCTCCTGTGGATTCACCTTGTGGCATGGCCAATGCTTCAGTGTTCTGACCCAACTCGGCTTTCGCAACAGTAAGATCACCACCATAGTATTCCTGGGGTTTAAAAGCAATGGTTCCTCGGCTCCCGGAGAATAAGAGATTCTCGTCATCAATTCGGGGATTCATCATTTTATCGTTTATTTCTTTATACTGATTTAATAGCTGAACAAACTGTTTGGAATTGATACTGGCCTGCTTTTTGTCTTCATTAATAAATCGCCGATAATCACTGGCTAACATATTCTTAAAGAGTCTCTGGGCATCAGTTTTGGGCAAAGCATAAATGTCGGTATTACCATCGTTGTTAGGGTCTTTGGTCAATTGTTTGGAGACTCTATAAAAATCAGACCAGGTCCAGTTTTCTTCGTCTATGGTCACCCCTGATTTCTTCAGCAGGTCCTCATCTGCCATAATAACCGGAAGGCAAAAACATACTGGCATGGAGTACAACTTACCTTTAGTTTCGCAAGCCTTAATGATGTTGGTATAATACTCCTGGCGATGGAAGCTTTTATCCTTCTTTATAAAACTATTTAAATCTATAAAAACCTTCTTATCTATGTATTTGTTATAGGGAAGTCCCTGAACCGAGATAATGTCCGGTCCTTTCCCGGTCAGGATCTCGGTGTTTAAGGTTTTTACATAATTCTGATAACGTTCTTCATCAGAACCCCTGGTTTTGCCTCCGGAGTAATCCTTGATTTCAACCTTCATCCCAGGGTGGTCTTTTTCATACTTTCTAGCCGCAGTTTCCAGAAAATCGTCAGAATCCGCGGTTCCCACAGTAATGGTTTTCACAGGCCCGGTTCGATGTTTAGCACCTTTCTGCGGTGTGTACTTGAATATACCGAAGGGTTTATCTGATGACCCTCCATTGTACATTATGGTAGCGTAAATGTTGTTCGTTGCATCAACATTAAGACTGGTCATATAAGATTCCGATGGAATAATACTGGTCTCCCGAAAATTCAGGATTTCTCCAACATATTTACCCTCACCGTCATATTTCTTGACTCCGGAATAATCGGTAATATAGCTGGATCCATCGTAGCGGTTGTATTTAAACCCCATAACAGCCGTTTTGATTTTTAAGTTGCGCCTCCAAATGGTTTTACCGTTCTTATCTAATTTGATTAAGCAGTTTCCGTCTTCCGACCGCGCAATAGCCAGTATATTGCCCTGCTTGTCAATATCTATGAACCGATACTTGGTCCCGGTAATGGTTTTAATAACCTTGCCGGTTTTAGAATTCAATATTTCGATATCGCCTCGATAATAGAGAATGTACAATCGGCCTTTATCATCCGCTGCCATACTAGAAGCATGTAAATTCATGCTGTTCAAGGTTCCGGATACCTTTCCCAACTCCAGGGTTGTCCCTGCCGGCTTCCCTGCTGGGTCATATACCTGCAAACGTTTGATATACTCCTTGATTTGAGTGCCACTGGGGTCATAAACATCGATTTGCTGCAGTTGGTACAGGTTATTATTATTGTCTAAAGCGAATACGTTGCCATCAGGAACTCCCGGGCTCTGCATCTGACACTTGATTTCTCGAACCGGCTTGCCTTTACTGTTAAGGAAGACGTACTTGGGATTCTGACCGCTATCATAAACCACCAGTTGGCCGTTCTTATCAAGTTCTGCGTTATAGACCATTTCAAAATCTGGAAGACTTATTTTGTTCTCCTGGTAGTAAACGTTGGTCTGTTTATTCGTTTCATCGGTTGTTTTCGCCTTTTTCCCAGTTCCGGCGCATCCGGTCAGGCTGGTCATCATCAATAGGGCAATTAGTAACATGCTTAAATATCTCTTACTTACCTGCAACCTCTTCCACCTCTCATTTAAATGAAATTAATTCCGTTAGATGTCCATTTTCTCTCGAAGAACTGACAAAAATATATATCAGCTTCAAACCAATAAAACACCAAAGGACAATAAAAGCATGAAGGTTTAATACGGATTTTGACCCCGTGAAGAAGCCTATTAAGGCCACGATTATCAGGGATAAAATCATAGTTCCAGCTGTGTACACCATAGTTTTAAGGGCATATTTAGGAATCCACCGTCGCCGGGAAAGGCCGTACAAAAGCAGTACCAGACTTAACGGCCAGCTAATAAAATAAAGAAAGAAATTGATATTTTGGCAAATTCCCAGTTCCAAGTCCGTTGTTGGCCGGTAAAACTCCGCTGCCGTCCGTCCGTTAGCTATGTCCTGTTTAATCACCTCCGTGTAGTATTGAATATTTATCAGATCATCCGGTATGTAGCGGGATGGTACATAAATTTGAAAATGGATGTTGCTCCAAATAAAAATGATGGTCGCAATCAGAACGCCTGTTATCAATAAAAAAGCAGCTGCCTCGCGCCATCGTCTTTTTAAGACCACTGCAAAGTAATCATTGCAGCTGTCCTTTTTCAACAATTTAACAAGCTGTCGAAACTCCTTTCTTATCCAACGCAGTAACGCAACAATACACAATAAACCAATAAGAAAAACCTGTATTTGCGGAACCTGTCCCATTAGGGGTTGAGTATCATGGTAGTCGTTGATTGAGAAGCAAGATAAGTCCTTGCCCATTCCCGTCAGCAGTTCGTTTATGTAGCCAGATTCTTCACCGGATATTTGGATCTCCAGAATTTCCGGATTTTTTGCCAAACTATAATAAACCGGTCCCGGTATTAGTATTTCTGGCACGCCATCATCGGCTAACCTGGCGATAAGGCTTTCGTTTTTCCCCATTACCCCAACAACTTTAAAAGTGCTTCCTAAAATATTTACATCCATTCCCACCACTTCAGTTGATTTAAACAACTGCCATGCCAGATCATTATTAATTACAGCCATTCTCAGGCCTTCCCGTTCAGCTTCCTCGGTCCACATCCCACCGGATTCCATATGCAGATCACGGAACCGGGGATACATATAGTTGGTCCCAATGATTCTGGCCCGGGTCCAGTTACAATTCCCACCAGCCTCACTATCCTGCCTGGTCAGATATGTAATGCTGCCACCCTTTGCCTTCTTGTCTAAATAACTAATATCATCAAGGGTTAGCGCCTGGTTCTTATCAACATTTGGTCTGGAGCTGGCCTTTATCATGGTCTTGTTCAATCCAACGAATCCATTGTTGTCAACCACCTGTTCCAGGATTGACTCCTCCAAACAAAAGGAAAGAATTAAAATAAGTATTCCAGCCAACATTATTATCCGTCTGTGTTTATTCATGAAATCATCCCCTGTTTTCCGACACTAATCGGGAAGCATAACCCGGCACCCATCAGTCAATTGACGGTTGCCTTCAACCGAAACCACTATTTTCTGTTCATTGTCCAAACCACTGCGAACGGCAGTCTTTGAATTATCTGATTTATCCAGGGTAACGGAGGTCTTTCTCAAATATAATTGGTTGCCAAAGGCCCCTTTACGCTCCGCCAAGGTCCATACGAAACTGCCCGATGAATCTTGTCCCAGCGCTGAATTGGATACCAAGCAATCGTAGAATCCTATATTCTTGCTGATAAAAGCCTCGCCCGCCTCTCCCCCGGTCAAATCGCTGCAGTCGATGTCTATAAAAACATTGGTCTTACCTTCACCACTGCTGACCAACCTGTCTATTAGGCCGTTTAGGCCACGATTGCTTGATTTTAGACTGATCTTTACTTCATCGCCCTTAGTCAGATAATTGGCGGCATCACTGTCAACAGTGGTCTTAAACTCAAATCCTTTCGCTGTATTGGTAATAACAAACAGAGGCTGAGCATTATTAGTCAATGTTCCCGGGCTAAAATTTATCTCCTTAACCAAACCATCGCACTGAGCTCGTAAAGTGTATTTGGTATCAAGTTCCCTTTTCAGATTATTGACCTTTAATTGCTGACTTGTAATGTCATAGAGAGCATCCTGAATTTCACGACGACTGCTTTTAATTCCCTGTGTATAATCCTCACGGGCCTGTTGATACTCCCTTTCCAGAGTCTTCATTTGATCCTCGGCTGACTCCAGGTTCACCTTGGATTCCGCCCCGGCGTCGAAAAGCAACTTCGCCCTGTCATAACTCCTCTTCGCCGCCTCATATTTCTGTTGTGAATCAGCCAGCTTCCTTTTCAAGGTCTGATTATCATTAGCGGGAGCCTCCTGCTCTAATTTATCCAGAACCAATTTCAATTTATTAAGATTAACCAATTCCTCCTGATACTGAGTCATGGCCACTGCGTTATCCAGAGTCATAACTATCTGTCCTTTGGCCACTGCATCCCCGGCTTCTACATTCACCGTTTTAACGGCGGTATTGAGACTGGTATATTCACACTGGCTGTCTTTAGGCAATACTTCCCCCTGGGCCAGTATCTCTTTTACTAGCGAGCCACTGGTCGGGTACTCGACTTTAACTCGCGGCAAAGTGTAATTGGTAATGGTATTGGAGAAAAACGTCAACAACAGCATTACTGCAAAAAAGATTAAAAGCAGTTTTTTAACTATGGTCTTCTTCTGATCTCCAGCCGCTAATTCGTTGTCAATGTCAATCATAGTGTGGCCTCCAATGTTTTTATAGTTTTAATCCGGAGTGCTGAATCCCCTCAACAAAATAATTTTCCGCGTAAAAGAACACCAGCAAGGCAGGTATCATATAGATGGTCGACGCCGCAAAGGCGATGCCCATCTCCTTTAGGTTGACCTGAGATAAAAACAAGGATAAGGGTTGTTTAAATACGCTTTGCAGAAATATCAACGGCTGTTCAACCATATTCCAGTTATCCATAAAAACCAGAATAGCCAGGGCGGCAATTGCGTTCTTGGACATGGGTAGGATGATTCGATAAAATATCGTAAAATATCCGGCACCATCAATTCTGGCTGCTTCTATATACTGATCAGGTATGGAGGACATGAACTGTCTTAAGAGAAAAACCCCAAAGGCACTGAAAATTCCAGGTAAAATAATGCTCCCGGGTTTGTCAATCAACCCAAGGAAATCAGCCACCAGATAATTCGGTACCAGGGTAACCTGAAAGGGCATCAACATTACTAAGATATAAATCAAGAACAGTGGTTCTTTCCAACGAAAATCAATTTTGGCGAAAGCGAAAGCCGCCGTACTTGCCACCAGTATCTGTCCTATTAATATCATTGCCACCAGAAACACCGAGTTCCAAAACATGAACAGATACTGGGATTCCTTGATGAGAACCTGATAGTACTGTCTGATAGTAACCATATCGGGTACCAACTTGAGGTTGGCATACCCGTTATTAACCATTTCATTACTATCCTGATCGGGAATTATCATCCCGTAATTACTCATTATTTCCCCCAGACTCATGAAAGAATTGGTAACAGTCAAAATAAGGGGCGTAATAAAAACCAGAGCCAGCAAGGCACCAAAAATTAGAACATAATATTGGACCGGAGGTTTGGCCCCCAACAGTCTTTTACCCATCGTCTGTCACCGCCTAAAATTTCGATCCAATTTAAAGAAGGCATATACAATTCCTATAATCAGCGCCGCTGTAATGACTGCGGCGGTGGATAGTTTCTGATAATCCAGTGCCATGAACATATTGTTCATATATTGTTGAAGCATGTAGATGCTCTCATGTGGATAATCCCCCGAAATCAGGTATACTTCCCGGAAAACCTTAAATGAATTGATGACGGAAATGATGAAAACAAAAAAACCGGTGGGGATCAGATGTACCAGAGTTATATTGACCAGCCTCTGCCAGCTTCCTGCTCCGTCTATATAGGCTGCCTCGTATAATTCCCGGGGTATATTTTGTAGGGCGGCAAGAAAGAGAATCATATTATATCCGGCGTTTTTCCATAAATAAAAGAGAGTAACAATTACTCTGGCCCAGGATGTATTCATCCAATTTACGGGATTAAGCCCCAGCAAAACCACAACTGAATTCAATGAACCGTGAAAATTAAATACCACTTGCCAGACTAAAACCACCGATGCTACCGGGACTATCAAAGGTAATATGAACGCCGCCCGAAAATAATCGCGGCCGACCATACTGCGGTTTAGTAATAATGCTAAACCCAGAGAAAGAATCATTATGAGAGGTACTCCGATGATGGTAAATACGATTGTATTAAATCCGGCTTTGAGAAAAATAGGATTGCTCAATAATGCGAAATAGTTGGCAAGGCCTACAAATTGATGGCTAGCTGGATTATCGATAAGAGAGTAATAGATTATAAAGATGAAAGGTATTATGTAGAATATGGAAAAACCAGCCAGGCTGGGCGCAGCGAAAAGCAGCCCGGCCCGGTTCTCTGATTTTTCTAACCTTAAGCGCATGTTTCTCCCCCATTCCTTCCCTAAGCCACACTATAAAATGGTAATCTTAAAATTCATCTTGGTTCTTTTTAAATATTTTCTTAAGATTTCTAAATAAGGAGCAGACCATAGGGCTCGTACCCAGATCTTATCCGTTATCCTGTCCAGATGAATTTAAGGAAAAAATGCGGAAAGAATATGAGGCAATTGTGGGAAATTGTTAAAGGCTGGCAGAAGAAGAATATTGGCCATTAGATTGATGACCATAATTATGGCGCATTTATTAGATGTGTTATTGAGAATTTTTCCTATTATCGACTAATGATATAGGTCGGCAGCCAACAATATAATTCTATTGCAGACCGAAGGCTCCCCTGATAAACTTCATTAACTGATCCACCATTAATTCATCCTGGTCAAAAACTTCCTGGCCGATAAACATCTTCAACCGGTTTTTATAGTATTCACAGGCATAGGAAAACTGCAGTAATATAAACAGGTTGTCCAGGAAGAAAGCAAAGTATCTGGGGTCAATATCCGGTCTCAGTTGACCTGACACCTGGGCTCCTTTAATGAAAGAAGAATACAACTCGGCGGTTATTCCTTCCATGTCGGATACAATGGTCCAGGTTAATTCGGAATGGTTTTCAGTAGTCATCTCATTATACAATCTGGTTAAACCAACATACTGCCGGGAATAGGACTGAATAGCCTGGAGTATCATTTCTATCCGGGTAAAAAGATCGGCCTCCCGGTTAACAATGTCCTCTAGAGTTGCTTTAAGAGTCTCAACCCCCAGATGAACAATTGTTAAATATAAATCTTCTTTGCTGTTGAAATACTTGTACATAGAGCCTATGCTAACCCCGGCATTTTGGGCTATTTTATTGATGTTGGCGCTGTTATAACCATACTCGGCAAATTCGGTTATGGCCGCTTCCATTATTCGATTCTGTTTTTCCGAGGAAAGTTTCATAAAAGATATAGTTGCCTTATCTAGTTTCATAACTTACCCTCTCTTTTTAATTCCTTAATTTTTCTATCAGTGAAATATAGATTGACGTTTGACTAAATAATGGTTTATTCTTAAATTACGAGTGAGCAATCACTCACCTCATTCTATAATAATATGGAGGGGTATCATGAATCAAGTATCAGCGATTTCCAAATATCCCGATGCCGGTAAAATAACCAAACAACTTGACCAGTTAATTCGAATGCCAATATATACAATCCGTCCGGATGCGCTTAAAAAGTATGAAGAAGAATATTTTAACAAGCAGTGTGCGCGGTCCAAGGAAATAATTGCGGACGCCCAAAAAATTATTCCTGGCGGAGTACAGCACAACCTGGCTTTTAATTACCCTTTTCCTCTGGTGTTTACAAAAGCTGAAGGTGCGTATTTATACGACATTGACGGCAATCGTTATTATGATTTTCTTCAGGCCGGCGGGCCAACAGTCCTGGGAAGCAACCCCGTCGAGGTTCGAGAAAAAGTTTTTGAATTGTTAAATGACTGTGGTCCTTCAACCGGACTTTTCCACGAATTCGAATATAAACTGGCTAAAAAAATCTCTGATAATTTTAAGACTGTTGAAATGTTTCGCATGCTTGGTTCAGGAACAGAAGCCTGTATGGCAGCCATAAGAGTAGCTCGTCTGGCTACTGGCAATAAATACATAATTAAAATGGGCGGTGCCTATCACGGCTGGAGTGACCAGCTGGCTTACGGAATTCGTATTCCGGGCTCTAAATGGACTCAGGCAGAGGGGGTACCCCGGTTCTGTTTCAAGAATACCCAGGAGTTTTTCCCCAATGATTTAAGCGATCTAGAAAGAAAGCTCCGTTTTAATCAGTTGAGGGGTGGAACAGCCGCGGTGCTCATAGAACCCGTTGGTCCGGAAAGCGGCACCAGACCGTTGGACTTTGATTTTAACCAGAACGTCGAAAAACTGTGTCGTAAGTACGGTGCTTTATTAATATTTGATGAAGTGGTAACTGGATTCCGGTTGGGAATGTCCGGCGCGCAGGGCTACTTCAATGTATCCCCCGATCTCACTATCTTTGGGAAGGTCGTAGCCGGTGGTTATCCTGGCGCCGGTGGCCTGGGGGGAAAAAGAGAATGCATGAAATACTTGTCTGCCGGGCTGGGATCAGGTGATAAACATAAGAAGGCTTTGGTTGGGGGCACCATGGCAGCCAATCCCCTTAGTTGTGTTGCTGGTTATTACACACTATGTGAAATTGAACGAACCAACGCAGCAGCTAAAGCCGGGAGGATGGCAGACAAACTAATCGCCGGGCTGCAAACTCTGATCGACAAATATAAACTGCCGTTTGTGGTCTTTAACCAAGGATCAATCTGTCATTTAGAAACGGTGGGAACTATGCATTTTGCTATTAACTGGTCTAAGCCCTGGACCATACCCGGGGTTATAAGCGCAACATCGGAAAGAAAAACTGAGATGGAACATATGGGCGCAGCTTATATGGCGGAAGGTCTGGTTACTTTAGCTGGCAGCCGGTTATATACCAGTGCGGCTTATACGGAAGAGATGATAGATGATGTTCTCAGCCGCTTTGACAAGGTGTTTAAGAATGTGGCAGTTAAGTCGTGAAATAAGCCAACTCTAATTCAGCCGGGCTAATACGCAGTTATTTAAGTACACCAACTTAATTAGAACTATTCGAAGACCCACCTAATAAATAAAGGTGGGTTTTTGTTGTCTACCCTGCCCTTTTACAATTTCACACATTCTAGTGACAATTTTTCCGCAATTTTCGGGTAGCTTGTTTTAAAGGGAATCAACCCAAAACGGCGAAATCCCCAAAAAGTCTATTAAGCGTTCTAAGGGGGCGTAAGTTTGCGTCCTTCTAATGGGAAGGAGGACCCCTGTATGGATTACATAGTATATCTGGTAGAAGACGAACCCAGTCTGAACGAAATACTGACTTCCTATCTGAAAAAGGAAAGTTGGGAAGTAAAGTCCTTTCTAAACGGTGCTGATGCCAGACCATGGATTAAGCGACCGCCGCATTTATGGATTCTGGATATAATGCTACCTGGCATTGACGGTTTTCAATTGATTAGGGAGATCAAAATAGAATCAGCTCAGGTTCCTGTTATATTCATCTCAGCCCGGGACGCTGATATAGATCGGATCGTCGGGTTGGAGATGGGCAGTGAAGACTATCTGGCCAAGCCTTTTCTCCCGCAAGAACTGGTTATTCGTTCCCGTAAGCTTCTCCAGAGAGTATACGGCGAGTCAGAACTCCAGGCAAAGGCCGCTCATTCAATCGATTTCTCCTATTACACCCTATATGAGTTTGAGCGGGTAGTTCGTGATGAAGACGGCATAGTAATCGACCTGACTTCGAAGGAATTTGATCTGGTGTGGTATCTGGTTAACAACCGGGGCCTGGCCCTGGGAAGAGAGCAAATAATAGAAAATGTTTGGGGTAGTGATTATTTCGGCTCGGATCGGGTGGTCGATGACCTTGTCCGGAGGGTCAGGAAGAAAATCCCCAGAGCGAGAATTGAAACCATTTACGGCTTTGGCTATAGGATGGTGAAGTTATGAAGAACATGCCCTTATCCTTTCAAATCTGGTTAATGTGTGTAGGTATTACCGGCCTAATTTTTATGCTGCTGGTCCTTTTTCTTCCCTGGACATTGAACGAGTTTTTCACTAAACAGGTCTTTAAAATGCTGGGGGATTCTCAACCAACTGTCGGAGTAATTAAACTTGATTCCTTCTCTGATACCAACCTACCTCAAAGCAGTGTAAAGATTACGGTTAAACCGAATATTAAAATCTCGACTAAAAATGAATCCGATATTATGAAAGGCATATATATAGCTCAAGCCTCAGGCGGTGTTGTAACCTCTGTCCGGCCTGACCGGGCGACTATTTTTCAGGAACAATATACTGTTACCACCAGTCTGGCTCTGGGTAAGTCAACTCTGGATAATATAAATATTTCAGTACTCCCTGTTACTTCGGGAGACTCCAAGTTGGTGCGGCATATGGTCTTTTCTGGAGATAATAAAACGCTTTGCCCCGATGACCTTCCCATCGACTCGTTTAATCTTATAAAGAATGAAGCTTTGATACAAAAAGAAATCTTTAAGGAGTATTATCACAAAACAGGAGGCAAAACACTTTACTATGTTATTCGCAGGAGCATTATTGAAAATCAACCGGTTTATGCTGTTACATATTCCTGGGGCACATATTGGAACGGTCTGGTAAAAACTATGTATTGGCGTCTGCTTGTTCTTATGTTCATTCTTTTAGTACTGAGCTGGTTCCCCTCCATGGGATTGGCAAAATATTTATCCCGACCCCTGATTCAGATGGAAACAGAAGCTGCTCGTATCGCTGAACATGATTGGCATCAACCCATTCAGATGGTGCGGCGAGACGAGATTGGCAGGTTAGCCCGGGCCTTCGAACAAATGCGCCAAAAACTGATAAGCCAGGATGAGGCTCAGAGGTCATTTCTACAGAACGTTTCTCACGAATTAAAGACACCAGTGATGGTAGTTCACAGTTACGCTCAGTCTATTCTGGATGGGGTTTATCCCCGGGGTACCCAGGAGGCCAGTATTGACGTAATTATTAAGGAATCTGAGCGTTTAGAGAGTCGTATTAAAGATCTCTTATATTTAAACAAACTCAATTATCTGTCAAGTCATCAATTGGACACTGCTTCTTTCGATCTGTCCCAGATAATATCGGATTGTGCGGAACGATTTCAACCCCGCCGGCCGGAACTGGAGTGGGATTATAAACTGCCGCCTCTCCTGGTTACAGGTAATAAGCAGCAATGGGAGGTGGGATTGGAAAACCTGCTTGATAACCAGTTGCGCCATGCCTGTAATAAGATCAGAATAACCGCCAACCGGATAGACGAAATGGTCATTCTGCGGGTTTGGAATGACGGCAACTCTATTGATCCGCAACTGCTGCCTAACCTTTTCGAACCTTTCAGTTCCGGAAAAGACGGTGAAATCGGGTTAGGTTTGGCAATTCTGAAGCGGGTGGCCGATCTTAACAAAAGCTCGGTATGGGCGGAGAATGAGCAACAGGGAGTTTCGTTCTGTATTCAAATTCCGTCGAATACTACCCAAGACACATAATCTATCTAAATTATATCTTTACCGCGCGTACGCTAGATGGAAACATCTCGTGCGCGCGTTATTTTTTGTGCCGCCTTTGATGGGCTTTGATTGTGACCTTCTTATTCGCCGTGTTAAACTGTTTAAGGTACTGGTCTAAAGAAAATCAAGGAGGATTTTACCTTTGGGTGTTAAGGTATTAACCGACAGCACTTCGTATATTTTACCGGAATTAGCGAGGGACCTGGATATAACTGTGATTCCCTTGAGCGTTCAATTTCCTGATGAATCATTCAAGGAAACAGAAGTTGATTTTAATTATTTCTATGCCAAGATTAAAAAGGATAACGTAATACCGGTATCATCTCAGCCATCTTTGGGAGACATAACCACAGCCTTTGAAAACATAGTTGCAAAAGGTGATGACGTTGTGGCGGTCTTTATTTCCTCCGAAATGAGCGGCACCTACCATTCGGCGCTTACCGCCAAACAGATCATTTTAGAAAAGTATCCGCATGCCGCAATTGAGATCATCGACTCGCGTACCAACTGTATGGCTCTAGGTCTGCCGGTAATAGAAGCCGCCCGAATTGCTAAAGCCGGACACTCACTGGAAAACGTAGCCGAGAAAGCCAAACACATTATCCAGCGGGTAAACTTTTGTTTCATTCCGGCTGGACTAGAATACTTACGTAAGGGCGGAAGAATTGGAGGAGCGGCAGCATTGCTAGGTTCAATCCTCAAAATAACTCCGATTCTCTTTGTGGAAAAGGGCAAAACAGCTGTACTTAAAAAGGCTCGAGGATATCGCACGGCATTGGAAGATATGCTGGCAAGAGTTGATAAGGATTTTATTAATTGCGGGCTAAATCATGTGGTAGTTCACCATATTCAATGCCATGCAAGGGGCATGGAGCTGGCGGAACGATTAAAGGAAAAGTATGGTTTCGAAGTGCCGGTAGTGCCCATTGGTCCGGTAATTGGGTTACATGTCGGACCTGGAGCTATAGGCATTGTATATTCAACGGTATAAAGACAGTTTTTCGTGTGAAACTAATTGTTTTTTAGAAGGTCGTTGAAAGCCTCATAGCGAAAATAATATCTATTGTTGGGATTATGTTTTCCAATCGTTCTCGGGTGATTAGATAGTTCATTTCCGACTTCTATTCATGTTTTTATTTATAGGTGAGATTACCCTTATATGATAAAGGAAGGTTAAGTCCCGAAGTGAAGAAGTCAAGATTTGTGCTCATTCTCGCCTTAATTACCGTCATATGTTTCTTCAACTTAGCGGCAGTTTCTGTGGTAAAATCCTTAACTCAAGCCAATCAGTACAAGATGTTTTACCCACAGGGAGTTAATGATGTCGTATCCAATCCTTTTATTGGTTTTGCCCCGCCGGCTGGTGAAACTGATATTACCTTCCCCCATTCCCTGGTCTACGTGGGGGCTTCATGGAAAGAACTGGAGCCGGGAAAAGGAGTATATGATTTCGAAGGGCTGGAGGAAAAGAACCATTACAGTTACTGGCGGGAACGTAAGGTCAAAATTATACTTCGTATATACCTGGACGAACCCGATGAAGATTATCATACTGATATCCCCAATTGGCTTTACCAGGAAACTAACAAAGACGGAATCTGGTATCGAGGTGAGCACGGCAAAGGATTTAGCCCGAATTACAGCAACCCTAAAATAGTTACCTACCACGAAAAGTTAATCGAAGCGGTCGCCGAACGTTACAACAGCAATGATCAATTGGCATTCGTGGAATTAGGAAGCATCGGTCACTGGGGTGAATGGCATACCCAGGTGGAGGAAGAGTACAAAGTGCCGTTTCCCCCTGAGAAAATTTATAATCAGTATGTTGAACATTACTTGAAGTACTTTACTCAAAAGCAGTTATTGATTCGGCGTCCGATTACGATTGCCCGTGACCATAGGTTAGGTTTATATAATGATTCCTTTGGCAACGTTCTGCAGACTGAAGACTATTTTATAAAGTGGTATCAAAAAGGTTATTTGGATTATCTAACGGGGACTAAGCAACCAGCCATGCCCGAATTCTGGAAGTATGCCCCGTCTGGAGGGGAATTCACGTTACCCCCGGGCACATCATTTCTAAGTAATGTAAACCTCTCCCGTACAATGATGCAGCTGAAACAGAGCCACACCAGCTGGCTAGGACCCAGTTGTCCAGTATATGATATCAGTGATCCGGATGTGATTAAGAACCGCGACTCTTTGCTTAAATTGATGGGGTATCGTTATGTCATCAAATCGGTGAAGTGCACGTCATCTCCCTGCCCCGGTAAAGACATGGAAGTTAATTGGGTCGTGGACAACACTGGGGTTGCCCCCTTTTACTACTTGTGGCCGGTCGAGATTTCCCTGTGTGACAGTGATGGTAAGGTTGTCTTTAGATATATAACCAAAGATGATACCCGTAAATGGCTGCCAGGAGCTAATAACCTCTATAGTTCCTTCAAACTACCGACTAATTTACCGACAGGAACTTATAACCTCTGTTTTGCCATACTTGATCCTGCTGATGGTAAGCCCGGAGTGGTTTTTGCTGTTGAAGGACGGCAATCCGATGGCAGGTATTCGGTCGGCACTATATCTGTTGGATCACCTCAAACAGTATTACCATGAACAAATTACTCAGCCATAGCCCATCATTTTTGCTTCTTATCTCCATCTTTAATAATTATCGTTATAATTTCCGACATTATTCGTGTTATTTTTTTGTAAAATATTATATTCTATATTAAATATTAAATAGCAGCGAATGTATAACTTACCATTAAGGTGGTCGCATTGAAAGTACTAATTATTGGTGGTTACGGATACATAGGTTCTAAGCTGGCTGCCAAAATGAATAAGGAAGGCCATTCCGTCGCTATAATTGATAATCTATCGAATGGCAGTCAAAATAGTGTTTCCTTTAAGCATCTTTCATTCATTATTGATGCTGAGGATTCCAGGTGCGAAGATATCTTTAAAAACCATTCATTTGATGTTGTCATTCACCTTGCTTGTGAGAAAAATAAGAATTGTGTCCAGCCACTCCAATCAACCCTGTCAAGCCTGTGTGGTCTGATCAATCTTTTACAATTGTCGGTTAATTTTAAAGTAAAGAAATTTGTTTTTGCGTCTTCTGCTGCGGTTTATGGCGACGGAGCCCAGGTTCCCTTTAAGGAGGATTCGGACTGCAACCCAAATTCCTTGGACGGGATAAACAAATTGGTTGGTGAATTATATTGCCAGAAGTGGCATGAGTTTTATCGATTGGAGACAGTTTGTCTTCGTATATCAGAAGTCTTTGGCCCGGGAAATTATTCGCGGAACACTAGAGGTTTTTTTGATATCATTTTGGATCATATGTTGGATGATCATAAATTGGTTATTCCTGATTTACATTCTAGCATGGATTTTATATATATAAACGATGTGGTCGATGCTTTATACCGTGCGGCCTTCAGTGACATTCGTGGTATCTATAACCTTTCCAACAACCTACCGGTTGGCCCGGAAGAATTGATTAGTTTAATGCGGGATTTGGACCCTTTGATAGAGGTTGATAATCAGAATAAGCTGCCCGACCAATTCACAACCTGGTGGCTCGATAATACTGGAATTAAGAAGACCCTTGATTGGGTTCCTATGTATTCGCTAGAGGAAGGTTTAAGACAAACTTTTGATTGGCGTTTTACCAATCGAGAACGAATTAGTAATGAAAAAGCTGTTAAAAAAACAAAGTTTGTTAGCAGAATGGCTAATAGTGTTATCTTGCCTTATGTAGAGAATATGCTCTTATTAGCCGGATTTTTGGGACTCTCGTATGTTTCTAAAGGCACTCTTGATGAGACTGCCGCTTCTTATTTGATTTATTACATTGTAATCATTGGAATAGTGCATGGGTCGAGGCAGTTAATAATTTCAGTCCTGGTTTCTTGTGCTTATTATATTTTCGCTTCGATGATGCATGGCCGCGATATAATTTCGCTGCTTTATAATACCGGCAGTGTCCTGCAATTAGCTTTCTTTATTCTGATAGGTCTGCTGATCGGATACTTCGTTGATAGAAAAAACCAAACCATAATGGAAGCAGCAAACAGGTTCAACTTGCTTAAAGACAGATATAAATTCCTGAACGAGATACATAAACAAACCATGGTGATAAAAGATGAGTTGCAGTCACAAATCGCTAATTCCGAAGATAGTTTCGGGAAGATATATAATCTGACCAGCCAATTAGACAATGTCGACTCAGACAACGTTTTCTATTCGGCCATATCTGTTATTGAAACCGTTATGAAAACCGATGGGGTAGTTCTTTATACTCTTGGCACTTCCGGTTGCCACCTAAGACTAAAAGCTAAATCCAATAAAACGGGTTTTGAAATGCCCAAGTCGATTAAGTTAGACAACCACGCTTATTTTCAAAAAGTTATTGCCCAAAAATCAGTAAGTGTTAATGACCAATTTGATCCCGACATTCCTATTATAACCGGACCGATTTTGGACTCCGGGCAAGTAGTGGCACTGGTAATGCTTTATGACCTTCCTTTTCAAAACTTAACTCTTTATCATATTAACTTGTTTTGTACTGTGATTAAGCTGATTTCCGCTTCGATAGCCCGGGCTAGCCGTTACGAAGAAGCACTGGCACAGCAAAAGCTGGTACCTGGCACTAACCTGCTTAAGGAAGATTACCTTATGAACCTGATCAGGGTTAAACAGGATGCGCGGAAACGCTTTGGGATAGAATTCAAGTTACTGCGCTCTAGAACCGTGGAACATGATCTAAAACAGCTTTCATCAATAATTGAGAAGAACCTGCGTGACAATGACCATGCCGGTTTAGCCTCAGACGGAAACATTTATATTGTACTCTCAGAAACTGAAGGCCCAGCCGCACTGGCAGTAATTGACCGTTTAAAAAACGTCGGAATAGATTTCTATTTAGTGAATGAGGCCGATTTTTATGCAGCTTAAAGACTGGATAATTCTCTACTATGTCGTGGTACTGGCCTATTCTTTATATGTATTTAAACTAGACCGGTGGCAGGGTATTTACCGACTGTTAATCTTAAGCCTTTTCCCTGTGCTCGGTACTATACTGATATTCTTTTTAAACCATACTCGACAAAGTACAACTGATTCCGTGCAGACTGTTGATTTAGATTACATAACTGCCGATTCTCCAGAGGACATCTTAAAGATAATAAACTACCAGCGTGAAATGAATGTTGTTCCCATCCAGGAAGCCCTGGTCCTAAATGATAGCAAGACCAAAAGATCTTTATTGATCGATGCCCTGCGGAATGACATCCTATCCCAAAGTACCTTTTTGCAGAAAGCACTTCGGGATAAAGATACTGAAACCTCCCACTATGCCGCTTCAGCCATGTTTGAATTGCTTCGTCAACTTACGCTGGCCCTGCAGGATTTAGCAGTGAAATACGACAAAAATCCAGATGATCTAGAAAGCTCAATAGCTTATGCTGATGCTCTGGCAAAGTATATAAGCAGTGGCATGATGGATTCTCGCACTGTAAGAGAGTATCAATATCTAAGGCTGCAGGTTCTGGATAATTTAATCCGACTTGCCCCAGAAGAATCCCAATACTTTATAGATAAAATTGAATGTACTTTGGAGCTAAAAGAGTATGATAAGGCTTTGATTGGATGCGATCATTTTATGAATAAGCATGGTCACAATAATGAGAAACCTTACCTGTTATACATGAAAACTTACTATATGCTCCATGATGAACCTAACTTCCGGATTTGGATGGAGAAGTTAAGAATTGCGCCGATATCACTGACTTATACGGGTTTAAGTATCCTAAGATTTTGGATAGGAGAAAGGGATATAAGCATTGGAAAGTCGCAACCAGCTTAAATTGATTCTGGTTTTAGTTTTTTTTCTGGGAGTTATGATCCAGTTATCGAGGACCGATGTAATTTTTAGCTTGAGTCAGGCTACCAATAGTTTATCGCCACGTTCGATAGATAAACAGGTATTCATCCCCCCTGAGATTATTGAAACAGAAAAACAAGATAACTTCCTTATTATTTACAGTCAAACTGAAGAACTCAGCAAAAATACAAGCGGTAACCTCCAAATAATGTTTAAACGACTAAAAAAGCATTGTGACGTTGTCGAAACCGGTGTCTCAAATAACCGCTTGAGCAAATATGGTACCGTAATTATTACTGTGCGTGATTTGGATAAGGTAAAAAACCTTAACCAAATAATTGATTACGTCAAACAAGGAGGAAATGCTTTTTTTACTGGTTGTCCTAACATTAATGGATCGTTTTTAGGACTCTACCGCAAGCTGGGGATTTATGAGTTAGGACCGTACAAAGAAGCTACGGGGATTCGTCTGTGTAATAATGTATTAATTCGAGGGACGAATTTGAATATTAAAGGGAACCGACTGGATAACTACTCCATGGTCGTGGGTTTAGAAAAATCCTGTTTAGTATATGCGTTGTCTTCAGAGAGGATTCCCCTTTTCTGGAGCAACCCTTATGGTAAAGGCCAGTTCTTGATTTTTAATGGAACCATGTTGGATAAGAAAGATACCCGGGGACTGATCATTGGAGGAATAAGCTTCATTAACCAGGATTTTATTTACCCGGTTTTGAATTTAAAACTTGCCTTCATTGATGATTTCCCCGCCCCCCTTCCCGAGACAACAGATCCTGTAATTTATGAAGAGTATGGCCGAGATGTTCCGACCTTCTATAGAGATATATGGTGGAAGGACATGTTGTCCCTGGGCAGTCGTTATGATCTTAAATACAATGCGGCCTTAGTTCTTAATTATGATGAGAAAACCAGTTCGCCTTTTACAGCCCCCTCGGATGCAACAGAGAAAAATATGGTTAGTTTTGGACGAGAAATATTAAAAAACGAAGGAGAATTAGGCATTCACGGTTACAATCACCAACCTCTGGCGGGTTTTGGTTATGTTAACGAGGATCTGGGTTATAAACCCTGGAAAAACAAATCGGATATGATTCAATCAATACAAGAGGTTAAATCATATCTAAAAATACTGTTTCCCAATTATGCACTTAGGCTTTACGTACCCCCGTCCAATATATTAAGTCCAGAGGGGGAAAAGGCTTTACGCGAGGCCATACCTGGTATATTAATTATCTCCGGTCTTTATCCCGATGATTCGAAGGAAACCGGCTATTTTCTTCAGGAATTCGAGGCCAGGCCCGATAATATTGTTTATTTACCTCGTATTACATCCGGCTACAACCATGATGGTGACAACCTTTGGAATGCATATAACGGTATTACAGAACTAGGGGTTTTCTCCCATTTTGTTCACCCGGATGATGTTTTGGACGCCAGTCGAAATCACGGCAGGGTTTGGAAAGAACTATACAATGAATTTGATTCTTTTCTCAAGCTAATTCACTCCAGGTTCGGCTGGTTACGCAGTATGACGGCTTCCCAGGCAGCTCTCGAAATTAAACAATTCGGTTCGGAACAATGCTATATACGACACTCTGATAAGGGAATTGAGGTTTGGATTAATAATTACGAAGACGATGTCTATTTTATTCTTCGTACCCGGAACAAGCTTATCGGGAAGGGTTGCGATGTCTCTAAAATAGACGATGGTGTTTTTTTAATTCAGGCTAGACAACCGGCTTTTCAGTTGGTCTATAAGAGGTGATACCGATGAAGATTTGTTTAATCACAGAAGGCAGCTACCCCTATGTAATGGGGGGAGTTTCGAGTTGGATCCAAATGCTTATATCATCGATGCCTCAACATGAATTCCTTATATACACTATTGGTGCAGAAGAGAAGTATCGGGGCGTGTTCAAGTATGACTTACCGGACAATATCACAGCTGTGGTAGAAAACTTTTTCGATGAATATAAAACTCAAAAATACAGATGGGGCAGAAGATACCGTATTGGGAGCGTTGTTACCGATGAGATAATCCACCTGATATTGGGTGATAAAGTTGTTTGGGAACCGATATTTGAATTCTTATCAGATTCAAAATTTAATAATATATCCAGTTTTCTAATGAGCTTTGATTTTTTGGATTTGGTTCAGAAAGTTAGTAAAGAGCATTTTGCCTATATTCCATTTACTGAATTTTTTTGGACAATTCGTTCCATGCTTTTACCCCTGTTTCATATTATTAGCAAGGGAATTCCCCCGGCTGATCTATATCATAGCGTTTCCACCGGCTATGCCGGGGTAATGGGTGGTTTAGCAAAATACACTTACCGTAAACCTTTTATTGTAACCGAACATGGAATCTATAGCCGGGAGCGAGAAGAAGAAATTATTAAAGCTATGTGGTTAAAAAGTTATTTTAAAGACACTTATATCAGGTTTTTTTATAACCTTTCTAATAGCGCCTATAGTTCAGCTGATAAGGTAATTGCCCTTTTTCATCGTAACCAGGAGATACAACAGGAATTGGGATGTTCTGTTGATAAGATTTCGGTTATACCGAATGGAATTGATGTTTCCTTATATGAAAATCTGCCGGGCAAAGAAGAAGACGATAATTATATTAATCTGGGGGCTTTAATCAGAATAGTCCCGATAAAGGATGTAAAAACCATGATCCACGCATTCGTCCTGGCTAAAAAGGAAATCAAGAGTCTAAGGTTGTTTATTATGGGCTCTACCGACGAAGATCCGGACTATTATAATGAATGCCTGCAACTGGTGGAAAGACTTCAGTTGAAGGATGTTATCTTTACCGGTAGGATTAATGCCCGGGATTACATTGGCAAGATGGATCTCATTATTCTTTCCAGTATCAGTGAAGGACAGCCTCTTGCACTGCTTGAGGCAATGGCCACCCGTAAACCATGTATTTGTACCGATGTTGGCTGCTGTCGTGAACTTATCGAAGGAGACGGAGGAAATCCCGGCGGTATTGTGGTTCCGGTTATGGATTATGAAATAATGGGGCAAGCCATAATCAAATTGGGCCGAGATAAGGAGCTCCGAAAACAAATGGGCGAAATCGGTTTTGAACGGGTTAATCGTTTTTATACGGCCGAACGGTTTATAAGCAATTATCGTGATCTTTATTCTAGTTTTGAGGTAGTATAAATGGCCGGTGTTGGTTTTGAACTGAAAAAGTTATTTAATCAAAGAGGTCTTTTATCCAATTTATCTGGATACGTCTATTCTGCTCTGGTTACTGTAGGACCGGTGATATTTTGTATTGGATTAATTTTTTTCGTACAGTACTATCTCATTAAACAAAATGTCAGGTATTCCAGCATAGAGCTTTTGCTGGCAACCATCGTTTACTCTTTTATTTTCTCCCAAATCCTAACCAGCGGCTTTTTATTTGTATTGTCCCGTTTCATTTCTGATCATTTATACCTTAAGCGATATGAAAGTATCATACAGTCTTTTTATGGGTCCCAAGTATTTATATTAATCCTGTCGGCTATAGCAGGCTTATTTTTCTACTGGAATTCTCCACTACCTTTACTCTATAAGATTCTAGCCTATTGTTTTTTCGTTGTGCTTTGTCAAATCTGGCTAGAAATGATTTATCTTTCTGCTGTTAAGGATTATATACGAATTGTTCTGGGTTTTACGTTAAGCTGTCTCTTGTCGATGGTTTTCACTTTGGTTTTAAAAAATGTCTATAACATAGACTTAGTTTCCTTGGTATTATTATCAGTTGATGCAGGTTTTTTAATAGTCATGATCTGGTTTGCGACCCATATAAAGAGTTTTTACGGCACTTCAACCAGCAACATGGCGGAATTCCTAATTTATATAGAAAAATTTTATCCCATTTTAATCACCGGTTTTTTCCTTACTCTGGCCCCTTATGTTCATAATTTCGTTTTCTGGGTAAGTCCCCATAGAATCATTCTAGGCAAAACCTATGCCATGTGTTCCCTTTATGATGTCCCCACCTTCTTTGCAGTTTTAACTATTATTCCTACCATGGTACTCTTTGTGGTTTCGGTTGAAACCAACTTTTATCAGAAATATAGGGGATATTACTCCAATATATTAAAAGGGTCCACAATCACCGAAATACAAATGGCCAAAAAAGAAATGAATGAAGTGGTTTTTCAAGAAATAAACCACATAGCTCAGATACAGTTTTTTATCGTACTTATAGCCTTTATCCTTGGAGTAAAGTTCTTACCGATGGTTGGTTTCAATAAAATCTCAACAGAAATCTTTTTTATGCTAGTCTTGGGTGGTTTTGGCTATATTAACATGTTCATAGCTATAATGCTTTTATTCTACTTTGATGACCGGAAAGGAACTTTTTTAATCTCCTTCTGTTTTCTAGTATTGAATTTAGGACTAACGATCCTCAGCGTAGAGCTTGGAGAATCCTTTTATGGAACCGGATATTTTCTAGCCAGCTTCATCAGCTACATAATAGCCCTTGAACGCCTATCCTATGTCCTTAGAAACATTGACTATTTTACCTTCTGTTCTCAGCCCTTATGGGTAAACGAATCCGCCGGTCCTATATCTCGTATGGTAAGACGTTTGGATGAAGTGGGTGCAACTAATGAGAAGCAAACCAGTGATGAAGATACTACCAAGGAATCAGAAGGAAAAGGTTCAATAGATACGCCAAGGTCAGGCGATTGTGTCGATTCACTGACCCCGGAATATTCTAACTAGAATCGCAACTTAAATTATATGCAGCAAGGATGTAAATTATGTTTAAAAAAAATCTTAATCTCATAATCTTAGCAATAATATTAGCGGGTGTAGTTCTGTCAGGTCCCCTATATAAACAATTTACCGCTGAAAAAAATGCTAATCTTGTGACTAAGTCCGGTAGAGTTTCCAACGAAAGTAATTATCAGCTGGTCGATAACAAGTATGTTTATCAAAAAGATGACTCTGGAGTTGCTCATCTCTACCTTACCGTTTTAAAGGACTACGATAATCCGTCCGTTACTTTTGATTATTTAAATAATGCAATATTTGCCAAAGGTGAAGCCAGTCCCAGTATGAAGATCATTCTACAGGAAGGTGATGAAAAGGGTCCAAAACGGGGAATGATTGGTTACGGAGAAAAGGAATCTAACGGCACCCTGGATCTACGAGGGCAGGCTGCCAGGCGCCAAAACACCAAATCATATCGGATTCGTCTACAAAACAATGCTGGCTTGTGGAATGGACAACGCATTATCAATTTGAACAAACATTCGGCGGATATAACTCGAGTAAGAAATAAATTAAGCTTCGACTTTTTCCGTATAATACCCGATATGGTTAGCCTGAGAACCCGGTTTGTAGTCCTTCATGTAAAGGACTTATCAAGTGGGGATAGTGCTAATTTTTATCAAACCTATGGCCTCTACACCCAAGTAGAACAACCTAATCATAAGTTCCTGGTATCACACGGTTTGGATCCCAATGGCAACTTGTATAAGGCAGAAATGTTTGAGTTCTTTAGATACCCGGACAAGTTAAGGAATGCCAACGATCCTAAATACAATAAGGCAGCTTTTGAAACAGTGCTATCCATAAGATCCGGGGATAATCACACCAACTTACTGGCCATGTTGGACGCCGTAAATGATTACAATCAGGATATCAATAAGGTGGTGGACAAGTATTTTGACCGGAACAACTACCTTACCTGGATGGCGGCTAATATACTAATGGGTAATACCGATACCCAATCCCAAAACTTTCTTCTCTATTCCCCCGCCGCTTCCGGTAAATTCTATTTTGTTCCCTGGGATTACGACGGTGCCTGGGGCTATACAACACAATTAGGCATTAGGAAGAGTTGGGCGGCGGAATGGCATTCAGGTTTGGCTAATTATTGGGGATGTGTACTTCACCGTAGATTCTTTAGCGATCCGGACAATGTTAAAGCTTTGTGTGACAAGGTGGATGAGCTTTCTAAGATTATTAATAAAAAAAATACCCATACCCTGCTAGCTGGTTATTATGATACGGTCAGCTGGTGTTTGGCCAGGTCTCCTGACCTGAACGGTTTACCAGGAACCTACCAGGATTTTGAGAAAGAGTATACAAGGCTGGAAAGCGTTCCTGAAGAAAACCGTCGTGCTTTTTTGAAAAGTCTGGAGAATCCTATGCCGGTTTACCTGGGAGAGTTGGCCAGTGAATACGGGAAGCTCGTTCTAAACTGGGATCCTTCTTTTGATATTCAAGGGGATGATCTGTTCTATGAGATTCAAATAGCTTCTGACCCCGGATTCACCAGAGTGATTCATAAGGCACAAACTCCCCAAATCAAATATGCCTTTAGCATGCTGCCAGCTGGAACTTATTACTGGAAAGTGGTTGTTCATGACAGCAAGGGTCATACGCAAATTGCTTTTGATGATTTTCAGGATGACTCCGGCAATATATATCACGGAGTGAAGTCTTTTAGGGTTCGTTAGATTTCATATTTAAGAGGAGCAGCAGTGAACAGCAGCGACTATTTCAGGCATGAATACAAATATTATATCAACCACAACGAATACATTAATCTGAGAAACCGTCTAAAGGCTTTCTTGAAACACGATTCTTTTGCGGATTCCCAGGGCAATTACCATGTAAGAAGTTTGTATTTTGATGACATTCATAATTCATCATTGTATGAAAAGAACTATGGTATCAGTGAGCGTGAGAGATACCGAATACGAATTTATAATCTGGCTGATCAGCCAATAAAACTGGAACGCAAAGAACGGCGCGGCGATTTCTTTCGCAAGCGAAGCAGGGTCTTGACCAGGAATGAATACCAGGGAATAACGCACAACAACATGCATACTATGCAATTCAACCAGAATCTTTTAGGTGAGTTTTGCCGAAAATCATTAACTGGCATTTTGCGGCCCAAAGTAATTGTGGACTATTTACGAGAAGCTTTTGTAATGGACGGAACTGCGGTACGAATTACTTTTGATAAGCATTTGACGGCTGGTTTTGATTCAACCGACATCTTCAATGAAAACCTGGTAGCCCTGAGGGCTTTAGACAAGTCACTGGTGATCATGGAGATTAAGTTCCGCCATTTTTTCCCCGGGCATCTCAGCGATCTTTTGAGAATGCCCGCTCATAACCGATGGGCTATTTCCAAATACGTACTCTGCAGAACCAGCAATACTAAACTGTACTAAAGGAGGCAGCAATGGACAAAGTAATGACCTTTCAAAAGCTTTTGAAACGCAGTATTCTGGATTTATATGCTCTGGATAAAATATCTTCCATCGATGTTTTTACGGGTTTAGGGATTGCGCTTCTGCTGGCCTGTTTTATCTTTTACATTTATAAGACTACTTTTCGGGGCGTTGTTTACAGTTATTACTATAATGTGTCTCTAGTTCTGATGTGCCTCCTCACTACCATGGTAATTATGACGGTAAGCTCAAATATTGTTCTCTCTTTGGGAATGGTAGGGGCGTTAAGTATTGTTCGTTTCAGAACTGCCCTGAAAGACCCGATGGATATTGTCTTTATGTTCTGGGCTATTGGAGTTGGGATCGCTACCGGAGCCCAAATGTATACCATTTCAGTAATCGGTTCGCTTTTTGCCGGAATTGTAATTCTTGTTTTTGCGAGATTTAATATTAAGCGATCTCCGTACATGCTGGTTATTCATTATGACGAAAGAGCCCATGATGAGGTAAGAACGGTTTTAAACCGTCTAAAATATACGCTGAAATCCAAGACCATAGCCGAAGATAGTATTGAATTAACCATTGAGGTAAAGTTAAAGGATGATAATACCGGTTTTGTTAATACATTGTCGTCCATCGAAGGAGTTAAAGATGTGGTTCTAGTGAGTTATTCCGGGGAATATGCCAGTTAAAAAGTCTCTATATCAGTTCGCGTACATGAAATAGTAATGAGTGGCGCATATAATGTCTTCTAATCCTTTAACCACACGAGCCAAAGGCAGTCTAAATATTTTCCCAAAAGCCTAAATACCCGACGGTTCGCGCCACTCAAAGACTATGTCAAAGACTTACATTACTGTATTTAAAGATTCTTCTTTGGGGTTGGGACCATATTGGTTTTCACCAGGTTTCCCATCAGTACACATCAGTATTAATAACCATATAGCGCCTATTATAGGGATAAACGCGATAAGTATAAACCAGCCGCTCTTGCCAACATCATGCAGTCTTCTTATGGAAACAGCCAGGGAGGGGAGGAAAACCGCGAGTGTATACAGAGAATATATGATTCCATACATGCCGCCAACTTTTGACGTACCAAGAAGACTATCCAGAATCATTGCGCATGCGCCAAATATAATATTAAATAAGATAAACATCCAATACTCTTTGCGCCTTGCACGTCCGTCAAAGACAACATACTTCTGCATTACGGTTAGATACCAGTTCATTTCTTATCTTCCTTTCTTGCTGCGTTTCGTCTTTAATTAGTGCTGTGAATTATATCCTCCCTTCGTTTAGGTCTTATTACGTTTAATTATCCGCTTATCTCCGCTATCGTCAATAACTTTGGTTTACTTGGGATACAATTAACGGGTGTATTTAATAACGAAATATCTTTAAGAAATAGTAGGTTAAACCTGAATCGGTTCATTATTATCACAAATCGCTTGGAAGTCACACCAACTGCAGCGATGACTGGAGCACGTATATTCGCTTATCTCTTTAATTCCAAGCAGCCAGGGAGTTGCTTCGATCAGTTTATTCAGAAATTCTTTTTGAACCCCGTGAGACAAGTCAATACTGATTCTCTGGCCATTATGCAGAAAATAAAGATTGGCCGAAGCAACCACTGGTTTTTGGCCGTCTAACAAAGGCAGGTTGTTGGCTGCATAGGCATAGGCCAGTAGTTGGTCCCGGTAAATAGATGCCCTTTCTTCTGACTGCTCAATTGAAATGATGCGACTGGTCTTATAATCTATTATTCTGGCTTCAAGCTGTCCATTGTTTTCAAACAGGTCTATCCGGTCAATGATACCGCTCAGGCTAAGATGCTCGTCTATCGGAACCCGGAAATAATATTCTTTGAGAGTTTTTAACCAACGTCCATGAACCTGGGCCCGATAGTCTTTCTCTATTAAAACGTAATTTTCAAGGTATTCCTTAATAGAAGGGTCGGCAGTATTTGCCTGAAGCAGAGTCAGTATGTTATTCATTTCTGGGGGATGGGTAAAATCAACCTCCACTTCTTCCAGCAGGGCGTGAACCATGGTTCCTGTTTCGGCGGCACTAATGACCATTGGATTCTCGCCTTCCTGAATTTCTTCTGTCTCTGATTCAAATGTATCAATGGCTTTAAGTCCGGCAATATAGCTATAGTAGTAAGCCCGGGGACATTCATTGAACTTGAGCCATCTGGTAATGCTGACTGTTCCCTGACAGGCAGCCGGAACAGAAGCCAAAATCGGGAAGTGCTCACTTCGGTCTTCTGTAAGAATAAGATTTACCAGGATTTCGTTCTCGGTAAAGCTATCCGGAGGGTACGAATTCCTGGCTGCGGTGATTCTCGTAAGATCACTGGCTTTAACCTTCTTAATGGTAGCCGGGATTCCAGATTTATTGCTCGACCATATTAGCTGCCGCATGAAGCTGTTAAGATTGTTTTCATCCTTGACTTCCTGTTCCTCGCCCACCATTGCTAAAAAATCTTTGGCTCTGGTAGTGGCCACATAAAACAAACGGCGGCTTTCTGTCAGATCCCTGGTCACTCGTTCATTGATTATTTGCTGATACAATGAAATGCTGTCTGCTGATTCCTCTGTATTAGCAGAACTAGCCCCAATTACTCCGTATTCAGGCTCAAATAGAAACAACGGCCTGGCTTGTTTGGCCATTCGATCAAGGGCCGCATCCATATCGGGAATAATAACCGCAGGAAATTCCAGTCCTTTCGCTGCATGAATGGTAAGGATTTTAACTGCATTGGAGTCTTCGGTATCGAGGCGTGCTTCGCCATCCAGGGTTCCCAGTTCCTTAATAGTATCAATATAGCTCGGCAATTCCCGCGCTCCGTAGGTCCCCTTGCTCTCGAAATCGTCTATTATGCGAACAAGTTTCTCTAGATTCCTGAACTTTTTCTCTCCCAACGGCAGAGCCAGAAGGATATCTTTGTAACCGGTATAGTTAATAATACTCCTTATCAATTCGCTGGCATTCTCTACCCCATCCAAAGGCAGTAGAATCTTAAACACCCTGGCGGCCCGCTGCACAATCCAGCGATCATCCCCTGCACTTTTCATTAACATATCGCATATTCCGGTGATGGAAAGATTCCTATTGCTGCTCCATAGACTTGAATAAGCCAGGACAAGGTCATCAGAAAACCCGATTAAAGGCGAACGAAAAACAGTAAACAGAGCCAGCCGATCCTCAGGGTTAAAAACCAATCGATAAAGAGCCATAATCTCCACTACTTCTTGTCTATCCCAAAACCCCAGACCGCCCAGAACGCAATATGGAATCTCGTACCGTGACAAAGATATCTCAATTCGGGTGAGATTAGCACGACTGCGCATTATAATAGCGATATCCGAATAATCAAATCCCTCATCGGTCAATTGTTTTATGCGGGCTGCTATAATATCCCCCTGGAAGTCCTTTTTTGATTGCAGTACTTGCTCACTATATTCAGCTCTAAGCGAGGCAGCCAGTTCATCGCCCCGCTCATCATCCGGGAGCAGCTTTTTAGCCTTATCCCAACGGGTTGGCTGTTTATCTTCCTTAAAATCATCCTTGCTCCAGCTTATAAGTTCTACTTCTTTCTCTTGCCGGGTGTTAAGGTCAGGATAGTTTAACTCCTGGAAATCATCCATTAAGTTACGGAAGATATCATTAACCGTTTTAATTATGGTCTGTGTACTGCGGTAACAATTTCTAAGATACCTCAGGCCTCCATAATTATCTATTTTCTCGCACATTTCCTCAAACACACTGTTGTCTGCTCCACGAAATCCGTAAATAGACTGCTTATGATCCCCGACAATAAACAGGCTTCCGGGTTTGATGGCAGTCTCATCTCCAATTAACCGGTCAATGACCTGTTTTTGCAAAGGATTTACATCCTGGAACTCATCAATCATTATGTATTGAAACCGCTCCTGGCAGCACTTCTGAACTGAACTATCCAGGAGAATATCTGCTGCCATGTTTTCGAGATCGTTAAAATCTAATTTATTCACCCGGGCTTTGTATTCCTGGTATGCTTTATGGAGTCTGGCCAGAAGACTGCACCCCATTATCTGAAGAGCTTTGACCTCTTCCGGGCCATCATCATAGGGCCTAATCCTTGATGGATCAGATTCCTTACCCCGAATTGATTTATACACTTCCACCAGCCCCTGACTGAGGCTTCCCTTAATAAATAAACCTGAGCCATACCCCTCAAGCACCTTAACAACTTGATCGTCATTCCCGGGGTCTTCGATATAGTTCTTTACTGCCTGTTCTGCCAGTTCGTTTAACTTTATGGTGACGTCAACTTCCTCCATCACCTCAAAATTTGGATCAATCCCTGCGTGAACATAATTGTCTTTAAGGAGTTTGGCACAAAAACCGTGGATGGTATCGATATGCGCCATGGTCACAAACATACGGAAGCGGTTCAGTCGGTTCTTATCATCATTATTAACGCAGTCCGCTATCCGTTCCGATAACTCTTGGCGAACACGGTCTTTCATCTCGGTTGCCGCCTTACGAGTAAAAGTAATCGCCAGAATTCTATCAAGATCAATATTTGGCTCCTCCAGCAGGAGCCGCATGAATCGTTTGGTAAGGACTCTGGTCTTGCCGGAACCTGCTCCGGCTCGCAGGGCAATACTGGTCCCAAGGTCCAGAGCCATGGCCTGTTCTTCATTTACCCCGTACTTTTTCTGCACTTCTAACGTCATAGCTCTAGGCCTCCTTTCCCGCCAGGCGCTGCCGGTCGTGCCTGCATACCGAAGTAAATGGGCAGTTTGTCCATGGACAGTTCCGGGGTGGCATGAATCGGCCAGACTGAATGCAATTAACCAGTTTATCCGCTTCTTCCTCTACCCATTTCATCACCACCCTTATATTATCCGGGCCAAGCAAATCCCTAGGCCCGGTCTTGCCCTTAAACAATGACTTTTTTATATCCTTGCGCACTATGCCTCTTCGATTTGATTCTTTTATACTGTAGTAGATAAGCGCCAGACACTCCGGGTTTTGAATACCATGTTTATTTTTTAGAAGTTCATTAACAGCCGAATGGTAAATAGGGAGCTGGTAATCTAGCCCTTCAATGCAATCCTTTAAAGTCTTAGCGTTAGAAGTCTTGTAGTCATAAATGATGTAACGTCCGGTTAATTCCTGTTTTTGATCATATTCCAGGTCCACCCGGTCAATAAAGCCCTTTATTTTTTGGTTGCCGAACTGTTGATCTAATTCAAATTCCTGTTCAAATAAGGCCGGCTTCATGTCGCAGTTGGTATTATCCCGAATATACTTTAAAACACCGGCATCATTCTGAAGAAAAGTCTGTAAAACATTTAGTAATTCCACCTTAACGGACTGAAATATGGTATCCGGAATAGAACCGTCATTAAGTACATCCACATTCTGTTCAAAGATACTATCCAACCTGGCCGAATCAAGTACCAAAGGATCCGGATGGTTACGATAATAGTTCTCCAACACCGTGTGATAGAAAGATCCTATATTCATGTAACCCAGAGGACCATCCTCTTCTTCTTTAAGATCCAGAACCCGCTCAATAAAGTATCTGAAGGGACAGGCCGCATAGCTGTTTAACTGAGATACACTGAAAATGTAATCATTATCACTCTGAGCCAGTTGAGGTGACGAAAGCAGGCCGTCATATTTATCAAATTTCGGATTATCCATCCGTGATATCTCCATGCGAGCGGCATGATTTATGTAATTTAGCTCATGAATCCTTGCGTTTGAAATGCCTTTTAGGTATGGAACATCCAAGCCGGGACCACTTCGCAGCCGCCACATCCGACCAGTCATTTGACGCATTGCTTCTCTCCACGAAGCCGGTTCCTGTGAGTAATCCAGGCGCTGACGCATACTGACCATGGGGCGTTCGATTTCTTTGAAATGATCGCCTAATACTAAAGCCACTTCATCCAGAAAGGGGGAAGATATTATATAATTATCAGACTCATCCCCGGTCCGGTAGGATAAGAATATAGACTTGCGGGCCGAGCCCAGGCAGCTGTTGAAGCGAATTCGTTCCCTTTGCAGTTCCCACAGGGGATAGCGAAAGTTAATTCCATTCTCATTAAGCACGGTGTTTTCTCGAAAATTGAAGAGAAGATTCCCCGTACCTACTGATGGGAAGCAATCTTCATTCAAACCAATTATAAAAACTGCATGATAGTTCTGTCCCCGGGCCATATCCGGGGAAAGAAAGTTTACTCCCTGTAAGCCCTTCAAACGAAGATCGGTCTCCTTGAACAATAACTGGTCATGTAAATCAGAGATCAAGTATCGCTTCCATTCTGCATACGGCATGGTATCAAGTTTTCTATAACTGGCGATCAATTCGTCGATCACCCCGATAAAACCTTGCAGAGCTAATACATCCCGCATGAATGAAGTTTCGTTAAGGATGCTTTGAATTTTCATCCATTTGACCTTGTCTATTAGATGCAGGCTATTCACCAATGTCTTGAAGGCCAGCAGCCATTCGGACTGGTTGTTGCAGTTATCAGGGAATTCCTCGATCGTAGATATGTATTTAATCATTGCATCCCTAGAGGGGGCATCCACCAGTATTTCGGGGACTGCCTGGCGAAACGAGGAAAGATAGAGATCAGGTTCACGGCTCTTAGCCAATTGACCAGCCAGCTTTACCAGGCGATAGTTCTCATCAGGCAATACTGCCGCTGCCTCAAGCGGTATAAGGTACTTGGAACCCACCAGACTCCGAAAATAACGTTCGTTAGGTTCTTCTGCCAAAAAACGAAACAGGTCAAAAAGATCCTTAACCAGAGGTATGGAATACAGCCGATCCCCGCCTGAAATCCTCAGGGGAACACCCATCTCGGCGAATATCTCTATTGCTTTCGGCCTGTATTCTTCCCCAGTGCTACAGTAAATCGCTATATCGGAAGGGTTGACACCTTCTATGATCAACTTCTTTATAGCCCGGGCAGCCTCTCGGAGTTCGTAATCCATACAGGGCCCGGGCACGACCTCAAGACAGTCCCTCATATCACCCAGGCACGCTTTGCCGGCATATAGTTCCCGGGCCAGAGATGTGACAGCCGGCTCGGACTCTGCCGGGCTATTGTCGTTTACGCATTCAAAACCCAGTTGCTCCAAGTCCTTTAGTACTTCATCACGTAAAAAATCCTCATTATGAACATTTCTAAAGGGAACGTGGGCCAAAAAGTCTATCTCCGGGTAGGTGGCGGCAATCTCCCGCAACAATTCAACATTAACCGCGTCTATATTAATAAATCCATCAATCACAATTACTCCGGTTGTATTGAACAAGGGGGCTTCTGCGGCATTATTGATTGCCAACCAGGAAAGGTCGTCTATATCCAATGATCCATGAGCTTCCTTGTACTCTTCGTAAGCCTGGTAAATGTGACTGACGGCCTGGCATTTATCCTGCACGATCCCTTCAAAGCCAGAGATTCTATGGTTGAAATCCGCCGGGCTGATATACTGCCGTTTCAAGCTCTTAATAGCTGTTACCAGGCCGTCTGTAAGCCCGGGTTTGTCTATAACTCCGGCAAAGACAGGCGGCCTCATCGTCGCCAGTAAACCTCTGATAATGCTCCTTACTTCCCCATTATTAAGAGTATCGCGTTTTACTTGGCTACGGGTAATTATCCTCTCCAGGTTATCGAATCCCAGTATCAGGCAGTCCGATATCCCGCCGTTTTCTTCCGTTAACATTCTCCGTACATCGAACATCGCTTCCCGCGATGGCAGTATGTAAACGGCCTTCTGGCCCCGATGCATATATTTGATGCATTCCCGTACCAACTCTCGCCTTTTCGAACTGGCGAAAGGGGTTAAAAAGCATTTCTTCAGTGGGAATCACCTCCGGTGATTTTCTTAAGATCATTAATCGATTAGGATTATTTACGTAATCTAGTGTTTTTTATATCTCTGATCTCGATTTGCATAGGCCTTATGATATCATGCGAATTTGTCGTAACCCACAATGTATTTTAAACCTTAACCCTAGATGCCACTATTCGATGAATACCATAGCAACCCCCACAAAAATGGTACTTTCATATAGCGGTATCTTATTGCCAAACTAAATCTTAATTTGTAATAATCTTTTCACCTGGTCGGCCCGTTTGTTTAATTTCCCGCCAATTACTGTAAATGGTATTTTTCTATTCGCAAGATCTGCTATTATATTTTTCTGGAACGTTTCTCTTTGCGTCACCCCTGATCGGTCCCAGGTATCAGCGTATGGAATATTGCTATCGCAAAGAAAAAAATGATCATAACGGGACTCCGCAATTTGTGCGAGTTCCACTAGGCGGGAGTGAGCATAACCATGATAATATTGAGAAAACATGTAGGTTGTAATGGCATTGGTATCAGTAAACAAATAGTTTCTTGCTTCAAGAAGCAATTTTTCCTCACGTTCGAAGTGCCCTTCGGCTATTTCAACCAACTGTAAAGGGGATAAACGGCGGTTAATTTGGTGCTTTTCCCAGTATTCACGACCGTATTCAGGCATCCAAACCGTGTTATATTCATTTGCCAGGTATTCAGCTATAGTTGTTTTCCCAGTTGCCGGAGCTCCTAAAAATACTACCTTGGTTATCAAGTCCCGATATACGACAGGATGTAAATAATCTCGATACTCATAATAATTCTCTCGGATCAGGGTACCTGAAACCGGATATTCTAATCGATGCCTATCAACCTGGCGGTTTACCGCACCTAAAGCCTGGCTCATATGCTCCCCATAAAACTCGTTTGAATAGAAATGAGTCACTTTACGGCCATTCAGCTTACCTAAGATATATCTCTCTTGTTTGGCCTTGATTTCAGGAGTATCTCCCACTTCCTTCGGACCATCTTCCGCCTCAATAACCTCTACTGAAGGGTATATATTGGCAATCCACCCCACTCGCGTTTCTAATGGAACTGAAGTAATCTCCGGACAACCATATACTATCACGATTAGGTGATCCATTTCATTTAAAGCAGTTTCTATCAAATGCTGGTGTCCTTTATGCAAAGGAGCAAATTTTCCCAGGGTTAGTCCGATTTTCTGTTCTGACATATGTATCACTCCATTAATTTCGACGGTTCATAATCAACATTAACCTTTCCGCTATTTTCAAACTGGCTTTCTCGGAATTCCTTGAACCAGTTCCAGAGGCCAAATGATGCAATTAAGAAGAATAACAGATACTCAAAAGACATCAACTTAATGTTTTTCACGAAATAAAGCACAATACACAGTGCATCAACGCTTATCCATAGAATCCAATTCTCCAGCTTTTTACGAGCTAACAAATACATTGCCACCATACTAGCCACAGCCACGTAAGAATCAAGGTAGGGAAATGCCGCGGGCAGCTTAAATATGGTTGGCAACCACAGATGAAGGTTTTTAACTACAGTACCCAAAATCACAACCCCTATTGCAACCAATAGGATGTAACCGGTATTAGTCTTTAGTGTATTATTAGTGATCCTTAACTCATGATTGGCTTTGGCTTCAAACTCCCCGGTTGGACTTAACCACCTCCACCAACCGTAGATACTAATGATGAAAAAATAAACCTGGAGAATCATGTCCGAATAGAGTTGCACCTGATAGAAAATGAGAAAGAAAAGGATAACATTTATTAGGCCAATTGGATAGTTAAGAACTTTTTCTCTCGCTGCTAGGGCTACACTACAAAGGCCAAAGGCTGTTCCTATTAATTCAATAAAGCTCAATGGGTAATTATATATGGTGATAACAACACAATTCACGCTAAATGAATCCATCACTTTTATGCTCTCCATATATCCAATTAGACTATAAAATGCTGACAGCAGTTTGTCCCTAATCAAAAAGGAAAGTAACCGAGCACTTTGTTTTTTAACAATTCTATTTTTGGTCCGATTATATCCCTACGTTCTTGAGTTTTATTTTCACAGCCTGACCATCCTTAAGGCTGTAGGTTCCGATCAAACCCTCCACCCATTCCCTTTTCGGATTAATTGTAGCCTTGCTGGCACTGGTATCAAGGTTTACAACTACATCTACCTTACCATCATCGTTAATATCAATCCCCTCTTTAATTTTGGGGGGCAATTCCTTAGATGGTACCCAATCAATTCGAACGAAACCCTCTTTCTTTTCTCCTATCAGTCCGTCGAAAACCGGGCGATGGATCCTGGTTGCATAACCATCGTGTTTAATCGTGCGAACAACTTCTCCACCGTCATACCAGGGCGACACTTTAAGACCAGTTGCCTTGACCAGGGCTTCAGCCAAAGGCGTCATGCCAACAAAGAATGCAATGGTTATGGGTACCGCCAGGGCTGCGAGAAAATAAGCTAATATGGTTCTAACTTTACTCATTTTATCCACCTCCCCCTTCTCATAGAAGACTGCCGGTGGTAGCCAGCTTGATTAATCGAATCAGGGCATCACAAATCATGTCCCCCCCGATAATGACAAGGATTAAGAAAGCGGGATAAACGTATAGTAGCCGCGTTGCTTCTGAACCCAGTTTAAAGGGAGTGCCTTTAATATGATAGGCCGCTGCCTTCCTCGGGCAGTTATCCACACATTTACCGCACTTGGTACAAGACATCAGTGTTTTACCGGCTTCAACACTTTTCTCGTCGAGTGAAAAGGTCGGACATTCACGTATACACTTTCCGCAGTCTTTGCAGGCTTCCTGATCAATACGCACCTCAAATATATTTATTTTGTTGGTCAGAGATTGGAAAGCGGCAAAGGGGCAAAAAAGCCCGCACTGTATTCGTCTCCGGGTTAGAATCGGAAGGATAACCACTAATGCCAGGAACAAGCTGCCGAAAATTATGGTTTGTACCAGGAGCTTAAAGGAAGTTATTTGTTCGAATTCAGTAACAGCTTTAAAAGGACACAGCCATTCACAATAAAAAGGTGAGAGGGTAACGGCTGACATTAATGCTACTCCTATTAACACGGCCCAGGGAAAGTAGGTCCAACGCCGGTCGATCTTCTTTATTACTGTTTTTTTACGCAGACAAGAAAACCCTTCATCGAAACCGCCGAAGAAGCAGGCCCAACTGCACCATCCTCTGCCGAGGACCAATGAGATGCCGGCCCACATCACCAGCATCAAACCTATTGCTGCCCAGCCATTCAACATAGAGCCCGGAAAGATTATGGTTTTAGTCAGAGCTGCCGGGATGATAACCATAGGAATGACTAAATGACAAAACGGAGTCTCTCCATCCAGCATATTAGCCTGAGTTAACATCATGCTGCCCCGCACTTCAATCAAGTTGCAGATAAAGGTCAGACTGAAACAAAATGCAGTTAGTATGAACAGTGGTTTCCGGTACTTATTGACCTTGCCGGTATGTATCATCAAGAAAAATAACACGTTGCATAAGATAAAAACAATGGTCGTTCCGGCCAACTGACCCGGTTCAGATGGAAAACTGCCCTGGAAAAGCATAATAAACGACATGCCTATCATCGGCAAGGTTAATAAAGCCGATTTCCATACCCTGTGTTGAGGAACGGGGCGTTCAGGGCCCGGGCTGTTAATCTGGGGTTCAATCATGTTCATAAAGCCATAATTCCTCCTCCCAATAAAATGATTCCGGTATAAAGGTAATAAACAGCGATTACTATTGCCGCCAATCTCCCGATTATCTTTAATGTCTGAAAACGGTTTGCCAGACCGATAACAGGCATGGGAATAAAATATAAACAGGTCCCGAAAAAAAAGGCTAAAAAGAATAGCATACTCCCAATGATAGTTCGAGAATTCGATGCTCCGGCCAAGGCCAGAAGAAACGGTGGACAAAGACTCAATCCGGTTAAAAATCCCAGGACCGTAGGAAGTAATTCAGGCCAACGGCTAAATCCCTTCGCCACCGACCAGTTCATTGCTTTTCCGGCACACACCTCTCGAGGACGGGAAAAACCGTAAACAATCATTAAAATGGAAAGAATGGCGTCTACCGCACCCAGAATCAATTCCCGGGCTGGACCTGTCCCGTTTAATAGTTGGCTAAACACCCCGGCTATCAACCCAAATAGCATATAGCCGACCAGGCGCCCGGATAGAAACTTGCCCAGCAGGAAGTAGTTTTGGCGGGTGTCAGATCCTTCCCCCAGTAATAGCGGGAATAGGACTGGAAGACAGGTTGCCAAACAGACAGTTCCACTGGCCAGTCCCAGAAGGAAACCCTGTACCAATCAATCACCTCCCGCAGAAGTATCAACTGAAGAACATAAAAACTTAGAAAGGATGCCCTGAACTCAAAGACAATTATCAATAAAAACGATCCGTCCCAAAATACGATAGGCTGAGGATTCTTAGTTCTAATTCTGGGAAAACTGCGGTAATTCCTTTTTTTTACTAACATAACCCGATATTAATTCGCTATTTTGCTTATTGCAAACCCGCTAACAGATATAAAGGCCTGTCTATCCTCTTTAATCGGGGTATTTCCAATACTAAATCGGATGCCAGCTATGACTTCTCATAATCCCGCGGTAATTCGAATAGAAAGTAATAATATTTACATGGATTGACTTAGCAATCAATGAATGGAAAAATAATGAAAACAGAGCCTCTTTTGAAGGGAGGACGGAAATTGGATCTTAAGGACCGTTTAAACAAGGTAATTCAAGCTGAGAAACAGTCAGTCTCCGAACTGGAAAATATTCTTGCGGCTTACGACACAGACGTTGTAATTCTGGAAAATAAGGAATTACGTGATACCTTAAACAAATTAAAAACGGAAAACGAAGTTCTTAACCGAACCCTTCGAAGTACCCGTGAAGAGAACTCCCGGCTCAGGATGTCATTAAATGAACAAATAATCAATGAGCGCTTAAGTATCCTGAAAATGTCCCGTGCTAAGCTGGAAACTTATTTTCAACAAAATGTTAATGCTACTCAAAACCGCCTGTCGACAATGGAAACCTCCCTACGGCGATCACTGGCTGAAATCCATAATAAACTCTTCAGTGACCTTATGAAAGAAGAAGAACTGCTTAAGCAAGAACTCTCCATACTTTCACAAAAAGTTGACACAGTTCTTCGGGATAAGATGGAGATTGCAGCAGAAACCCGACATCAACAAATTACCGAGGTGAATACTCGTTATGTAAATATGGCGAATGAACCGGTATCCGAGACAGTAATACAAAGGCGAATACTTCAAAACAATTTTGAGCGTATCCTAGGTCTAAGCTGGATGAATAAACTGGGGATTTTCTTAATTGTTTTGGCCACCGTCTTTCTGGTGAAATACGGGTATAATAACTGGTTCAGGCCCGGGCCATATGCCAAAGGCATAATTTTGCTGCTGCTTGGTCTGGCTTTTCTGGCGTCGGGGGAATATTTCAATCGAAAGGACAAGAACATCTTTTCTCTCGGTTTAACTTCGGGCGGAGTAGCTATACTTTACATAACCGCATTCTCGGGCTATTTTTATCTGCATATTTTTAACTTTTATACGGCTATTGTCATGTCCCTTTTGATTACTATTGCAACTATCATAATGTCAGTCCGGTATGATTCTAAGGTTATCTGTCTTTTCGCTTTAATCGGCGGGTATCTTCCTTTCTTTGTTTATGTTTTTTATATGGAACTGGGTGGCCCTGAGGCTATGGCTTATGTCTTTCTGCTAAACGCAATGGTTTTAGTCGTCTCCCTATTTAGAAAATGGCAGATAGTAAATTGGGTCGGCTTTCTTTTTTCCATTCCAGTTATCATCTACCTGGTTCAAATTGGTAATCCCCAGACTTCGCTATTCTTTACTGCGGCCATGTTCACTCTCTTCCTGGTTATTACTCTGGGCTACTCATTACGCTTCAAGGTGCCCCTTCTTCATCAAGAGGTATTCCTTCTTTTTTTAAATACCACCATGAGCTGCGCCCTTACCTACTGGCTTTTCGCTCGGGCAGGCTGGAATGATTATCGCGGTCTTTTAGCGGTTTTCTTCGCCCTGCTTTATAGTTTTTTAGCCTACAATTTGAAACGCCTGCTGCCCAAAGAAGAAATAATGTCCAACATTTTCTGGCTGACCGCGCTGACATTTGCCACACTCATCGTTCCCTTCCAGTTTGGCAAAGTATGGTTAAGTATTGGTTGGACAATCGAAGCCGTTTTGTTTATAGCCTATGGAGTTTATGTTAAATCCCCTATATTGCAGCGGATTGGCTGGGTGGTTCTGGGGTTAGCCTACTATGTCTTCCTATTTGTCAGACCCGACTCTGATCCATTGTACCATTACAAATATGCGGTTATAACCATAGGTCTTTTCATTGCTCTGGCAAGCCATTATATGCGAACAGAAGGGCCTGGAGAATCTGTTCTGGGCTCATTGTTCAATCCGGTTAAATACATCATCCTGATACACGCCATCTTATATGCCCTCTTTGAAGCCCTTTACGTATTCAGCCACTATTTGTTGCCTTATCTCAAACTGGCTCCTGTATTTGAGAACTTCTACTCATATATCCTGGTGGCTGTCATTGGCACCGTTTACTGCTGGCTCCTGGGAAGAACTAAAATGACTGGAGATAAATACGTATCTTTCGGGACCTGGATTATTATAGGCTTAATTGATTTGCGTTGTCTGATATTAACTACCACATCACTATTTCCCACCGGGAAAGGCGACATTTTCAGCCTTGCCTCCTGGACCGCGTTCCTGGTTCTGCTGGCATATCACACCTTTGTATTTATTACCCTACGACGCGGCACTCTAGCGGTTATTGATCGGTATCGCGTCAGTCAAGAGTGGTATCCTATAGTAATGGCAGCCTACCTGCTTCTGGCTGTAATCCTTACTCGCAGTTGCCAGTTTGGTTGGATTCCCAGCAGCCATGTCGTAGATAGCTTCGTACTTATGGCCTTTTCATTCGCCTTTGTGGTATACGGTTTGAAGCAAGGTTATTCATACATACGCAGGTCGGGGTTGATTCTAGCTCTTTTTGCCACCGCCAAACTTCTCCTGTTTGACCTGAGATACATGACCAGTTTGACCCGTATTTTTGCCTATTTTGGTTTCGGATTAATCTTCCTGGCCATATCATATATTTACCAGCGCCTTGAAAAACTTGATCCTAATCGACTTCCGGTCTTAGAAAACCATAATGACCAAAAGGAGGTCTTATGATCCGCCGTACCGCCTTGCTTTTAATTACATTATCTCTGATTTGTGTTCCTGTGTTGGCAGCCTACCCGCCGGAACCCTTGAAGGGCTGGTCTTATTTTAAACCTGTCCAGGTCACAGGTAATAATCAATATACAGCATTGTTCCTTGATAAAGAGGTTTACCGGTATGCCAATCCTAATCTTTCTGATATTCGCATAACCGATGAGACCGGAACTATTGTACCCTATGCCATTATCAATGCCAATGAAACCATTCTGGGTTCGCCTAACCGACAATATGAAGCAGTTCAAACCGATACGTATCAAAAAAATCACCAGACGGTGTTTGATTATCAGATTAAAACCTCACCCAGTGAAGATGCTCTGATCAACAGTTTAACCATC
>JBLMZW010000140.1:0-3180 GCA_050259035.1 Chitinophagales bacterium | reverse complement strand
CAAAAATATGTTAAGCTAATTCCCATTATGTGACATGTATAGGCAATGATCAATCATTAATGATATGTTTTTCCTGAACGGACTACTTTAAAAAAGGAAAAGAGGAGGTCTCAAAAGTCAGAAAGGGAAAAAGACCGCCTGCTTATACCTAAACATAACATGAGCAAGCCCATACCACTTTTCAATGATATGGGCTTGTTTTTGCGTATACTTATGAGTCAGTCTCTATTGCTTACGGTGCCGGTGGGGGGTACTGCCTTGTATTATTACCCTCGTTTTCCTCAGCCACCTGGCCGCTAGCGTCAATCTCCACCCGTATATACTCGTTGGGCTGAAAATCAGCCGGGACTTTGATCTTTACACTCAAGGCTTTTTCCTGCTGCCCCTTCAGTTTGGATACCTTCTTTTCTCCCAGTATCGATCCGCCGTTGACCCGGTATACCCGCACCACGAATTCTCCTGCGGTGGCAATGGTCTGGTTCGCTATGCCTACAGTAAGGGTCCCGGACTTACCCGGTTCAAGTGCCTTTTTCGGGGCTACCGTTTTGACGGTTAAATCCGGTCCTAAAATCTTGACCTGGTTTTCTGCTGTATTGTAATTCAGATTAATATCCTGGTTAGTAGGTATTAACTCCACTTTCAGGGTAGATAACCCGACGGTCGCAGGAACTTTTACTTTGACCTTCAGTTGTTTACTTTTACCGGGTTTAAGTCCGGAAATGTTTTTCGTACTAAGTAATTGGTTATCAATATAAAATTGAGCCGAAGCATTTCCGGCTGTCTCTCCCATACTACTAACAACCGCTGTTATAGTTGTTTTTTCTCCACTTGCTATCTCCCCCGGCGGATTTTGTAGGACTACCGCCAAGTCAGAATAGGGATCCCGAATGCGAGCGACAAAAACGTCCCAATAGCCATTATGGGTTAAATCCGGGCCTGCCTTGATAGGAAAACCCTGAGTTTCGCTTGAGCTAGCATCACCGATTACATAAACCTTACCGTTACTGTCAACTGCAACGCCCGTACCATGGTCTTCGCCCGAGCCACCAACGTAACCACAGTATTCCAGGGAAGTCCCATCAGCAGCAATCCGGGCCACGAAGGCATCACAGGATCCGTTAAAGTTTAAGTTCGGCCCGGCCTTGGCGGGGGAGCCATCCATCTTCGAAGACCATGCATACCCGGTTACATAAGCCCGACCGTTGCTGTCAACTGCAATGCCCTTACCCTCGTCTGAGGCTGAACCACCAATGTAACCGCAGTATTCCAGGGAATTCCCATCGGCAGCAACCCGGGCCACGAAGGCATCATCCTCTCCGTTAAAAGTGCGGTCTGGTCCTTCCTTAATGGGAAAGCCTTGCCTTTCAGAAGAAGCGGTATATCCACTTGTATATGCTCGGCCACTGCTGTCTATTGCAATACTTATGCCATAATCATAACTGGATCCGCCAATATAGCCGCAGTATTCCAGGGATGCTCCATCAGCTGCTACCCGGGCTACAAATGCATCGTAATCCCCATTATTGCTGGAATCTAGACCGCCAATTACAGGAAAGTTGCTAGGCCAGGGATTATTATCGGGAAGACAAGAACTTCCAACGACATAAGCCCGACCACTGCTGTCAATCGCGATATCACAACCTTCGTCAACTCCCTGGCCACCAATATAACCACAGTAATCCAGGGAATTCCCATCCGATGCTACCCGGGCCACGAAGCAATCATAATCGCCGTGAAAGGTAAGGTATGGCCCCACCTTTACGGGAAAACCTTGATAAGAACTGGAACAAGTGCTTCCAATAATAAAAGCTCGCCCACTATCATCTACGGCAATACCAGAACCGAATTCGCGATCTGAACCACCGATATAGCCACAATATTCCAAGGAACTTCCGTCTGCCGCTACCCGGGCCACGAAGGAATCAGTATCGCCGCCGTTATAGGTAAGGTCCGGGCCCACCTTGACCGGGAACGTGGCCTCGCTGGAACTTGTATACCCTGTCACATAGGCCCGCCCGTTGCTGTCTACGGCAATATCTCGACCATAATCATAGGACGAGCCGCCAATATAACCACAGTATTCCAAGTAGGTTCCGTCGGCCGCTATCCGGGCTACAAAGGCATCTTCATAACCGCTGTTAAAACTAGAATCTGGTCCCCCAATAAGCGGGAAACCCTGGCCCTCTGTAGATTCAGTAGTCCCCGTCACATAAGCTCGCCCTGTGCTGTCAACCGCAATGGCATTACCTTTTTCACTGTCCGAGCCGCCAATATATCCGCAGTAATCAATTACAACAGGATCTATGATCATTTCGCGGGTTGGGTCGTAGCTACCCAGTTTAAAGCCCCATGCCTGGGTGTTCTCTGCTTTGCGGCTTAAATAGTAGCAAGCATCCACAGTCTGTCGGTTGTCCCCATCAACCTGCCAGACAATTGGTGCCTGGTCGGTAAAACCGCCAATGGGGGTATTAATCTCCATTCCGCCCTGCTGGTTTATCTTTATAGTCTCCGCTCCCTGCCAGGCCAGCTTAATCTGTTTCGGATCAGCACCCGGTGCTACCATAAATTCATACTTTAAGCCCTCGGTTCCGCCCTTGAATACCAGGTCGATGCCGGGCCACAATTCAGGATAGACTATGCGGGAGTACGTTTTGAGACCGGTTTTCCAATCCTCCGGTTGGCCTTTAAAGTAGGATATTTTCGTGGGGGTAAGGCCTTCACCATGAGGCTTAACATTATTAGCCCCGATAAAGTCCAGTTTGACTGCCCAGCGTTCTTGTTCCGTTGCTGGAGGTGCAAATTCTTGCTCAAAATCTTCGGGTCCAATGTTTTTATTAGATGGAGTTTGAGCTTTGGTCAGGGTAAAGGTTAACCCCGAGGGGGTGAAGTAGAGGCCCTGGTTTCCACCCTCGGTATAATAGAGTACTTGCTTATCTACTTGCCCCTGGTTTTCAATGAAAAAGAGCGGCATGTCAGCCAGCATATTTTCTGCCTTAGCTTTTTGTTCCTTATTGGCCTTAACTCCTGTTACTGAATTATCTGTGGCTAATCCAGTAATCTGCCCTTCAGGAATCCAGTTAATAGTACCCGCTGATAATAAAGCGGGGTTGGAGCCCAGCAACAATAAGGCCAAAAGTAGTGATAGTAGTGACCTCCATCCCATAGTCCCCTTATTAAGCT
>JBLMZW010000139.1:0-4028 GCA_050259035.1 Chitinophagales bacterium | reverse complement strand
AACGGTGTCAAACCAAGGGATTAACACGACTCCGAAACATATACGAGTTTCAAAAGATGGATATAGTGTTTTGGGATTATCAGGAGTAATTAGCAATAAAAACCAGAATACTGTATTGGTCCTTTTTGAATGCGGTAAATATTTTTTAAAATATAGGATTTCATCAACTGACATGGATCCAGGCGTTTTAGAAGATATTTCAAACAAACTAACCGATAAATTCTCTCCAATTGATATTGTAAAAAAACAACCACTAATCCAAGGAGTAGATGTTCATATTTCTCCAGGGATCACAACAGATACGATTAGTCTTATTGCAATTTTTGCTGCCGTCAAATCTAAAATAGATTGGGCCTATCAAAACGTCGATTCACTAGAGAGATGTTCCGGTTTTCCAAGTCTATATTTTGAGGAACAAAAAACTTCTATTGATTCAATGCTTAATAAATGGGAAAGCCTAAAGCATCATAATACCAAATTTGATAAGTTTTTTGATGAGTTAGTAGGGATAAGAAAGAATGGGTTTTTAAATGAATTTATATGTGATCAATATTGGGGGACTTTACTGCTTCCAAAGGAATTAAAACTGGACTGGAGTGGTTATAACTTATGGAAACGAAAAAATAATCCCACTGTTAAGTTAGTCGGAGAGTATTATTATTTGTTAGGTTTTGAGCAGTCATTCAAGAAGGATAAGAAAAATTAACCGCAACAGCGTTTCGCATATACCGTCAATAGCAACAATTATGACAAAACTAATCACGACAATTGTATTTATCCTGGCAGTTTCAGTAGTAACTGCTCAGTCAATAGACAAAACCTTATTTGTCGGAAACGTTATTTCAGACACTTCAACGTGTAAAGCCAATAGCTTTTATAATAAAGATTGGTCATCCATCTTAAAATCAGGTAATAAAATTGAAATACGTTTTATGAGATTCCCTTCATTTGAAAATTCAGACTGCACCATATTGTCCTTTAACAAAAAATGGAGTGCGAAATATTTCTATTCCAAGCCTGGAAAAGATTCACTTTTATCCAAAGACATTTCTAATAAAGTGAACCTGGACACTCTTTTTGCACGACTTGTTTCAAATAATATCTTCTCATTGCCTGACCAGGATAGTTTAAAGACCGGAAATTATTACTATGATCCGGATACCAATGAATTTAGTAGCATGGAAATGGCTGTTAATGATGGAATTGGTTATATCATTGAATTCAAAGTCGGTGACCGTTACAGGCATTACAGCTACTCCAATCCCGACACCTATGCCGACTTTTATCCGCACGTTTATGAATTAAGGGACTTTACAAACATTGTAGCAATATTCAAAGAATTACTGAAAGAATAAATCCTGGTAACAGTTACTAAGCTTCCGTTTAAAAGTAAGGTTTTAAAAAGCCTGCTTCTATCGGGATTATTTCCTTTCAAATGGTGGCATGCTAAAGCCAAAAACAATAGCTTTGGAAAGAATGGCTTCAATGATAATAATAGCATTAGGAGGCTGGTATAAAGACATTATTAATATTATTGGTGTAGTTAATAGAGAAACGATAAATGAAATATTATTTGCTTTTTGGTCTGTTGACAGTATACTTCATTTGGACATTGAGGTTTGCTATAAAATTTAATAAGGCTGAATCATTTTTTAATAAAAGGCAAAAAATGATTCATCATATTTTGATCTGGATCGTTCCTATTCTTTGGGTAATGATTCTTAAGACAATACTCCAATCAACACCCGGGACAGCAAGTTCAAAGAAAACAAGAGATAAAGGAAACTTTTACGAGAGTGGCATTGGATTTTTAGGTGGTGGTTCTCAACCAAATATTAATTAAGTCCTTTATTCCTTATTTAAATTGATCCCGAATTTTCGGGAGTAGGATTGGCAACCTGTTCACCCAATCGTCCTCTCGTTCCCTCATCTTCCCTATCTCTGTTACCAGGGCTTTCCATGATTTAAACTAGTCAGCCGGTAACATAATCTCATTCGCCATTGGGGAATAAGAAGGTATACATGTTTTGCTTTCGCTTAGAAGCTAAGGATTTTACCTCCCACAGGTCTCTTCTTCTGGTGCCTTCTTCTGGTCTCCTCCTCCCCCAGATGAATCTGGGGGTTATGTACAGGCAAGCCCTACAGGCTTGCCAAGACCCATAGGTAGTGCATAGCTTGGGATGCAGCTCTGATAGCCTTTCAGGAACTCTGTAAGAGTTCCCTTTGCATAACCCCCGGATTCATCCGGGGGTGACTCATCCTCTCACCCCCTCATCCTCTCACCCCCTTGTTCTCTCATTCCATCTTTCCATCACTCCATCGTCCGCTCACACACTCTCTCCATCACTCCCTCGTCCCCTCACCCCCTCATTTTCTTATTTCTTGTTTCTTATTTCTTATTTGAGGGACTTCAGTGACCTTAGCGACACAGGACACTCTCTCATTTCTCATTTTCACCCCCTCGTCCCCTCATCTTCCCTGCTCCTTGCCCCTTGCCCCATGCTCCTTGCCCAAAAAAAAGAGGATGCCCACTTTCGTGGCATCCTCTTCGTGATTTGTTATCTTTCAAAAGCTAGTTAGTTCTTGATAGGGGTGAAGGTGACGCTGTCCCAGAACACGACGCCCCAGCCTACGCATACCAGTTTCACCTTGTGCTCCTCGGTGGTTTTCCAGTTCACCTCGCCGAAGTCCATCTTGGTACCCGACAGTCGGGCATTGAAAGGAGAGTTGGGAACTTTCACCCCGTCGATGTAAGCATCGAAGATGGGAAGGTCATCGCCCCCGGTCCAGATGTTGGCTGTCACGGCATAGCGGCCTTTCATCACCTTGGGGAAGGTTACCTCTACCCACCAGAAGCCCAGCAGCGAGATGTTGTCATTGTTCAAAATGGCCGAACGTCCATGGTTGGGCTTGTAGTAATACAACAGGTAGTCCCCGTCAAACTTGATCTTCTGGAAGGAATTCTGCCCGTCATGCCATTTATAGTAATATTTTCCATAGAAGTCGCCTTCCTTGAATTCGATAAAGTCGGTCGTCTCGAAAGTCACCGGGTAAGCCTCGGGAAGGGTAACAGGCAGCAGCTTGTTCACCGAGTGAACTACCCCGTTCTTGGCCGGCGCGTTCGACTGTCCCAGCACAAAGGCGGTATAAATATTGTTCTTGCGGTCAAAGTTAATCTTGTAATCATCCTCGATGGCAATCGACACGTTGTTATCCCTGGAAAGGATAGCGTAGGTGCCCGTCTTTAAGTCGGACAAAAAGAAGCTGCGGTTCAAACAGTGGTATTCCATGTAACGGTAAAAGGCATTCTTCAGGTATTTCACACTGTCGGGGTTGGCGCCGGTCCATTGGATCAGCTCCTGCACGCTGTTGATGTTGTTGGCCTTGAACACGCTGTCAGAAACGGCCAGGATGGTATAACGGTTACGTGCCCTCTTGGCTCCGTAAGGAAAATCAACCATGTCCAGGGTATCTTTCAGCCCGGTAAGCTCCAGCCCCTTGGCAAAGATGGAGAACCTGGGATCGTCGACAAGGTAACTGTATACGGTGTGGGTCAGCGGGTCCAGCACACGGTCAATGACGTGGATATAGCCGTTGGCTGTTTTGATATTCTGGTCAATGATCTTGGCCACCTTGTTGATATAGATGTCCACCCCGTGAAATTCAGTGGCGACATAGTCACCCAGGGCGTTGGGCTCGCGAAGGGCTCCAAAGCCGATATCCGTGGCCGAGATCTCTGCCGGCACGATATGGTTCTTCACTAAGTTTATGCGCTGTTCCTCGCTCATCTGGTCCAAAGAGGTTACGCCCTTTTCGGCATAATAGGCTCTCATGGCTTCGTCATCGGGCAACAGGATGGTATACGGACCACGGATATTCAACAAGGCATCCATGTGGGTCATCTCGATTAACTTGCCAAACTCGGAAAACTGGTCTTTATGGGTCAGGATATAATCGCCTGCCACCATCTCGTTTGACTTCTTCTTCCATTCCTGGGGTTCAGGGTTACATCCGCTCATCAGGAAAAC
>JBLMZW010000138.1:0-2688 GCA_050259035.1 Chitinophagales bacterium | reverse complement strand
CCCGCAATTGTGTCACTTGTGCCCTTATTGCAGATGCCTGTTTCTCCAATTGTACGGTCGATTCGCCGGAGGACTTTGCCAATTTGGCCTGTATTGAAGCCACCTCGGCCTCTATGGCTGGCAAGCCAGTAAATGCCTCGTTTTGTTTCTTCAATAGCTGGTCATATTGCGCTATATCTTGCGCCGTATTTTTAGATACGGTCCCTGTGTCTTTTTTTGCAAGGCGTTCCTGTTCTGCCCATGCAATTTGCTCCTGCCTTTTTATTTCTGCTTCACCAGCGACTTTTTGTTTAGCTAGATACTCATCCCACTGCTTATTTATCTGTTCTTGGGCTAATTGTTCGGCGGTTAATCTCCTGCTGGCTGAATCGGAAAGAAGTTGCTCCCCCTGCTGCAGGTTACGGTTTACTTCCACTTCCTTCTCCAGGGTTCGCAGCGTGGCCTCTTGTGTTAAAGAAAATTCTCTTGCGACGGATACTGATTTCTCTTGTTCCTTAGACAGCTTTCCTTCTTGCTGCAGGTTGTCCCTTATACCTCTAATTGAGGACAACTGTTCGCCTAACCCTGGAATGCTTACCCCGGATTTTTGAGAGGCAGCCAGTACGGACATAAGTCTCTTCTCAATTTGAGCAAGTTCCGACTCAGCCATTTTAACTTTGCCGGCCATCTTCTTTGTTTCGTCGCCGACAACTGACATGGCGTGTCCATATTGATCCAAAATGACCTTTGTGGAACTCATATTCTTTGATATATCGGAAATAAATACAGCTCCGAGTTGTTTGGCAGTGCCCTGTGTGCTTTTCAATTGAGCATTAACCGCCTCAAGCGCCGTAACGCATTTCATTGCGGCTTCAATTGTCGGAGCAAAGTTGACCCCAACCGTGCCCATCATTTGGACGCCCTGGATTTCCTTTTCGTCTGCCATGGTAATCACCGCCTTCACAAAAGAAAAACACCATCTAAGATGGCGTAAATTAAGTACAATAGAATTAATTGTTTATTTTTATAATTAATATGGTATAATTTAGGAAAAAAGGAGGCGAATAGAAATGTTATGGTTTTGGCTGTTTGTAATGGCCGTTATGGGACTAGTCTTACTGTGGGATACATTCAAAAATGTTTTAAAAAATAATAAAATAAAAAGCGCTGGCCTTGGGGGTTCAAAATATAAAGACACCGCCAATCTGATTGGCGGCAATCACCCTCTCCTTGGCTCAACCTACAGAAATGTTATATTGGCAATTAGGGATAACAGCTTCACTATTGCCGACAGCGACAATTCAGAAATAATCGTGGACACTCCAATAAAAAATGTTGAGGCGGAAATAGTTACAGTATCGGCAGCTACGGCGGCGAATATCTTTCTTTTTGGCATAGTTGGTTTGGGAGCAAGAGAGAGACTTTTGCAAATAACGATTTATGATGAGTCAACAAAAGAAACATATAAGAGCCTATTCAAAGATACCTCCTTTTCTCCTGACAACATCAACAGAGAGAGGTATAATTTTTTGAAATTGGCAAATTCACAAACATTGGAATCATAGGAGGAATTGGAATGTCGGATACATTGAAATCAATAGGCGTAATCCTAATCGTGTTCAGCTTGCTGTTTGGGATCATACACATCATGCAAATTGACCAGGATGACTACGACACAATTAAAAAGTTGTCTTCATATATGAATGATCCCTTGAAATCACTGGAACGTGACATTAGATTATCTATAGCAAAAACAGATATAATGGTCACGATTATATTCTCGATTTTTGCTGTGCTTATCGGTGTATTTTTTATTGCATTAGGGGAGATAATCGAACTACTGAAGAATCTGCAACCACCAAAAACGGCTGCGGTAATAAATAATCCCCCACCTAAAACCGAAACAACGTAAATCAACCACTGATAAAAGCCTCGATCTCGCTACGGGTCGGGGCTTTTCCTGCTTCCTTATACTTGCCCTGCGGTTCCGCTTGTCCTTCGCCTGTGCCGCCACCAACGCCCAAGAGAGGACATCCGCCATAACCTTGCTTGCGTCGAATTTCGTCCGGTAAATTATTTAGAATCCCCTGTAAAAAGGGGAGCGTGCTCGTTCTTATATCATTTTTTGTCAATGAAGTATGGGAGAGGAGTAGAGTAAAATTTTTGGCCCAATCATCCTCTCCCTTATCTGACTGGGCCGTTTTTATCCCGATATGTCGATTAACTTCTGTACCACTTTTCTGAGGTCCTTGACGGTCCAGTTGGATTCCAATAGTTCATCCAATGTTACATTAGCGCCGCTCTTATAAACGGTTCTTTTTAGCCACTTATCCAGTGTTTTGGCTCTTTCTTCATCAACTATATTGATGAACTGCGGCCCTATGCTGAGTCCGTCTTTCTGAAACTCCCGGACCTCTTGAAGATATAGGGGGCGAATCTGATATCTCGCCCCCTTGATAACGATATCTTCCGCATCCTCAAGCATCACTGCAAGGGGTACCGGTTTATACTCTTCCTTCTCTTCGCTCATGAATTTTGCCTCCTATTTAACTCTATTGCTCGTACCTGGTCTCAAAGGCCTTCTTGCCGGCGCGAGGCTCCATAATACGGACGTTAAAGCTCCAACCTTCGGGCTCATTCTTCTTGGGCGGATCTTTCAATTGGCCTTCGAGCATTACTTTGTCTACTACGATAAAGGAATCGAAGGTG
>JBLMZW010000137.1:0-3851 GCA_050259035.1 Chitinophagales bacterium | reverse complement strand
CACACCCAATATAAACCCGCGGAGCAACTTTCATTTCCTCACCACACATGAATCGATTGTCATCCCGCATGGTTTTAACCGCTTGAATTAATTGAATGGAATCAAGATCAAAGACGTTCTTTGCCTGTGGATGATTGCCAAAACTCTGATGATCCTCGGTAAGGCATAAGATATTCTTAAGTCCCAATGCCGCAGCGCCTAGTACATCGGACTGAAGCCCAATTCGGTTGCGGTCCCGGCAGGTCATTTGTACAACCGCCTCCAAGCCACTCTGTTCAATGATAGTCGCGGCTGCAATACTGGACATACGAACAATAGCAGTCTGGTTATCAGTCACATTAAAAGCGTCAGCATAACCCCGAAGGAGGTCAGCTTTCTTTTGGACAAAAGCGGTATTGCAGCTCTTGGGTGGTCCGATTTCCGCAGTAACCGCAAAGTGTCCTTCTTTTATTACTCTCTCCAGACTGCTATTCGCCATCAAGCAATAAATCCTCTCTAATCATTTTCCTTGGTCCTCCATCACGGGCAAACGACCAATCCCGGGCCGGCTGAGGCTGTAACAACAGATCCAGCTTTCCTATTGCCTTAAGCCTTTCATATATTAAATGCCAGGCGCAGCTTATTTCCGGTGAAATCTCGCAGCGCCCGTTTTGGGATCCTCCACAGGGACCATTCATCAGGTTTTTCGAACAGCGCGCCACCGGGCATATCCCTCCAGTCAGATGCAGGACGCAATTGCCGCAGGCCTGGCACCTCTCTTCAAACACCCCGTGTTTAACCGGCATCCCCAGAAACCGCGTATTCATTCCCGGCAAGGTCTGAATCGCCGGGAACTTCTCGTTCATGGCCTGAATTCCTACTCCACAGGCAATCGAGATTATTACTTCGTACTTTGTAGTCTCCTCTGCAATAGGATCCAGGAACTCCCACTCACACTGCCGCGGTGTTGTCAGCCAGTGTGCATCTTTACCTTCAATTTTAAGCAGTTGTGATAAAGTCTCAGCCTCCCGCGCCCCACCGGTTTGACAAACGGAGACACAACCGCCGCATCCCAATACCAGGATTCTGTTATATTTTGCTATCATTTCGATTATCTCCGGCAAAGGCTTAAGATCCCCGACTATCATCCCCATCACCTGCCTTAATCCATATATCGTTCCAGCGGTCCTGCGCCGATATAGTGATCATATCCACTCTGGATCCTGGCCTCAAATAACCAAGCAACTTATTTATTTTCTTAACCCTCGCGGCAAGCCTCCCGGGCCCATAGTCATGCTGACATTTCCCATCCCGGCAAGCGAGAATCACCACTCTTCCACCCCTATCACCCATGGCTCTAAGAATATCTATTATGCTTATATTCCCGCTGCAGGGGTAAAGATGGTAGGAGACCCGGCTGTTCTTCAACAGTGGACCGCTCGAATTTTCACAGGCCAGCACAGTAACCTGTTTTAATGATGGTTCGCCCACCGTATCCTTAACCGCATAAGCCGGGCATTCTGCATAGCACATGCCACAGTTCTGACAGGCCTCTGCGCTGATGTGCATTGCCATACCATACATATTGCCGGAAATCGGTTCTGGAACAACCGCGTTGTGAGGGCATACCCGATAACAGGTTAAACAAAGCGCACATAAATCAGAATCGATATAATACCTTGATTTACCCGAGGCATTATCCTTACTTACCCGGATATCCAGATAATCAACTATTTCCTGTTCGGTGAGCAATTCAAAGTATCCAGGATCTACAACAAATATTCCATTAACATTGGTTTCGAAAGGATGGCTTTCCTGATTAATTGGATATTTGATCCCTAAGGTTTTTAGCAACTGGCTGTAATCGTCATTATTCTTTTCCCCGTTAAAACTAATCAGTGATCCTATTTCCAAACTGGAAGTCCAGTTATTCCGCTTATCCTTTATATCCACTAGAATCGTTGAAGCTACGCCATTATCCTTAATCTCAATCTCCACATCCTTAAAGAACAGCACTCCGGCGTCACGGGCTTCCTGGTAAAGGACTTCTCCTTCCGGATATGCCACCTGTACTTCGTCGGCAGCTATAATGATTTGAAAGCCACGGGCCATAGCCTCCAAAGCCCCCAGCAGGATCTGCTTAAAGTCGGCCGGATTAACATCCTCCACGGCGATCAGAACACTACCGGGTTTATTGTCTTCAAACAGATCTTTAAACGTTGATTTAACATTAAGTCCTGCATTGGGAAAAACGATGATATTCCCAAATGTATATCTATTACTTTCTTTATCGCTCTCTATTATTGCAGTAAAAGAACCTGTCGTCCCTTCCAGCCGAACCAGTCGATTAGCGATTATCACCTGCAAATCAGATACATCACCGTGAGCAACCGCGGCAGAAGAACCAACCAATGTGACCGAATGTTTGCCGGCCAATTGAGCGGCAGTCCGAAACGCCAGTTCAGTTTCACCCCATATTAACAATCCGGGTTCAAAACAGGATATATTAGAGGATTGCACAAAATTCGCCCCCAGACCAACATACCTATAATAATATGATAAGGGCGCATAACCTGCAAGAAAACTAAACTGGCAAATGCTTACCCGGGCAATTGGCAACATGGACTGTGGCGAAGGTTAAACTCGGCTGGCTTCAAGGGATCGTATTGAAAGCAAGGTTTTTGGCTGCCGTTATATATCGTTCATAATATCCGAAGACATGTTTGATACTATCTCAGGATATTGTTTGCATAATTCCACTGGGATACACAACATGAAAGAGGCAATCCTCCGTCCAATTCAAGTTGGGGGATAGCCTCTTTTCTAATCCTTTTCCATGCCGTTTTAACTGAAAACCGGTTCTAATTTCATAACACCGACTTAATGAAATATCATGAATTTCTTCCTTAGATAACGGTATTCCACAAAATAGCCCAACAACAAGACCAGGCCCAACAGCGCAGCAATACCTTTAGATTTATTCAGGGTGTTTTTTAAATCAGCAACAGTTCGTTCTCTCTCCCCGGCAAAATTAAATATGTTTTCACGTTCCTCCTTGATTTCCGCGATCTGATGGCTGTACCGATCTCTCTCGTCCACCATCCCATAATACTTTTTCCATACTTTCAATCGTTCTTTCTGCAGGTCTTCGATTCTCTGGCTCTGCAATTGGTCCCTGTTTTCTTTATCGGGCTGGAATGTGTTCCATAGTACCAACCCGGTACTGGTGATAGGAATATCTTTTTTGGCCAGGGCGCATATGGTCGGAGCAACATCAACAATATATGAACCCTCTATAGTAGAGTTCTCCTTTATCCTGGGCCCTTCCATTATTAAAGGGACCATATCACTTTCTGAAGTACTGCGAGAAGCGGTAACCACCAGAAGAGTATCATCGTACATACTGTGATCCTTAAGTTTTTTCATCAGGTTGCCCACCTGGATATCAATATCCCTGACTATTCCATAATACTCCTGGTTGGACGGCTCCATCATAGTCATCCGGCAATCGTTCAGATATATGTATGTGAAATATGGTCGGCGAGAAAAGAATAAGTCACTGGCTTTCTTCATTATTTCGCTGTCCGGTTTATTGGCGGCCATTTTAACATACTCCTTCTGACCGTGAGCAAAACCACGCAGTTTACCGCCCGAACCATCAACAAGCAGAACTGATCGCCCGCTCTCTTTAAAAATGTTTAGCAAACTTTCAGCCGCGACCTGGTCCTTGTATCCATAGTGCTTATGCTCATCTGGCTGGGACCCTGTTAAGAGAGCCAAATTTCCACCACGACCGTGGACGTTACCCGGCGCGACTGGAAGAGGGGGTTGAGGCCTACCGCGCCGCCCTGGAGGAATACACCCGCGAGCGC
>JBLMZW010000136.1:0-3834 GCA_050259035.1 Chitinophagales bacterium | reverse complement strand
GTGGTTGCTATAGACGATGATATCGATGTTTTGACTCTCATAAAGAAATACCTTGAACCGGAAGGATATCAGGTCGTGGAAGCGCTTTCTGGATTAGATGGCATTCGGTTGATTAAAAAGCTGCAGCCTTTCGCTGTAACCCTGGATATTATGATGCCTGAATTCGATGGCTGGGAAACGCTGTACAAAATAAAATGCGATGATGAAATAAAAAACACGCCAGTTATCGTAATATCTATTATACGGAACCCGGAATTAGGGTTTGCCTTAGGCGCTACAGAATATTTGACCAAGCCGTTTCAACGGGATGACCTTATTCAAAAGATAGGACTTTTAAAGAAACCTCATGCGGATACAACTGTCCTAGTGGTAGATGATGATCCGGATTTCTGTGAGATAGTGGAAAAAATGCTGGGAGTTGAATTTAATACTTTAAAAGCGCAAAGTGGCGAAGAAGCCCTGGGAATCTTAAACTTTTTCCTTCCTGACATTATTCTGGTGGACCTGATGATGCCCGAAATGGATGGTTTCCAACTAATTACTCATGTCAGAAGCCAGTTTTCAGTTAATATTCCCCTTATTGTAGTAAGCGCTAAAGATATTACTGACGCAGAACGAACTTACTTGAATGAACAATTTGTTGATAAAGTAGTTCGTAAAGGTGGTCTAAGGAAAGAGGAATTTGTGGCTAGTATTAAGGATTCGCTGGTTTTTTTGCGGGATCTGCAGAGCTAGGTGGTGACAAGATGTGAATGACTCAACATTAATACTTGTGGTTGATGACGAACCCAATAATGTTGAAATCCTGGAAAAGAGGCTCAAGGCATCTGGTTATATGACAATTCATGCGTTCAATGGGCAAGATGCTATTTCTCTGGCTATTTCCCAAAAACCTGACCTGATTATCCTGGATGTTATGATGCCTGGAATTAGTGGTTACGATGTTTGTGAACAGTTAAAACAAAATCGGGCAACTCAAGATATTCCTATCCTATTTCTCTCAGCCCGGGTGGAAGTCGATGATCGGGTTCAAGGTCTGCAGCTTGGTGCGGTGGATTTTGTCACTAAGCCCTTTCACCCAAAGGAATTGCTGGCCCGGGTAGTTAATGCTCTGCAACAAAGATACGTGCTGCAGAAAATCAAAACCGAATATGAAAAACTGCAGGCTATCTCAATTGTTGACGACCTCACTGGATTATATAACCGACGTTATTTCTTAGAAAGATTTGTAGAAGAAATGAACCGGGCTAAACGATACAAATACCCGGTTTCATGTCTCATGATTGATGTGGATAATTTTAAGACAATCAATGACAGTTACGGACATCTTGCCGGAGATCGTGTACTGGCGGGTATTTCATTGATATTCCGTAACAGCACCCGGGTGGTGGATCTGGTAGCCCGTTACGGAGGTGAAGAATTTGTTGTGCTTTTACCGCAGACTGATCTTAATGGCGCCCTGACTGTCGCGGAAAAAATACATTCTCTCCTTAAGGAATGTTCTTTTACCTTTGATAAGGATACTTTTTTGGTTACAGTAAGTATTGGAGTAGCCGTTAGTTTCGAGGATAAATCCTGGACAATTGAAGAAATTCTTCGCCAGGCTGATGAAGCCCTTTACATGGCAAAACGATCCGGCAGAAACCGAACCGTCTTTTATCCCGGGGCTAGCTCAGTCTAGAATCCTTCTCTTCCTCACCAATTGATCCTACCAGAGATAAGAAAGACCAATTGAAATCACTGCCGCGATAGCCACCCATAGCCCGGTGCGCAACAATTCTTTTTTAACCAGTTCGTTTAATTTCTCCATTCTGATTCCCTCCTCTATTAATACTATAAACTAAATAGTCATCTTTTGAATATAATATTACATCTTGAACCCACAGGAGGTGACAAAGTTGAATAAGGATGATGTTTCTAAGCTTATTCCTGATACTGAGAATATTAAAGCTTCATTAGAAAAAACGCTGAAAAAAAATTCTGTTAGCATGACGTCTAAAAATAATCTGGTAACGGTGGTAATGAACTACCAACAAGAGATAACAGATCTAGTAATAGACAATCGCTTACTGGACCCCGGTAAATCAGGTGCACTCAAGTCAAGTTTGATTGAAGCCTTAAACCGAGCCATTATTACATCCCGTAAAAAAATGTTAAGCGAGGCAGCTAAAGCCGTCAAGTTATTTAAGTAGGTTGAAAGGAGATTATACCATGGATGAGAATCCGAGCCTTCAAAGCCTTTTGTTCAATATCATCTATTCCATGACTTCCACTGATAAAGATCGTGTAAATCCTCACCAGATAATTTCTATACTATTTCTCGTAAACCTGCTGGGAATCCTTAATTATATTAACCAGATTGTTCCTAATCCTGGTCATAAAACTTCTTTAGAATTCACAGAAACAAACGATCTTATTCCTGCTCTGGTTCAGATGATGGGTGAAAAGAAAAGTGGAGGTAAAAACATGAATACACTGGATTTAGTAAAAGTTCTTAATTTGATGTCGTCACTGGGATCAAAGAGCGATGATGATGGTAATAAATCAGAAGAATAGGTCGTTGTGACTGGTTCCGCAGCTATGAAAATCCCTCCCCATTAGTAGACATTTTTCCAATCCAGGTAATAGATTTAGTCACCATTCGATTCCTCTGTTCATAACATATATTAGCCAGGGGGGAACCAAAGAAGTCCTGGTCGGTGAAGGGTATTCAGCTATAGGCACCTGGAAAGGAGGGGTAAGAGAAGGGGATCCTGTTGATATTGAACATCAGAATCCTCTTTTGGATGATGTGCCCCTTTGACTAATGGTTGAGGAGGGATGGTAATGCGCATGAACAACAATATAATGCTCCTTGTGCTGCTGTTTTTGTTATTCTTTAACGATGAATCCTGCGATTAAACCTAAACCCTGAAGAGCCGCATCAAAAATGCGGCTTCTTTCCTTGTTAAATACTTTTCACACCAAATCACTTCCTACTTATTATTAAAACATTAATTCAAGCAAACTACGTTTTTCGGGGTATACTAAGCCCGGTGATTATTGTGCCTTTTGCGTTTAAGTACAACCTTGGAATACCAGATAGGATCGCCAGGTTTTTCATTTTCCTGGTTTTATTTAAGCTATCTGTTTTTGGCCCGGGAAGCTTAAATGATCCAAACAGTATCCTACTCTGGATTATAGCTATTCTAATTTTTGTAGAAGCGATTATAGGTTATTCCCCTTTATATGATTTTATGGGTTGGTCTACCCGAAAAGCCAAACAATAGAATGAAAAAAAAAACCCCGCAAAAACCTTGCGGGGTACCGCTTTTCTGGTGCCCGGAGCCGGGGTCGAACCGGCACGGTCGTCACCGACCGATGGATTTTAAGTCCATTGCGTCTGCCTATTCCGCCATCCGGGCTCTAAATTAAAATGGAGGGCGGAACCGGATTTGAACCGGTGAATGGCGGTTTTGCAGACCGCAGCGTTGCCACTTCGCCATCCGCCCTCGTTTGTCGGCTGTTATATTATATCCCAGGCTATCCATTTCAGTCAATGTTTAAAGATATTTCGAGCTTTGCCCTATTAGCTAACTTGCCATTATTAAATATAAAGCCGTTCTGTTAATCAGAACGGCCTTTTATCTAATGGAGCGGAAGACGAGATTCGAACTCGCGACCCTCGCCTTGGCAAGGCGATGCTCTACCACTGAGCCACTTCCGCATACTACTGGTGCCTCAGGGCGGACTTGAACCGCCGACACGCGGATTTTCAGTCCGCTGCTCTACCAACTGAGCTACCGAGGCAAATATGGCGGAGCCGACGGGACTCGAACCCGCGATCTTTGGCTT
>JBLMZW010000135.1:0-3986 GCA_050259035.1 Chitinophagales bacterium | reverse complement strand
TATAATCAGAACAGGTAAATTCAAAATCCGGCAAACTTATAGTACCCGGAACATCAGTCCAATCCGTTCCGTTTTCAGTCCACTGTTGCTTAAAATATGAACTTTCGAGCTGCTGAGATTGGCCTTGTGCAATTGTCAAGGGCCCACCCACACCAATAACCTTGTACTGGGGCACAAGATACATGGACTTAATTGACGTTAAGGCGTCAATTCTACCTTTCAAATCACCGCTAAATACATTGAGGTAATTAGCGTTACAATCGAAGTACTGCAAAGTGCCGGGCAGGGCGGGTAAGTTGGTAAGACGGTTATTGTTGCAATAAAGCTCAACAAGGTTGCCGGGCAGAGGTTCACGTAAGCTGGTAATGCGGTTTATACTGCAGTCTAATTTGATCAGGTTACCGGGTAGAGCAGGCAGGTAAGTGAGTTGGTTGGAGGAGCAATTTAATTTTTCTAAGGTAGTTTCATCAAAATACCCTAATCCTGCCAGGCTGGTGATATTTCTGTTACTCACATCAAGTGTTTTATTAGTCACGGCCCAATCTATAAGGTCCTGCTGAGTGAATGATATCTGACCACCACTATTACCAAGCCATTCCCATACCGCCTGTTTAAAATTCGGGTCGGTAAAGCTGGTCGAAATATCCTCTCCCACAGCATAGGCCGATTGGCCCGGCAAAGCCAGGTTAATGCCAAAACTCATTAATAATACTATTACTAACCCAATTACACTCTTAATACTTTTTAAAACCATACGTTATTACCCTCCCACCCTTAATGAAATATCATAGGCTGGTTTCGTTGTTGAAACGAACCAGAGAATATAATATCAATCTTGCGTGAAATTATTGTGAAATTTGCGTAATACATTAGAGCCAGGGTCGACGTTGTAAAGCGCGGGCCCTAGCTTATTTAAAGGATTAATAAACAATACCAGAGAATATTTGAATAGGGCGGTGGTATGTTAAATGAAGTTTGGCAGTAAGCTGATACACAACGGTAATGAAATCGATAAATATACCGGGGCTTTGAGTATTCCGATCTATCAGGCTTCTACCTATCATCTAAAAGATCTGGATACCAGACAGGAATTTGGCTACTCGCGGTCAGGTAATCCAACCCGTAAAGCTCTGGAGGAAACCATTGCTGTTTTAGAGGGAGGAACGGCTGGATTCGCATTCGCTTCCGGGATGGCCGCCATTTCTTCAGTATTAGCTATCTTTTCGGCCGGAGACCATCTCCTGGTTTGTGAGGATGTTTACGGCGGAACCAACCGAATATGCAGCAGCCTGTTTAAACAATTCAATATTGAAACTACTTTTTTTGATGGCGGCAATCTGGGTGCTTTAGAAGCGGGCGTTAAAGAGAATACCCGGGCCCTGCTTTTAGAAACTCCATCTAATCCATTACTAAAAATTACCGATCTTCGCGCAGTTATTAGGATAGCTAAGGAGCATGGTCTCCTGGTTATTATCGATAACACCTTTATGTCGCCTTACCTGCAACGGCCTATCGAGCTGGGAGCTGATATAGTTATACACAGCGCGACCAAATTCATCGGGGGTCATAGCGATGTCCTGGGTGGTCTGGTCATAACCGGGGATGATGGTCTGGCCGAAAAAATATATTCCGTGCAGACTACCCTGGGGGCCGTGCTTGGTCCTCAGGACAGCTGGCTTTTGCTCCGGGGTTTAAAGACCTTAAAAGTAAGGCTGGATTATGAGCAGAAAAATGCTTCTTTGCTGGCAGAATGGCTATCCCACCACCCTGCAGTTACCGAAGTTTTTTACCCGGGACTGCCCCATCATGAAGGCCATGCAATCCATATGTCTCAGGCGGATGGCCCGGGTGCGGTTCTGTCGTTTAGAGCCCGGGATACCGATACTGCACGCCGCTTTTTAAATAAAGTTAAACTGGCAGTGATAGCACTTAGCCTGGGTGGGGTAGAGACAATCGTTTCTTATCCTGTGATAATGTCTCATGCCTCTGTCCCGGTTGAACAGCGCGAAAAACTGGGTATTACAGATAATCTCATTCGGATATCGTTAGGTCTCGAAGACATTGAGGACTTAATTCAGGATTTTAGCCAGGCTTTTCTGCCCTAGATTAAAGAGTTTCCAGATCGTCTTGCGGTAACCATTTTTTATTTTCTTCTTTACTGCCAAATTGCCAAATTGTAGTTTCATAGCTAACCAAATCAATGCCGGTATCGTTTGTGTAATTGCAGATATCCACGATAATTGCGAATATGGCTGCTAACACGGGCTTTAGGTTTTTATCATACAGAACCTTATACTTGTCTCCATCCCCAGTTTTCCAGGCATTTCTTTTAATTAAGCCTATTTGTTTTTCATTTATGAATATTGAGTAATCGTTGCCGGAGTGCGAATATACTTTAAACTGCTGATTTTCAATATTGGCCGAATAAGTCCCGCCTTTTAGTAAGTAATGCTCAGTTATTTGTCCTACTTTTTGGCCATTCTTATAAATAGCATAAGGACACCCATTGGGAAGGAACCAATTTATTATAGGTATTAATTCCGCGATGAACCATAGCAGTTTTTCCTGTTTAAGTTGCCAAGTTTCGTTGTTGGAGGTATCCATAATACTAACAGATCTAAAACGTGGGAGAATTGTACGGTTAGCCTGCGCTGTAAGCAGAAGGCTATGGTTATTAAAAACTTTATATTTGTAATTCCAATTGAAAAGCTCTTGTTCTATTCTGATTTCCATTTAAAACACAACCCGCTTTTTTTCTCTATAAGTCTGATATCACTTTTTGCTGCTTAAATACAATGAATGTGAGGCCGTTCCTGTTATATACTCTGTTTCCACAATTTATTACATAACATGTATTTCAACATTTGGTGTTAAGTTCCTGCCCTTTTCAAAAAAACAAAACCCCTTCAAAAGAAGGGGCACGTAAGTAGCATTATTCAACTTTCAATATATAAACAATATGCTTATAAAGCAGGCAGCCCCGCTTTTTGGTCCGCGATAAACTTTTCTATGTCTTCAACTATACGGTTCATCTCATTTTCAACGTTGAAATTAGACCGACCTAACTCTAAAACAGGGCAATTCAGATTAAAGTCCAGGATTTTCTTAGAGATCTTCTCCAGGCTATCTCGGATTACAATATAGAAGTTTTTCTTTTTTTGTTCATAACGGGCCATAGCCAGACGGCTCCGTTTCTCACTAAATACGATCTGTGTATACTTTTTGAAGCTGTCTATTTCCTTTTCCATTCTTTCTCTGAGGATGTTGATCTCCTTATTTAATTCTATCCAGTATGGTGCATAGCCATTGTCTTTGAGGATTTTATGAACCATTTTTAATTCCATTGGCTCCATCGGATATACATCCAGTTCAATTGGCTTGCCAGCCCCCTTGAGGTTCTCAAACTCCCCATCTGCTATGGCTTTTGCCATTATCGCCCCTACCAGATCGTGCTGCTGAATCATATGCAGAGTTCTCTTTGCATGAGCGGGGAAGTCCTCTCTTAGAGTCTTTTCAGATAACTTGTCGGCTACATGCCAAGTTGTTGAATCCTTTGCGACTTCATCGTGGTTCATAATCCCACTCCTTTCCTAATCGAACACCTGAGTTAATTAACCTTAAGTTGTTTACCAAATTAACGGAATCAAACGATAACGCGTTTTGTTCAAATAATCCCTGTATTCCGGTAAGTCTCGTAACATCACTTCTTCCTCTTTTCTAATCCTGAATATGATTGTGGGTATGAAAAGAGAAGAGAATATTAACGCCCAATAAGAACCAAGGGCTAAAGGAGTAAACAACATCATTATTAACAGCCCCGTGTACATCGGGTGGCGAACAACTGCGTAAAGCCCGGTTTTAATTACTTCTTGTTCTTTTTCTACCTGGATAACAGTCGAGGCATAACTGTTTTCCCTGAAGACTAAGAAAATAAATAAATATCCCAAAAAGACCAAAGCATTAGCGGCAATTATGGCCCAATCCGG
>JBLMZW010000134.1:0-11740 GCA_050259035.1 Chitinophagales bacterium | reverse complement strand
AGGAGCGAGTGACTTTTGCCCCTGCCTATAGTTATCTATTGCCTGAAATGAGACAAGCGGCCCGAAAGCCGCTCGTCTCGTGCTATTTAACATGAGAGAAAAGGGGACAAAATTACATCAGTCTACTCATAACGTAATGCTTCGATGGGGTCGGCCTCTGCCGCCCGGCGAGCCGGGTAATAACCGAATACTACTCCGACTACCAGGGAAAAGCCTATTGAAAGGCCGACCGACCATGGAGGTACTTTCATAGTCCAGCTGGACAGGGCGCCAAAAATGGTTGACCCGGCCCAGCCCAGAACACTTCCAACCGCACCTCCGATGATACACAGCATCACTGCTTCAACCAAGAACTGACTTAAAACATCTTTGGTAGTAGCCCCCACCGCCATACGAATTCCAATTTCTCGTGTACGTTCCGTAACTGAGACCAGCATGATGTTCATGACTCCTATACCACCTACAATCAGTGATACGCAAGCAATCCCTCCCAGCAGAAGAGTGAGGATCTGGGTGGTTTCTTCAATGGTCGACAGTAATTCGGCCGAATCCATAATTCTAAAATCATCGTCTGCGCTGTCAGCCAATCGGTGCCGCTGCCGCAACAAGGTTGTTATGGAATCCGTTAGGAAAGTCAATGCATCCTGCTCAGTAGCCTGAACTACTATACTCCGAAGGCTGCTGCTTCCGGTCAGCCTAATCTGAGCTGTGGTTATTGGGACATACACAACGTTATCGTCATCCGACATCCCTCCACTGGACCCCTGGGTTGGCAATACCCCGATAACCGTAAAAGGCAGACCGTTCAGGCTGATTTTCTGACCGACCACTGAATTGCTTGTAGAAAAAAGGTTCTCCACTACCGTCGGGCCGATGACCGCTACTTTGCTTGCATTATCTAGTTCTTCCTCAGTGAAGAAAGACCCTTGAGTTAATTCCCAACTTCTAATTTCCGCCAGTTCAGGGGTGGTCCCGGTAACCGATGTACTCCAGCTCAGACTTCCTGCGGTTGAGGTAACCGAAGTTTCGACAGAGGGAGCTACGTTTTTAACGTAAGGTAATTGGGCTATGGCGGTGGCATCTGACATTTTTAACGATGTTGAGCCAGTGCCACGAAAAGCGCCCCTCCCGCCGCTGGGCATTATAGTAAGTATATTAGTTCCCATGCTGGCAATGCGCTCAGTAATGCCTGCTGTTGCCCCCTGGCTTAAGGCCACCATCATAATCATGGAAGCCACACCAATAATGATTCCCAGGGCCGTAAGTATAGATCGCATCTTATTGACCATCAAACTGCGCCATGCAGTACGAAGAATCATTGATAAGTCCATTCTATTGAACCCCCTTCCCCTGGCGGCGCATCTTTAGTTCGTCTTCTCTAACCACGGGGATTTCTTCGCTTACAATCAAGCCGTCCCGAAGGCGAATGATTCGGTCGCAGTAATCAGCAACCTCCTGTTCGTGGGTAACGATTACAATAGTCAAGGCCTGGTCGCGGTTAAGCTGGCGAAAGAGGTTCATGATCTCGTTGCTGGTTTGAGTATCAAGGGCACCGGTAGGCTCATCGGCCAGCAAGAGATCCGGCTTATTTGCTAAAGCCCGGGCTATTGCTACCCGCTGCTGCTGACCGCCGGACAACTGAGTCGATCGATGCCCTTCCCTTCCGGCTAACCCCAGCAATGCCAGCAACTCTCGAGCCCGATTTTCTGCTTCCTTACCGCGAACCCCTTTATAGTTAAGTGGAAGCATGACGTTCTCCAGGGCGCTGGTACGGGCCAGGAGATTGAAATTCTGAAAAACAAACCCGATGCGGCGGTTGCGGAGGTAGGCTAACTGCACCCGGTCCATTTTCATCACATCGTAACCGGCAAAAGTATACTTACCTCCGTCTGGTTTATCCAAACACCCGAGGATATTCATCAGGGTGGATTTACCTGACCCCGAAGGTCCCATTATTGCAACCATCTCCGGCTTGTCGAGGACAAGAGATACCCCCCGCATGGCCTGGACAGGATTATCCGTGCCATAATAGGTCTTCGTAACTTCTTCAAGCTTTATATTAACCCTACCCATAATTTCACTTCCTTATATCTAACAATCAAGCCGGTTTAATTGGGTGGGGGACCACCCATACCGCCGCTCATACCGCCTATGCCGCTCATACCGCTGCGGGAATTTGAATTATTGGAACTGGAACTGCTGCTATCAGTGCTGGTAGCACTCTCCTCGGTATCGCTTTTAGTTCCAATAACCACCTGGTCGCCTGCGGTCAGCCCTTTAGTTACTTGAGTATTCTGGTCATCACTCGTACCAACAGTTATCCATTTCACCACCGGCTGGCCATTTGATAGAACAACAACTGGCTGTCTATTTTTGTTCATCGTGGCGGATGTGGTTCGTTTACTGGAAGTACTGCCATTTATCGATTTCCGGCCGGTTCTTTTCGTTTTGGTTGAGTTTGTATTAGTAGCACTTCGCTTGGCGTTTGACATATTGGAAGAACTGGTGCGCGAAGCCATGGCCGTACTCATATAAGTCTTAGCATAGGTTAAAGCCAGAGTAGGCACCGTGGTCACATTCTGCTGCTGGTTTATTATAATATTGGCTGTTACCGACATGCCGGCTAAGAGTCCAGTGGTGTCGCCTTTAACACTAATGTCCACCTGGAATTGCTGTACATTGTTGGTTGCCGTTGATTGCGGGCTGATGCGAGATATAACCCCTTTAAAAGTTTTATCTTCTAAGCTGGTTGTGGTGAAGCTAACCTCCTGCCCTACTTTAACCCGGCCGATATCCGCCTCGTTAACAGCCGCCTCAATCATCAGATCATTGCTGATAAGATGGAACAGTGGGGATGAAGAATTCCCTGTATACTGCCCGACTTCACCATTAACCTGAGCAGCCACTCCGTCGAAAGGTGCTTTCAACTGGGCCTGGGATAGGTCAGACTCCGCGATTACTAATTTGGCTTTAGCCGTTTTAATAGAGGCCTTGGCCTGTTCCAGCGTGATATCACCTGCTTCCAGGTCACGTTTCGACTGCTGGTAATCAGACTCGGTGATCGCCCCGGCGGCATATAATTGTTCCTGCTGTTCAGCAGTGGTTTTAGTCTTTTCATAATCCAATTCCGACTGGCGGAGTTTCAACTCAGCCTGACGCAGATCACTTTTAGCCTGCTCTACTGATGCCTGCAGGTCTGAGTCATCCTGCACTGATAATAGCTGACCGGCCTTAACGGCGTCTCCGGTTTGAACATTGAGCTGCTTTAAAGTACCCTGTTGTTTAAAATAGAGATCGATTTCATGCAAAGGTGTTACTGTACCAGTCGTTTCTACCTGATTAATAATATTTCCCTGAGAAACTGCCATGGTGAGGTATGTAACGGGGTCCTCGTGGTACTGGTTGTAAACAAAATACCCTGCAACACACATTGCTGCTATAACTATCCCAAGTAAGATCTTTTTGCCTAGCCCCCAGGGCTTTTTCGCCAGTTCTGGGATCACCAGATCATTCTCATCGACTGCCATTACTTTAATCCCTCCAAGCCATGTATTATTTTGCATAAAGCAGTAGCCATTCCGGTCAGCCGACTGATTTATGCTAGATTTCCTGCTCCTTTCTTCATTTTCCTATAACGGCTAACCTCTGCGAACATAGAGCTTTTAATAATACTACCCTCTGAAGCTGAAATGTCCCTTAAGGAAAACTGAACGTTAATAGAATAGATGCTGAATAAATGCTGAAAATAGGAAATTAAAGTTGGGAAAGGAATGGGCTTAGTGGGGGAACCCCGGGCTGACTAGTCCCGGGGCAGCCATATAGCAAAGGTGGCACCGTGGCCTTCCTGGCTCTCCACCCTTATATTTCCGTTGTGGGCTTCCATAATGGACTGAGTAATTGACAACCCCAGACCGGCACCTCCATACCGTCGAGTACGCGAGGTATCACAACGATAGAACCGGTCAAAAACCAATGCTAATTGATCCTGACTTATTCCTGGTCCATTGTCCTTTACCGATAGTTGAACGCCATTGTCGTTATAATCCCCTATGATTTCAATATGGCCCTTTTCAGGATCCGTACACTGCACTGCGTTCTGGAATAGGTTTAAGATAACCTGTTTCATTTTATCCCGGTCAAATGAACAACTGAGTTCGGGTTTTACATTTATGCTGAGCTCCCGCTTGCCAGCCAGAATTCTTAATTGGGGTTTCATTTCCTGAACCAAACTATCAAGAAACCCCTTGGTTAACTCCAGATTGGGGGTCTGATCCAGTTTAGTTAACAAAAGAAGGTCCTGGACCAACTTCTTAAGCCTCTGTGACTCACTGTACATGCTGTTTAATGCCATATTTAACTGTTCCGGCTGGTTAACAGCTCCCCGTGATAATACCTCCAAAAAACCAATGATGGAGGTAAGAGGAGTCCGGAGTTCATGCGAAGCATCCGCGACAAACCGGCGCATTTGTTCTTTGGTCTCTCTTTCAGTCTCGAAAGAAGTCTCCAACCGCTCCATCATTCCATTACATGATTCACCTAAAAGATCGATTTCGGTTTGCCCTTGTTGGGTCGGAAAACGCTTATCCAGATTCCCGGCGTCAATCTGCTCGGCAGTACTAACCATGTTTGAGAGGGGTTCCAGGGTCTTTCTAAGTACGGGCTTAAAGGTAAGCAGTCCAACCAGCATGGCAATTAAACCAAGTAATAAAAAGGCCAGCAATTGACGAATTAAAAGCTCCTTGAGCGGGCTGGTCAAGGTACTGACTTGTACAATACCAGCTTTGTGATTAAATCTATCTCTGACCGGATGGAGAACGACCAGTTGTTCTTTTCCTCCGCCTTCAGCGATCAAGTAATGAAGACCCGGTCTATTTTTTACCGCATCCATATATTTCTGAGTATCCAAACGGGGCGGCTCAATTCCTCCGGGCCCTTCGGATATCACCCGGTAGCTGCCAGTATTATCTATGAAAGCCAGGCTGGTATCGGCGACAAAAAATAAAGGCCGAGGCATAAAGGCCCTTTGCTTTTGAAAGCCGTAACGCAGGGCCTCATAAGGCATACTCATAATCTGGCTTTCCATACTTTCGGCCTTGTTCTGATAAACAACATCCTTCATAAAAACGTATTGGCAAAAACCAATAAGTATCAGTAAAACAGCAAGAATTAGAAGCATTCGGGACAATAGTTGTACCCGAAGCGACGAAGGACTAATAATTGATTCTAATAAGTTTTCCTTAATGTGTTTCATGGTAAATCAACCCGATACCCAGACCCCCGAAGTGTTCGAATCACCTGGTGGTCTTTATCATTTAACTTATCACGCAATGAGCGGACATAAACTTCAACAATATTTTTGTCTCCTCCAAAATCAAAACCCCATACCTTATCGAGAATCAGGCTTTTGCTAAGAACGAGTCCCTGGTTTAGAACCATAAACTTTAATAGTTCGTATTCAGTGGGAGACAGTTCCAAGACACGGTCTTCATACTTGATCTCCTTGCGGCGATCATCTATGACAAAAGGACCTATTACTACTTCCCCGAACAAGTCCGGAAACTGGTTCCGAATCCGGGCATAGATCCTGGCCAAAAGTTCCTCAAAGCTAAAGGGTTTAACCATGTAGTCGTCAGCCCCCAGGTTCAATCCCTTTACCCGATCATCCACTTCGTCCCTGGCGGTCAGCATAATTATCGCTACGTTTTCCGTCTTTTTCAGCATCCGGCAAACTTCGAATCCATCCATTCCGGGCATCATGACATCCAGTATCGCAACATGCGGCTGAAATTGATTAATTAAGGTCATGGCGGCAATTCCGTCCTGGGCGGTCATAACTTCGAAACCCTCGTTGCGCAGGCCAAGCTCTAAAAATTGCAGTATATTGGGTTCGTCGTCGACCAACATTATTTTTATTCCCTTTAGCTGCTGCATAAACGACACCACCTTCTTTGGGGTACTGAGCTAATTATCGTATCCTTAACTGAAATCCAACTGAATAAAAACTGAAAATTTGACTAACGGTGTATTTAAAACTGTTTTTATCTACCAGGTTAAAGGGAGTTCTACAATAAAGGTTGAGCCGGTTCCAAGCAAGCTTTCCACTTTTATAGTACCATTATGTTTTTCTGCGATTAGTTTAGCCATTGACAAACCTAAACCAACACCGCCTTGAGAGCGGGCTTGATCAACCTGATAGAACCGGTCGAATATCCGTTCAATGTGTTCTGGGCCAATGCCCTCTCCGGTATCGCGGACGGCTATGGTAGCTGTTTTGCTTGTCCTATGCATGCTAAGGCTGACCGTTCCTCCGGCAGGGGTATGACGGATGGCGTTATCCAGCAATATGGTAACCAAGCGTTTAATTTGTTCCATATCCCCCAGAAAAGGGGCTGCTGGCAGCGCCGATAACTCTAAAGCCACATCTTTGGCCCGGGCTATAGTTCTCATCGGATCAGCTGAATCATAAAGTGCATCTGCCAAAGAAAAATGATTATAATTAAGTCCCTCCTGATTCGCATCTGTTCGAGCCAGGAACAGGAGTGAATCAACTAACCTGCCCATACGGTCAGTTACCTCTTCGATGTTTGTTACCCATTCCTCCTGACTGGCGACAGTTTCATTTTCGTTTTGCCGCAAGGCTTCCAGACTGGTTCTTATAACTGTAAGCGGAGTGCGAAGTTCATGGGAAGCATCGGCAACGAAATCTTTCTGCTGCTGCCAGGCTTCCTTGATTGGGAACAAAGCCCGGTTGGCCATAAAGAAACTGCCCACCATTGAAAGCACCAGGCATAAAAACCCGATTACACTTAAAGAGGTAAGAACTGTATGTTGAGCGGATCTCTCCCGCCCAACATCCTGAAAAAGCAGCAACTGGCCTCCGGCGTTTGGAAGATCAGTTCTATAATAAGATAGTTGAAAACTCTGGAAGGACACTCTCCCCTGACTTTTAGGCTGATCAATAGTACTTTTAACCAGGGATTTTAATTGGTCAGGGGTAAAATTCGAATATGAGTTTTCTACCGTAATATGGCCGGTTGGACTCACTTTAACTGAAAAAACCGGGGGTTTAGGATCCATCGGGGGCCTCGGTTCGAAAGGTTGTCTTTTGCCTGAAATAATTTCCTGCGCCATAGCGCGCATAAGTTCCGCTGATTGTCTATCCGTATTTACCCTTGATACATAATAAGTCCCGGCAATTAATAACAAGAAAAGGGAAGCGATGACACCAATGTTGACGAGCGTAAGTTTTGTCCGCAGCTGGTTAAACATTAACCATACCTCAACGTCCTTCTATACAATAACCGAACCCTCTGACTGTCTTAATCTGATTGGTATTTAGCTTCTTACGTAAATAGTGAATATATAAATCAACATTGGCTATATCAATTTCACTATTATAGCCCCAAATCTTTTCAAGGATTCTTTCCTTATTAACTACCTGACCCTGGTTAAGCATTAGCAGTTCTAATAACAGTACTTCTTTGGGGGTCAGTTTAATAACACTCTTTCCCGAAGTAACCTCCCCCCGTACCGGATCTAAAATAAGACCGGCCGCTTCTATAGAATTGCCAGACAAGTGCCGATCTTTCCTTCTAATCAATGCGCGGAGCCGCGCCAGGAGTTCTTCGGTTGAAAAAGGTTTTACCAGGTAATCATCCGCGCCAGAATCCAACCCCTCAACCCTCTCTTCGGCGCTGTCCCTGGCAGTCAACAAAATTACCGGGGTCTCAACCCCCTGGCTGCGAATCTTTTTCAACATCGAAAGACCATCTAATTTAGGAAGCATTCGATCCAGGATAATTGTATCATATACTCCTGTTTCAGCCATTTCATATCCAGTTTCACCATCCAAACAAATATCAACCGCATAACCGGACTTTTTTAGTATGTACGCCAGAGATTCGGCCAACCGTTTCTCATCATCGACAATAAGAAGTCTCATTAATTCGATAACTCCTCTCAGGCATTCAATTCTTATTCATTGTTAAATTTAATTTTAAGAAAAAAATCTTTGAATTCCATTTAATTTTCAAAGAAAAATCAAAAGTTCGGTGTCGATGTTTTGGATAAACCACATTCATCTACTGAATAGCAGCCATTGTTAATCGAGGTAGAGGGATTATCCCTTAATATAGAAAGGAGGTAGCAATGAGCGTTTCAAACATAAACCCGTATTATTCCATGTTCTCGGCCTGGAATAGACAGGTCAACTCTTCGGGGTCTGGAAAGACAGATCTGGCCTCAATGCTCTATCAATCTGACCAAACCAGTGGATCTTCGAAGAGCTACGGTCTAGCTGGCACGTCTAATTCTGTAAGTCAGGGCAATATGTCAGAAAGCGATCTTAAGAGCCTGATAGCTGAAATGCTGGAGAAGTTCAGCACTATGTTTGCCGCCAAGAATGGACAGGCATCTGAATCTAATCCATTGGAACAAGATGTCTCCAATTTAGAGGATAAGATTAATAGCCTGTCTGATACCGACGCTGTTTCCGAGTCTGATGCTACTGATGTATTAACCAGTTTTAAAGACATTATTTCCAAGCTAAGCAACCCTCCTCAGGGTATGCCATCAGAAACAGAATCGGTAGATGAAAGCACAAGCGGCTCCAGCTTGAAAGATCAACTATCTGCCCTGCTGGATAAGGTCAACTCCTTATCCGATAATGACTCAGTCACTAAATCTGATCTGAGTGATCTCTTAACCAATTTAAAAGATATCACCTCACAGATGCAGAAACCTTCTGGTGGCCAACCACCCATGGGACCGCCGCCTATGGGGCCGCCTCCAACAGCAGGCACAGAAACCGAAGACACTACTAGTTCCACTTCAACTTCATCTTCAACTAGTTCAACATCGAGCTCAGATGCGGTTTCATCCACCGAGGACGAAGAATCTCAATCAGCACTTGCAAGCATTGTCGAGGAATTAAAGGAAATGGTGGACCAGTGGGCGGCAGAAGCGGAGGAACAGGCTTCAGAGAAAATTAACGAAACTCAAAATAATGACTACTCGCAATATATTTGGAAAAATGCTATGCAGGCTTATAACAGACCCGATTTTATGGATTTTAGTACTAAACAATACTCCTAAGAACTATACTACCTAAATATTAGGGTTAGTCCTCTACCACAGGAATGAACCGATGCAAGGATGCCAAGGAAGCAGAAGGGACCCCCTTCTGCTTCCTTTATATTTCAGCAGTCTCTTCTCGCAAGTTATCTTCTTCAGTGTTCCACTTGTTATTCCTTTCACTATTATCACGGTTCATCCAAATTACAGCATTTTTTCAGGTTGAATTCAGTATTTTTTCAGTAACGCCTTTCATAATATATCCAACTGGGTAATACCCTTTACTTCAATAGTGATTGGAATGATGCCTCTGAACACTGTTCTTTAAATGTTCCTAAGTTAATGGAAATATTACATGGTGAGGTGAATTGAATGGATAAAACTAGATTAAAACTTACCATCGATATTCTGATGACCCTTAGCCTAATTTTTATGATGGTTCCCAAAGTGATAGGGCAAGATCTGCATGAGCTGGTGGGAATTATTATAGGGGTAATATTTTTAATACATATAGTCCTAAATTGGAGATGGATCAAGACAAAAACGTTAAACTTCTTTCGCCGGTTAAGTTTCAGGATCAGGCTCATCTATATTCTTAACATATTAGTTTTTCTGGGGTTCGCTGCCATAATCCTTAGCGGCATCAATATATCCGAAACTATTAATTTTTCCTTTTTGGGTATCTCCCGCGGCGGCGGAATGGGCTGGAAAGTCCTGCACACCAGTGCCACTTACTTCACCTTTTTAATTTCGGCCATCCATACCGGGTTAAATTTCAGCCAGGTAATCCGGGCTATTAAGCCCTATACATCGGCTGATCTGGGGGGAGTGAGTTAATAATGAATAATAGAGGGAAAATGGCAGTAAAGGTCTTATTAGTTGTTATAATCCTGGCCGCCGGTCTGTATTCTATTAACTATACCAATTTTTTATCAAAAGCTAATCCTGTGAGACTGGTTAAGGCGATCCAATCCTTCAGCGAGAACAATCGTAATATGCGTGGAGGGCATTTCAACTCTAAGTTTAGGTTTACCCAGATACCTTCTGGGGGTTATCCTCAGATGGAATCCGGACAGGCCCCATCAATGCCGGGCAATCCCCCGGATAATATGGATGAAAACGATGGCAACGGCAGGATGGGCGCGGGATCCCCTTCGGGCGACCGTCCTTCACCTGGAAATAATTCGGGATTTCGAAATGGATTCGGCCCGGGAGCCGGTGGTCCGCCACCTATGGCCGGAGGAAACCGTGGAGATAGAAGGGATGGTTTAAATCCATTGGGAAATGTACTGGCTTATTTAGGCGTTTTCGCCTTTATACTAACGGTTACTTACCTTATCGATCAGGCCATAACCAGAATGAAGGTTCGAAAAGCCTTATCGTAATACAAAAGGGCCTGGGTTAACCCAGGCCCCTTTAATAGCTTTCTTATCCGTCGATCAGATCTCCAATGACTCCAAGGACCGAGCCTTCTTCTTTCCGGCCTCCTCCACCCGGCATAGCGTGACTTATCTTATCCGCTAATCGGTTGAAGGGCAATGACTGCAGCCAGACCGTACCCGGGCCCCGCAAGGTCGCAAAGAATAAACCTTCACCGCCAAAAATCGCAGTCTTTATACCTTTAACCATCTCTATGTCGTAATCGACTCCTTTAGTTAGAGCCACCAGACATCCGGTATCTACCCTCAAGAGCTGTCCCGATTGGAGATCTACCTTATGAATCGTACCCCCCGCATGCAGGAAAGCCAGTCCGTCACCTTCCAGCTTCTCCATGATAAAACCTTCGCCTCCGAAGAAGCCAGCACCCAGTTTACGTTTGAAGTCTATTCCAACAGCTACACCTTTGGCCGCACATAGAAAGGCATCTTTTTGACAGATAACTTTTCCATTGTATTGTTTAAGGTCTACCGCAATAATTTTTCCCGGGTAAGGAGCTGCAAAGGATACGTGTTTTTTCCCGGAACCGGTATTGGTGAAAACCGTCATGAAAAGGCTTTCTCCGGTTATCAATCTTTTTCCGGCTGATAGAAGTTTACTGGCAAAACCTCCACCCTGGCTCTTATCGGAACCGTCACCAAAGATGGTTTCCATGGCTATTCCATCTTCCATGTACATCATGCCCCCGGCTTCAGCAACAACACTTTCCCCGGGATCAAGTTCCACCTCAACAAATTGCATTTCAGCTCCATAAATAGTGAAGTCAATTTCGTGCGCCATTAAATCCATCCCCCCAGATTAATTTTTATATAGTATGGTTCCATGTATATTGCTTTGTTCCTGCTTTATACTTCAAAAAGCGGAGCAAATGATTTTATCGTGTTTCAAATAGCCCCATAAAATCAAAGGTAGCGAAATAATCGGCCGGGGTTTCAGCCCGGCGAATGAGTTCAGTAGAACCGTCTTCTCTCAGCAAAACTTCAGCAGAACGTAGTTTTCCATTATAGTTGTAACCCATGGAAAACCCATGTGCTCCGGTATCGTGAATCACAACCAGATCTCCCATTTCAACCTCTGGCAGCATACGGTCAATGGCGAACTTATCATTATTCTCACAGAGACCGCCGGTGACATCATATTTATGATCACAAGGTACGTTTTCCTTACCCATCACTGTTATATGATGATAGGCACCATACATGGCAGGACGCATAAGGTTGGCTGCACAGGC
>JBLMZW010000133.1:0-19894 GCA_050259035.1 Chitinophagales bacterium | reverse complement strand
GTTATTTGATACGTCTATTTTATGTTTGAATGGCAATCGTGTTTTTGTGTTTCCCCTTCACTATAATGGCCAAACAGGAAAAAGCCAATAAAGATTGGCTTAATGGCTCCGTTTATTCGTGCTTTAACCGGACTATTAACCGTTATGGCTGGATCATACCATAAAAATACTCTTATCATGCATCTTGATATCCAGTCTCCGTGTTATATGTAATTTATAGTAATATAATATCGTGAATGGTAAAATGTATTAGTCTAAGTAATATGATTAATTTGCGTGGGGGAAATAGATGACCCTGTCAAAGGCGAAGGAGCATTTTGAATTAGGTAAGACTAACTTCTATGACTGGAAATACAAAAAAGCAATATTTGACTTTACTAGAGCCACTGAAATAGACCCATCTAATGCGGAATATTATTATTTTCTTAGTAACGCTTACCATTTGAATAAACAATACGAAAATTCCATTGAAGCTATTAAGAAAGCCATCAATTTAGATCCTAATAATTCAAAGTATTATTATTGTCTTAATAATACTTATTTTGTAATCGAACAGTATAGTAAATCCATTCAGGCTATCAAGAAAGCCATTGATTTAAATCCTGAGAATAGTGTTTTTTACGATTGTCTTGGTTCTTCTTTTTATAAGATTAAAAACTATAAAAAAGCCATTAAAGCTATTCTAAAAGCTATAGAATTAGATCCGAATACTGCCGAATTTTACTACGATCTTAGTACTTGTTACCAAGCTAATCAACAGTTCAAAGACGCTATAGTAGCTGATCAGAAATCAATTGCTTTAAGCCCGGATAACGCGAAATATCATTATTCCTTAAGCATCTCCTATTGCGCAAACGAACAATACGATGAGGCCATCGTATCTGCTAATAAAGCCATTAATTTAGTCCCCAATGTGGCCCTATACTATTTTATTTTAGGCCGAGCATATCAAGAAAAAGGTATGGCACCACAGTCCATTCAAGCTTACCAGAAAGCAATTGAATTGAACCCGTCAAATGCTTCTTTTTATTGTGATCTAGGTATAGTCTATTTTTTTGATGGGCAATACTCTGAAGCTATAGCTTCTCTCCGTAAGGCTGTCAGAAAAAGCAAGTACGGAATTAAAAATGTATTCATACTATGTCTTTTTCTTGTTAAAAACGGCGACATTAAGAAAGCAGTAAATTGCATAAAGCGAGTAAAAAGTCCCATCGATGACTCATATCTAAACCATTTAAGCATAATCATAAATCTATTCGTTAATGATATTAATAGTTTCATTAAGGTGGTAAATCATTTTAGAAATGATCTAATGAATACGCAATTCTACTATGTTGAAAAAATTCTATCGAGTTATGAGGGTTACAAAGCACTTCAGAAATACATGATCCAATTATTTTTATATACAAGAAAGATACTGATTATTCAATCAATTAAAGACCCCATATCTTTAGCGCATTATACTTCAGTAAATAGTTTAAAATCCTTATTTAAAAAGAATAATCCAACCTCGGCGACCAGCACTGCAGTTAAGCTTCGCTTAAGTAATGCTTCCTACATGAACGATCCTTCAGAAGGAGTCGTGTTATTAGAATATTTATGTAACCACTTTAGCGAAAATAGACTACTTATTGAATGTTGCCATAGGATGGAGGAACTTCAAGGAAATCAAGTTGAGGCAAGTGAGGTTTATCTATTTAGTTTATCATCACAAGCTGATGATTTACCTATGTGGTTACAATACGGAGACTTCGGTAAAGGTTGTTCCTTGGTTTTTGATAAAGGTTTTTTTGACTATGTAGGAATTACACATGATATTCTATTGAAAGACGATGGCGATAATACTGAACAATACATGCCCTACAGGATTTGTTACATTAATAAAGACAATGGGACTGACATTGAAAGTGCACAAATTAAGGATGCACTCTCGAAAATCAGTAATATTTTAATAAAGGTTAATAAACTCTGCAGGAATAATAAGGATCTAAAAGATAGCGTTACTATGCATACCTGTGAGAATATAAATCAGATCCGTTATCTTTTCAAATCTAATGACTATAAGTACGAAGATGAATCAAGACTAATTAAATTTGTTCCTATGGGTTCTAATAAAATTCAACTTGATACAACTGTTGAACCAGTTCCAAAACTATTTATTGAAGCTAACAATGGTAAAAGTATAGAATTTGCTAAAGTTATTCTAGGGCCAAAAATAGAACATTTGGAGATTATTGTGCCATACCTTAAATATGTAAATCCGTCCATAGAAGTCAAGAAATCGACAGTTAAATTCCGCTAACACTAATGCGAACATAAAAAGTAAACGACTAGATTTGAACTAGCAACACTTGCCAAATTTAAAGGTTGAAAAACTATGGTTAGTCCCACGACCTGAAACACATAAACCTAAGTTTAACTTTTCGGCTTTAAAAATCCTTGATAATACGGCATTCTTGGGGGTTCGCTATGCTTGGGGTGCAAGAGGCCGCTAGTTCAAATCTAGTCGCTCCGACCATTACGTAAAAACGGGCTCTTTCGAGCCCTTTTCTCTTTCTTAAGGGAAAGGGATTAACCTCTAACACAATTTTGGCTTTCTCGCCAATTAAGGTTTTCCCTGCCATCAATATTTTCTAAATATATATTTCCACGTTCGTTGTCGTTCTCGATAATGCCGCTGATAGAAGAATACCTGGCATATCCACATTATCCCCACATTGGGTTAATACTCGAGCCAACCCTGTTTTCAACGAAATGTCTCCAATTCGTTTGACTATTACTGAGAAAGCCTTCTGGATATCCAGAAGGCTTTTAGTGATTTAGCTACATTTATCCCTCATCGGGCTATTGGACCAGTTCGCTGACCATTTCCCGTATGCATTGGACATACCGGTCAACATCATCTGCAATGGTTGTCGGACCCACCAGTGCCATCTCATGAACGGGAGTTAATAGAATCCCCCGGTTCGCGCAGTAGACATGAATTAATTGTTCAAGCGGCCCAGATAGACCTTCAGTAAATAAATCCACGGCATTATACTCAACCTCCTGTATAGTATCCATTCCATTGCGGGGCGGCTTAGGTAGGAAACGGAATTCAACTCTGCAGCCTATTCTGGCTACATACCAGGGAAGTCCAAAATCCTCAATTACTTTTCCAATACCCTCCTCCATCCGCCGGGCTAATGGAATCATACGGTTAAAATTTTCCTCATTTAGAACATAAGTGAATGCCGCCTTCATTCCGGCAATAGCAGCAGCGTTTCCGGAAAGGGTTCCTCCAAAACCGAAGAACATGTGCCATGGAACCCGTTTTTCTAGCTTCTCAGCAATTCCCCTAGTAAAGCCCATTACGGCTGCCGGGTATCCACCCGCTATTGTTTTACCTAAAACAAAAATATCCGGATCCAAATTCATTTCTCCAGTAACACCCCTAGGCCCGGCACAATAGCTATGGGTTTCGTCAATTAGTAAAAGGGTGCCATATTTACGGGTTATGTCTCTCAAAGCATCATGAAACCCAGGCTCTGGAAATATTATGCCGGTGTTAGTCATTACTGGTTCTGTAATTACACAGGCAATATCTTCGGGTGCAAGCGCTTTTTCCAATGCTTCAATATCGTTGAACTCAACAATTCGAGTTGTTGTTGACGGATCATCCAATATAGGTCCCATAGCTCCTGGCATATTCAACATCTGACCAAAAAACTCAACACACAGCGTCTCATCAACACTTCCATGATAACAGCCATTAAAGGCTAATATTTTCTTTCGTCCAGTCATTTCCCGGGCAAGCTTAAGCGCCATACGGTTTGCATCGGAAGCTGTCATAAATACGTACCAGTAAGGTAATTTAAAGCGATGCTCCAATTCTTTCCCAAGCCAAATGCAGTCTTCTGTAGGCAGCATATGAGTAATACCCTTTTTCATCTGAGCAATTAATGCATTTATAATATCTGGCTGGGCATGTCCAGTTAATGCCCCAGTGTCTCCCAGGCAAAAATCAATGTACTCTAAAGCATCAACGTCAATCAGTTTATTGCCTTGGGCTTTGTCTACGAAGATAGGGAATCCACCTGCCCATATTCTCATCCAGGACATCGGAACCCCACCTACGAAGTTTTTTCTGGCCTCTTCGAACAGCCTTTTTGATTTCGGCCTCTTTTCTGCGTATAGTTGTCCTTCCCGAGCCAGAAGATCTCTTACTCTCTCTAAGGTAATATTCATGTTACTCCCCCCTCAACGTTCTAAACAACTTGATACAGTTCTTTGCTTGTCACCCCCTTCTCTAAGAAGTAAATCAATGGAGAGTGATTGTTTGCTCTCTATTAAAGTAAAATTTTATTTTATGATTAGTTCAATTGATTCCATTACTATTGCGACTTTCTGTTGTTTTGTGAGTTGCTTTTTTAATGTTCTAAAGAATGAATTAAACCTGGCTTGATGATACTCTGAAACCAGGGAATAGGTGTATAAAGTAATATAGCTATCTATAAAATATGCCACGGTTTCACTTCTAACACTCATTTCAATTTCACCTTGTTGTTTTCCCTTTTCCACTAGACCAACAAAGAAGTCTCTTGCTTCACGTTCCACCCTCTCGGATACCCTAGGGGCAAATCGATTCATGGTACTGGCACTAAAATTGGCATAAAGACATACATACGGTCGGTATTTTTCTGTGAATGTTTCCAGACCCTTAACCAGGTTGTGGATGGCTTCATGAACGGACGGAGTGTCGGCAGTATATTCTTGGTAGAACTCGCGAATCATTAAGTCTACCCCGCGATCCAGAACCGAAAGGAACAATGTTTCTTTATTAAGAAAATATTTGTAAAGGGCGCCATTTGAAATATCCGCCTTCTGGCAAATAGTTGCGATATTGGCACCATGATAACCTTCTTCAGCAAAGATACTAGCAGCTGCGTCAAGAATTAATTCTTGTTTTTTCTTTGTTAGCTTTTCAAAGGTACTTAACATTACTGTCACCTGTAACAGAGCAACGATTCCGTTGAATAGGCTTGTGGTATGCCATTGATATGCAGGAGGCCTTGTGATCCCATTTAATTACTGGTTCCCGGGCCGACAAACTCTCCTTCTTTCCAAGTCCCGTTCTTGAGGACATTGCCATCCTTGGAATATAGTATTCCTTTACCGCTTCGTTGGTCGTTCTGCCATTCTCCTATGTATTTTCTCCCATCAGGCCAGGTCATTGTACCCTTTCCTTCGCGCCTGTCATCTTTCCATTCCCCTTCATATACGCGCCCGTCGGGGGTTGTCATTGTTCCATATCCATTAGCCATGCCGTATTCCATCTCACCAGTGTATTTTCTCCCATCTGACCTGGTATATGAACCCTGAGGTTTTGTTTCTTTATTTGTTACAGGCTTTTGTTTCTCCTTGCCTAGACATCCTATCGAAGTCATAAGTACAGCGAATGCCACCAGCAGTATGACAGCTTGTATTTTCTTTTTGTTCTCTAGAAACTTCCCCATTTTCATCAATCCCTTTTCTATTTGTTTCATATCAGAATCCCATGAAATTAAGAATGGTCAGCTTTCGATACACCATAGCTCCCTTGTTTTATCCAATAACGTACCGTTGATTCGTACAAGGGTTTATATTTTTCCATCAATTCATCGATTATCTCGCTTAACTTCGTGTAGTATTCGCAAAAAGCCGAATCTAACATCTTTTTTTCCAGGGGAGTCAGGTTATCATCACGGAATTTTTGCGGGCACCGGGGAAGGGATAGAGCTTCTTCAATAAGCGGATATAGGTGTTCTTCCCAATCCGCGCCCTCTCCGAACATATAGAACCAACGAGCTAGAGTTGACTCTTTTTCTTCTCGGCTCAATAAAAGATTGAAGCAATTGCGGTAACTTACCCGGTGTATTTTCTTTTTTTCGTCATAACCATTTTCGTATAATACACGGGCCACCAGCATTTTGCTGTGTAAAATTTGATTGAACTCGATGGTTCCCCCCCACCGTTCCATCAGTTCATCAATTACTTCAGTAAGACCTGATGCATCCAATTCTATGGATCCAGTGTACCGCCGGATGCTGGCAACTAATGCCTGTATTATATCTTCCGAATTCAGAGTTTCATTCTGGGAAATCACCATCCCCTCCTTATCTGGCGTTAATTAACATTTTATCAAACTATCCTGCCTGATCATCGTTTTTATCCAAATTAAATCCTTTATGAACCGCTTTAACTGCCTTTTCAATCATTTCAGCTTCGATAATGCATGATACCTTAATTTCTGAAGTACTTATCATCTGGATATTAACTCCCTCTTCGGCCAACACTTCAAACATGGCTGCTGCTACGCCGGGATTGCTCTTCATTCCGGCTCCCACAATGGAAATTTTGGCTACATCTTCACCAAAGGCCATACCATAGGCGCCGATCTTGTCTTTTACTGTTTCCACCACTGAAAGAGCCCGGGGAAGATCATCTTTGGCAATGGTAAAAGCAATATCATTGCGGCCATCGCGCATAGCGGCCTGTACAATCATGTCAACGTTAATATTTGCCTGAGCCAAATCTTTAAAAATTATTTTTGCTATCCCTGGTCGGTCGGGAACGTCAAATAAAGCGACCTTGGCTACATTTAAATCATGCGCAACCCCACTAATTATTCTTTCTTTTTCCAATTTATCAACCTCCATTACCATGGTTCCTGGTTCATCACTGAAACTGGACCGCACCTGAATAACTACCCCGTACAGCATAGCAAATTCCACAGCACGTGGCTGAAGGACAACTGCTCCAAGGCTTGCCAATTCCAACATCTCATCATACGAAATATAGTCAAGCTTTCTGGCATCTTTAACTATGCGTGGATCAGCTGTATATACTCCGGCTACATCGGTATAGATATCACAGATATCAGCCCCCAGTGAAGCAGCGAGGGCTACTGCAGTTGTATCAGAACCTCCGCGTCCCAGAGTCGTAATCTCACCTTCGCTAGTAACACCTTGAAAACCAGCAACCACAACTACCCGGTTCTTTTCCAGCTCGCTTTTGATTCTCTCCGGGTTAATTCCAGATATTTTTGCTTTACCATGAACATTATCTGTAGTAATGCCAGCCTGCCAACCGGTCATGGATAAAGATTCGCATCCCATATTTCGGATTGTCATAGCCAGTAAAGCCGCGGATTGCTGTTCTCCGGTAGCAAGAAGCATATCCAATTCACGATAATCCTGAATTTCTCCAGTCTCACGGGCCAGCGCAATTAAATCATCCGTAATGTCTCCCATGGCGGAAACAGCCACCACAACTTGATTTCCTTTTGCTTTTTCCGCCAGGACTCTCCTGGCTACATTCTTAATCTTATCAATACTCGCTACCGAGCTTCCTCCAAATTTCTGTACTACCAGCCCCATCTAATTCATTCACTCCTTAAGACCTGTTGCCTTCGATTCTTGGTTTTGCTTTTTTAAAAATCTAACATCTTCCTTATTTATATTTATAAATATTAGCCGAAAATCGCTTTAAGTACCGCGTTTTCATCAGCTGGTACCACCGTTGGCGAAATAGCCGCTGTTTTTACCGCATTATCCGGATCTTTTAACCCGTGGCCAGTCAACACACAGACAATCTTATCATCCGTTTTGAATAATCCCTGTTTGGCCTTTTTCAATACGCCAGCAATACTAGCGGCTGAAGCAGGCTCAATAAATACCCCTTCCTCGCCGGCCACCATCTGATAAGCGGTTAAAATCTCCTCGTCAGTAACATCAGTAATGAATCCGCCTGACTCCCTAGCTGCTGCCTCAGCCTGTTTCCAGCTAGCAGGGTTACCTATACGGATAGCAGTTGCAACGGTTTCCGGATGAGGAACTATTTCTCCTCTTACAATGGGGTTCGCTCCTTCCGCCTGAAAACCAATCATTTTTGGAGTATTTCCCACTATCCCTTTCTCATGATACTCTTTGAATCCCTTCCAATAAGCCGTGATATTTCCCGCATTCCCTACGGGTATGGCCAGATAATCAGGAGCAGTCCCAAGGCGGTCACATACCTCAAAAGCAGCTGTCTTTTGCCCCTCTATCCGGAAAGGATTAATGGAATTGACTAAAGTTACCGGGTGCTTGCTGGTAATCTCTCTTACAATGTTAAGAGCCTGATCGAAGTTGCCATCAACCGCCAGTACTTGAGCCCCGTAGATCAATGCCTGGGCAAGCTTACCCAGGGCTATTTTTCCCTCGGGAATCAGTACAACGCACCTAATTCCACACCTGGCAGCATATGCCGCAGCTGAAGCCGAGGTATTTCCTGTAGAAGCACACATAACAACTTCAGCCTTACTCTCCATAGCTTTAGACATTGCCATAGCCATTCCCCGGTCCTTAAAAGACCCGGTCGGATTGGCACCCTCAAACTTTAAGAATACTTGAGCTCCGATTCTTTGAGAGATTCTTTTCGCTGGAATTAATGGAGTATTACCTTCCTGCAATGAAACAACCGGTGTATTATCATTAACCGGGAGATGCTCGCGGTATTGCTCAATAATTCCGTTCCAACCTGGTTTACTCATCACGTTCCACTCCTTCGACTCTTATTATGTTGTCTATCGATTCAACTATGCTCATTCCGCCTAAAACCGCCAGTGAATCTCTTAAATTAGCTTCTTCCACCCTATGAGTTATCAAAACCAACTGGGCCGATTCGTTGTTTCGATCTTTCTGTAAGACCGTTGCCAGACTGACGTTGTGATTGCCAAACACCCCGGCTATTGCCGCTAAGACGCCCGGTCGGTCTTTTACCAGTAGCCGTACATAATACTGGTTTTTTAAGCCATCAATCGGAATAATCTCTTTATTATTATAGCAGGTGCAGGTAACCCTACCGGTACTCCGACCTATAATGTTACGCGCAGTTTCCATTATATCTCCTACCACCGCGCTTGCAGTGGGCATTTGGCCTGCTCCATGACCATACAGCATTATATCTCCTACTGCGTCGCCACGAACAAATACAGCATTATACACTCCGCTAACTACGGCCAAAGGATGTCTTTTCGGCAGAAAAGCTGGATGAACCCTCACCTGTATCCTGCCATCTTCTTCTTTCGCTATAGCCAGCAGCTTAATAACATAACCCAGTTCTTTTCCGTATTTAATATCCAATGGACTTATACGCCCTATCCCTTCAACATAAACATCGTCAAAAGTAACGCGGCTATTAAAAGCAATAGAGGCTAAAATGGCAATTTTACGAGCTGCATCATAGCCATCAACGTCAGAAGATGGGTCTGCTTCAGCATAACCAAGTTTTTGAGCTTCCTCCAAAACTTCCTGAAAAGCTCGGTCTTCCTCAGACATCTTAGTCAATATATAATTAGTTGTACCATTAACAATGCCAATGACCTCTTGTATTTTGTTTCCCGCCAGAGATTGTTTTAGTGGAAATACAATAGGAATACCCCCACCTACACTGGCCTCAAAACTAAAATCTACCCGGTGTTCTGCGGCACTCTCGAATAGGTCTTTTCCCGCGATGGCTATAAGATCCTTATTGGCGGTAACCACATTTTTACCATGTTTCATGGCTTCCAGGATGTATGATCGCGCGGGTTCGATTCCGCCGATTAATTCCACAACAATGCTAATTTCTTCGTCCTCGACTACCTCCTCGATGCTGTTAGCAACATAACTGTCGGGGACTCCTAATTCTATGACCTTATGTCTATCCTTCTCCAGGATCTTTTTTATCCTAATCTCTTGTCCTAACCTGGTAGCAATATTCTCCCGGTTTAAGTCTAAAAGCTTAACCACACCGCTCCCGACAGTTCCGCAACCGATTACCGCAATGTTAATCATTTAACATCCTCCTAGCTTCTACCGATCAACTCGGACTTTAGTACCCCTTCAAAATTGGACACATTCAATACCAGGTCTTCCACGCTTATCAACATTTCTTCAACATCCACAGCCAGAGTAACATTCGCTGTACCCTGGAGGGGCAGTCCCTGATTAATGGTTAGAATATTTCCTTTTTGAGATGCAACATAGTTTAAGACTTTAGAAAGCACACCTGGCTGATGGCGAAGCGCGAATGAAAGGGTGATAATTTTGGTATTTTCAGCATCAAAGAAAGGAAATATTCCTTCCCGGTATTTGTAGAAAGTACTTCTGGCCAGTCCAGCTTCCCTTACAGCGTCCTCAACATTAACCGTACCCTGGGCCAGTAATTCCTTAGCCAGAGCAGTTCTTAGTATCGCCTCCGGCAAAATGTCCTCACTGACCAGGTAGAATTTCTTTTCCTGGCGCATATCCATCCCCCTGTCCATATGAGGCGGAAATTTTTCTCCACATAGTGGACATTATAACATAAAACCCACCTGGGGAAGCAACATAGAAATGTTGAATCGGAAGGAGTTCTGTTTAAGGAATGTCATTTATGAAGCAACCTGTCAGAATCCTAACTATTTGACCTCGTATTCGATATCAATTGTTCTTCCCTTAAACCTCGAGCCTAGAACTATCCAGTTGTAAACTGGGTGTGGCAAAACAAACTCTGCCAGTCTAATAAACTTACTCACTATTCCCTTTATGTCCTTGTCGCCTGACCAGTGTTCCGTAACAGCTTTGTACCCCGCTTTGTGAATGAATCTTAGCGTCACCAGACTGACCAGAAGCATATCATCTACCTGCCCTGCAAACGGAATAAAATCCGGTAAAAAATCTAACGGAGAAATGACATAAGTGATAGTCCCGAAAAGCAAAAGTTTCTCGGTAAGACTTACCCGGCGGTCGAGCAATAAACCGTATAACATACGAAGGAAATTGGGGATTAACCCAAGCACCTGCTTTATCCATGTGCCATTCTCGCTGGAATGCATTCCGTTATACATCCCTTGTCCTCGTTTCCTTTTTAAAATGATCTATGTTCTGACCATCAAGATATTCAGTCTTCATAAACAATATAGGCATAGTATTTATCACCACGTGGTGATCTAATTTGGAATGTTTTTATAAGTGTTATATTATAGGGCACATTTTTAGCCTTACACATAACATCGGAGAAATCATCCAGATCCTTGGTTATATTATCCAAAACCTTGTTTTCTAGTACCAAAACATTTTGACGAAAGAACTTCTCCTGTTCTTCAATGGCAAGACCAATTATGTATTGTCTCTGCATTTTGTCCCATTCCAGCATTGTAATATCTATAATCTTGTATTGTTCATCAAAGATCATATCGTTGATGGCTCTCTCAAAATTCGGTTCTTTCCCCCGTAAGAATAGAAGCCTTTTCATCTTTGATACCTCCGTACAATCTTTTTCACCATATTCTAGTATGACCGTTTGTACCAGGTAGCATTATTACTAAACATTTAATTTGTAGTAAATTAAATTCTATTTTAGACTTTGTAATTCCTTTATATTCAAGCAATACCGAAGTTAGATGTCCGTCGGCTTTACCGCCGAGTTTTATTTTATTGTAACCTGAGTAAAGATGCTGAAAACATACGGCCCATGCTTAGCCGACTAACCTCATAACTATATATGTTTTCAAAAAAAAACCGGCCCAAAGGCCGGTCGTTTCCTCTTTGTTTGGCTAAATTATTATGCATATCAACCCGCCGCTGCCCTCATTGACAATTCGCTGCAGGGTCTCAGCCAGTTTGACTTGTGCATTTTCGGGCATACGGTGAATCTTATTCTGAATCCCTTCTCTGACCAGGTCATGTAATGACTTACCGAATATGTTGGAATCCCAAATCTTTTTGGGGTCTTCCTCGAATTCATCAAGCATGTAGCGAACCAATTCCTGGGTCTGTTTTTCTGTTCCAACTATCGGTGTTATTTCGGTGGATATGTCCGCTCGAATTATGTGCAGGGATGGCGCTTTAGCCCTTAACCTTACACCAAACCTGTTACCTTGCTTGATTAACTCAGGCTCTTCTAATAACATTTCTTCCAGCTTCGGGGTTACCACACCGTAACCGGTTTCCTTAACCTCTTCTAACGCCTTAGATACCTTATCGTATTCCCTTTTGGCCATACTCAGGTCTTTCATCAAGCGGAGAATGTCATGGTCTCCTTCTACCGTAAATCCACTAACTTCAGCTAACACCTGGTAATAGGTTTCATCCGGTACGGCCAATTCAATTGATGCTACACCAGTTCCGAGGTTCATTTCATCTACTGTAACACTGTTAACCTGTTCGATTTCGGATAGCATTGCCAGAGCATAATCGATATCTCTGACCTTCTTAACATTGTTGAGTATTCCGCGAATCGATTCTTCAATTAAACTCCTTAGCCAGAATTCCTCATCCAGTTCGTCAACCCACCGCGGTAGCCGTACGTTGACTTCCTCCACTGGGAATTCATATAAAACCTCTTCTAAAACCTTAAAAATATCTTCACGGCTCATTTGTTGTGCGTCTAGTGGAACCACCGGAACCTGATATTTTTCTGAAAGTTCTTTACTCATTTCAATTGTCTCTTCTTCAAAGGGCATTGTTGAATTCAAAGCTATAATAAATGGTTTGTCTAACTCTTTAAGTTCTCTAATAACCCTTTCCTCAGCTTCAATATAGTTTTCTCGGGGTATGTCAGTAATTGAGCCATCGGTTAAGATTACCAGGCCAATGGTCGAATGATCTTCGATAACCTTTCTGGTACCAGTCTCGGCTGCCTCTTCAAACGGAATGTCATACTCGAACCATGGAGTCTTGACCATTCGCGGCTCATCGTCCTCTTCATAGCCGAGGGTTCCGGGTACTGCGTATCCCACGCAGTCAATCACCCTCACCTTAAGAGTGTAGCCGTTTCTGTAGGCGATCTCCACGGCTTCGTTGGGCACAAACTTGGGCTCGGTTGTCGTAATAGTCCGCCCGGCTCCGCTTTGCGGCAACTCGTCCTTGGCTCGCTCCCGCTCATAAACGTCTTTAATGTTGGGGAGAACCATGGTTTCCATAAACCGCTTGATAAATGTGGACTTGCCCGTACGTACCGGTCCAACCACTCCTAGATAAATATCACCCCCGGTTCTTTCGGCGATATCTCTCAAGATGTTGGTTCCTTCCACCCTTTTTCCCTCCTCGGTTAAACTTTAAAAGAGTTTTCCTTCCCCTTGTCTACATTACAAATTCCCTAATGTATATGTCTGGTCGGCTGTTAACAGTATAAATATATGAAGGTTTACAGCGATTATGCCCATTAATGAAAAAAAGTGTGATGATTACCACACTCTTCTATTTGTTTTATTACTTTCCTATATCTTCTCTGTTAGTACTCTTCCCGTTTATCCCGCTCCATTAACTGCCATACCGCGGCTTCTACCGGATATTCGGCAAATAATATTCCGTAAACCATTTCAGTTATTGGCATTTGTACCTCTAGCTTTCTAGCCAGACTATACGCTGCTTGGGTGGTACTTATTCCTTCCACAACCATGCCCACTGTTCTTTCCGCTTCTTCCCGTGATTTTCCCTGTCCAATTAGTATGCCGGCTCGTCTGTTGCGTGAATGCAGGCTGTTACAGGTTACTACTAGATCACCTAGTCCACTTAGCCCAGCAAAGGTATTGGCGTTTCCGCCTAACCGTAACCCCATTCTGGTTATTTCCGCCAAGCCCCGGGTTAGTAAAGCCGCCTTGGTGTTATCTCCAAAACCCAAGCCTTCACATATCCCCGTAGCAAGGGCCACCACATTTTTCAAGGCCCCGCCCACCTCAACCGCGGTAATATCACTGGATGTGTAAACGCGGAAGGTTCGGCTCATTAGCATATCCTGTATCAAAACAGCCGATTCCCGAGACTGAGAGGCGACAACTACCGCTGTTGGAAGCCCTCTCCCAACCTCTTCTGCATGGCTGGGTCCTGAAAGAACTACATATTTTGCCATTCTGTCAACACCCATTTCTTGTTTAAAGACCTGACTTAACCGTAAATCACTATTTATTTCAAAGCCTTTTGCTGTATTAACGACAATAGTATCAGACATTTTTCCAGCAATACGTTTGAGAACCTGCCGAACAGCTTGTGAAGGAACTGCTAGAACCACTACCTGACATGAATCCAAAGCTTCATCTAATTGGTCGGTAACGCTAATACTTGTTGCTATTTCTACTCCTGGAAGATACTTTTGGTTAATCCTTTCAAGAGCTATTACGTTTATTCCATCCTCCATCCGCCCCCAGAGAGTAACGTCATGCCCAGTTCTATTAAAGAGAACCGCTAAAGCAGTTCCCCAGCTTCCAGCTCCCAATACCGTTACTTTGCGCCTGTTCATATTATTTTCCTTCTCCAATTCGAGGTTCGATTCCATCGCGCAACCGTTGGATATTGTCTTTGTGCTTATAGATTATTATTAAGGCCAGAATTACTCCCAACCCAACCAGATACGGTCTACCATAAACCAAAACGAATATAAATGGACAGCATAATGCAGCAAGGACGGACCCCAGTGACACAAATCTAGAAAGGAAAATGGTTAGAACGAACACCCCAAGTAAAATCAATACCCCAAGGGGAGTTATGTATAATAAAGCACCCGCTGAGGTTGCCACACCTTTGCCTCCTTTAAACCTTAGAAATATTGGATAGGCATGACCCACAACCGCAGCCAAAGAACATATGGCAGCTAATATTTCCCCTCCATAATGCATTCCTAACCATGCGGCCAAAAAACCTTTTAAAATATCCCCGGTTACTGCCAGCAATGCCACTGGCCATCCAAGATTCCGAAGTACGTTGGTCGCTCCAACGTTGCCGCTTCCGTGTTTTCTAATGTCTATGGAACCAAACCAACGGCTAAAGATATAAGAAAAAGGGATAGCCCCGATGAGGTAACAAATGACGGCAATAATAATTAACCTGGTCAAATTATCCTCTCCCTACTTTCTCTTTTTCTTAGCAAAAGTCTGATAGGTGTACCTTCAAACCCGAATGTTTGGCGCAAAGTATTTTCCAAATATCTCATATAGGAAAAATGCATTAACTCCGGATCGTTGGCAAATAGAACAATCAAAGGTGGCGCAGTCTTGACTTGCGTCGAATATAGTATCTTGAGTTTTTTCTTGCCGGCGCCTGGTGGTGGGTTTAATAATAATGCTTCATTAATAATTTGATTTAACTCAGAAGTTTTTATTTTACGATGATGTTGTTCTACAACAAAGTCTACTAACTCAAATATTTTGTTAACGCGTTTTCCAGTCAAAGCCGAAACATACATAATAGGAGCATAAGCTAGAAACTTCAATTCTTCACGAATCGCCCGGTCATATTCGTGCATGGTATCATCGTCCTTTTTCACCAAATCCCACTTGTTCACAACGATTATACAGGCCCGGCCTTCTTCATGAACATAACCGGCAATACGCTGATCCTGCTCTGTTACGCCTTCAACGGCATCCAGCATTATTAAAACCACATCGGCTCTTTCAACTGCCTTTAGAGCCCTAACCACACTATAACGTTCAACACTCTCTTTTATTTTACCCTTTTTTCTTATTCCAGCGGTGTCTACCAGCACATACTGGTTGCCGCCATACTCAAATGGAGTGTCTATGGCGTCTCTGGTTGTGCCAGGAACTTCACTCACGATTACCCGTTGTTCTCCGAGCATGGTATTTACCAAACTGGATTTTCCAACGTTAGGCCTCCCAACTACTGCAATTCTGGTTGATAACGCCTCGTCTTCCATTGACTCCGGCGGGGGAAATCTAGCAACAACCTCATCAAGCAGATCATTGACATTCATACCATGTGCCGCTGATACAGGTATGGGGTCCCCAAGCCCCAGAGCATAAAATTCAAAATACACGGAATTATTATGGTAACTTTCAACCTTGTTCGCCGCTAATACAACTGATTTATCGCTTTTTCTCAACATCTCGGCAACCATTCTATCTTCATGAGTGATCCCCTCTCTGGAATCCACTACAAGAACGATTACATCGGCTTCCTCAATTGCAATTTCCACCTGATTCCTAACTTGCCCGGCAAAAACATCATCATCATCAATGCGCAGACCTCCGGTGTCAATTACAATGAACTCCCTCCCATCCCATTCGGACTTTTCATAGATACGGTCCCTGGTTATGCCAGGTATATCTTCTACTATTGCTTTTCTCATACCAGCCAGGCGATTAAATAAAGTTGATTTACCCACATTGGGTCTGCCCACCAAAGCTACTACAGGTTTACTCATGTTATTTACCTCCCCCAGCTATGCCGAGTATTGTCTTCAAGAGGGATTCCGCCTTCATATCAACTACTTTTATTTCATTTTTAATCAAACTCTTTATTTTTCTAGTGCTCATATCGTCAAGGAAAACTTCCTGATTGTTGCCCAGAACAACAGCTGGGATAAGTGCATGTTCTCCAATTTTAATGCCTTTTAACGCGGGTAAAATATCCTGTCCGGTGAGGAGTCCAGTTACGGTTACTCCACCTCCAAAGTACTGGTTAGTTATCGCCAGGATGTCAATGTCGATATCTTTTTCTTTCAGCCATTCTGCCACTTTTTCCAATACAGGTCTTGCTGACAGGCCACAAATAACATGGATTTTCGGTCCCCCCGATGGAATAAGCTTTTGTGCATTCAGACACTCCTTAAATTCGTCTAAAAATGACCTGCCCATGCCGATACCATTTTCCAGTTGGGGATAACTATCATAATAATTGGCCGGCGGTAACTCACTGTTAGTTTTAATAAAAAACTCGTCTGCGGCATACACGAATCCTACACCGAACATCCTCCTGTATTTCTTCTGCCAGCCTTCACACAATTCTATAACCGTTTGGGCTTGATTATTATCCACAGGTCGCAGCTCTGCCAGATTTTCTCTATGACCAGTAAGTCCAACCGGGACTATGCCTATAGATTGAACTGATGGCCAATAGGAACTAAGGTCCTTTATAGTTTTGGCCAACTCATCATTATCGTTTATTCCGGGACATAAGACAATTTGACAATGAACTTCTATCCCGAACTCCTTCAGTAGGGTCAGTTCCTGTTTAATTCTAGACGCCCGTCTATTCCCCAGCATGGTTGCTCTGATTTCTGGATCAGTAGAATGTACTGATATATAGAGAGGACTTGGACGCATTTCTTTGATTTTTTTCCAATCCTTACGGGTGAGGTTGGTCATTGTGATGAAGTTTCCCGAAATAAAACTCAAACGATAATCGTCATCTTTGAAATACAGGTTTTTCCTCATTCCTTCAGGTAGCTGGTCTACAAAACAAAATAAGCACCTGTTGTTACATGGTCTTATACCATCAAAGACTACTTGATCAAATTCCAACCCTAAAGTCTCAGAATACTCTTTCTCAATTTCTATAACCCATGTTTCGCCATTTGGCTTGTTTATCTTCAACTCCAAATATTCGTCAGCACTGAGAAAGCGGTAATCCAGAATGTCTTTTATTATTATATTGTTTATACTGAGGAGTCTATCACCCGGTTCTATTCCTACCTCCCTGGCAATACTTTTTCTATTAGTCCGGGTAATCAATGCCCCCTTATTAGCCAAGACTTCACACCTCTTCGGTTTAGTTACAACTCATTATCTATTAAACCCATGGTGTGGTCAATGGCACACGGTTTTTTACTTATTATTTAAATACTTTGAATTGCTTCCCAAACTTCGTTTTCTTTCCACGGCGGATCATATTTCATGTCTTGTTTTTTCTGAACACATTCATGCAAATTATTGGCCTGGTCTTCCAACAGTTTAAGGTGTTTATTAATGATCCTGTCAGATATCCAACGGTTCAATACATATCCCAGTGGTAAAACATGTACTATAGAGGCTACCCAAATCCAAAATTCGTTAGGGATGACCACCTTCTGAATCAATAGTTTGTCTTCCGAAACTCCCATAATGTCTAGAAAGGAATTGATTGCCCGGTACCCGATGTCCATTTGTCTGCCCAATCCCAGGGTATAAACCTGGTTACCCAACTGATCATCACCAATATAAACCGGATAACCTCTTTTATCCAGAATCATATCACAGTAGCCGTCAGGAACCATATGATTTGCGTCCGGATAACATCCCAGATAGATATACGCAACCACCAAAGAGTGGTGAACGGCAGTTATTCCAAGTACGATAATTTTCAAGGCCAGTCTCCCTATATTAGTTTCATTTTAATGGCTTGAACAAGTGACGTCAGGTTAAAGAATGCTCTTCGAGTTCCCCAAAAAAGCACCGGTCTTCCTAACCAGGGAAGCCCCAATCTTCTAGAAGTAAAACCACCTAGCATCATGGCCCAATTAATATATGGAATCGTATTTACTGCAATCATCTGATCCTTAACTCCCACCAGTTCGGCCAATCCGTTAAGAACGTTATTCAATCGGCCTCCCAGGTGCTTTTTGGCCAATATATAAATTTGGTTGCCGTGGTTATCGTTCCCCATATATTTAATATTTCCGTAGTCACCACTTTTAGTTTTATCATATAAGGGTAAAGCCATTAGCTCCTTATTCGAAGGAAGGCGTGAGGCGGGTAGCAATCCAAGGTGGATGCAGGCAGACACCACCGAGGAGTGCGACCCGCCGAAGCAATGATAAATTATTTTCATTAATGTTACCTTTCTATGGGATACCTAATTATTGGATGAATCTTTCTACTCGATCACGATCCGATATCTACTTTCCTTTTATCTTTCCTTTGTTTATATAGAAGTACACAAAATAGGCAGCAGCAACCAACCCCAATATCCATAAGATAGAAGTCCAGTCACTTTTCATTCCTTTTGTTGCTGCAGTAGGTCTTAGGGGGGTTTTCTCCCCTGAGCTAATCCCCAACACCTTGGGGATGGATTGGGCGAATAGTGCCACCCCTTTTTCTGCCTGTACACGATTGTTGGTATGGGCCCCTACTTCTACCAGAATAGAGCGGGGAGTCAAATCCTGATTATAATTACCCTTGCCAATGAATATACCGGCACTAAGTCCGGGCTCATTCTTGTCCAGGTAGGCCTTGATCTTCTTAGCGAATTCAAGATTAGAGCTCATATGCGGGTTTTGTTTTCCTACAACCAGCTTTACTTTTGTTACCTTTTCACCTTTTACTGTAGTCGAATAAACGTTAGGGGGAACAGCATCGCGGTGTACATCGATTAACGCCAAAGCGCCTTTACGCATTAGTTTTGAAGCTGTCCTTCTAGACCGGTAATAAGCATTGGGATCATGTGGATTGTGAGTGGTCCGATCATATAATACTTTAACCCCCAATCCAGATAACCGGCTAACCAGCGCAGATCCTACTTTGTATATACCGCCCCGGCCATTGGCGCTTTCTGTACCATCTGACGGAACATATGATTCGTCACTATGGGTGTGGTAAATTGCTACCGGTGGATTATCTTTGGCAAAAACCTCTATCAAGCCCACCATCAACCCTTTGTTTTCCGACGATAAGCCCGACAGGGTAGTTTTTTCAACTCCTATCTGTTTACATCTACAGGTGTCCTTATCTATTTTAAAGACCTTGTATCTGCGATTATCTGGAGCGATATATTCGTCACCTTCATATACTGTTAGAGCAGTTTGATCTATTACCTGGCCTTTTTCATTTACCAGACTGTAATAGCCATGATCGTTTCTCTCAGCTTCAAAAGAACCAAGAGCATTTAAGTTACAAAATACCAACGAGGTTATCGTCAGAACCAGGACAATAATTATTTTTCTAGTCATTGTCCTCGCTCCCTTCTTTAATTGGTTTCCTTGCAGGCTGGGGTTCTCTTAAATTCTCTACCAATTCCGGCGGACGTCCTTCAACCTGTGGCCCACCTTGTAGTCTTTCCAACAATTCACCTATGCCTTCCGCCAGTAATACAGCCAGTATGCCAGACAAAATCAGAACATCGAAAGCTCCCGCCCCCCCAAGGTGAACCAACCCTGGAGT
>JBLMZW010000132.1:0-2612 GCA_050259035.1 Chitinophagales bacterium | reverse complement strand
GTTTTTAATTTTGGAGGAATGATTTATGACCGTTTATTCCATACGAAAAACACATTTTGAGGAATTGGGTTTATGTGTGAGTGTAATACGCCAAAGCTTTATTACTGTATCAGAGGAGTTTGGATTAACCCTGCAAAACTGTCCTACCAATGGTGCATTTGTTCAGGTTGAACGACTTATCGCAGATTGGAATCAAGGAGCCGGTCTGTACGGGCTTTATTGTAATGAAGAACTTATAGGCTTTATGGAGCTCAAGAGAAAAGACTTGAAAGTTTTTGAACTGGAAAAGCTCTGTGTATTACCACAGCACAGGCACCTGGGGAACGGAGAGCTCCTTCTTGATTTTGCCCGTAAGGAGGTTACTCGAATGGGTGGGAATAAAATTATGATTGGCATCATCGATAATAACACCAGATTAAAAGAGTGGTATTTGAAGCATGGTTATATTCATGTAAATACTGCGAACCTGGCTCATCTTCCATTTATCGTTGGTTTGATGGAAATGATAATATAGTATGCCAAGATGTTTTACATTAGAAGCCGGAACATTTCGCATGCCGACACCGGCAATAATTATTAAAATGAAGGTTGTTTGTATTTAGCGGTTGTATTTACCATAATAACGGGCCTATTGACTAGACGTGGTATTTATACCAGAGGAAAGAGAGCATCTGTATCAATATGCCACCGGCTCCCAGTAGAGGAAGCAGGATATCCATATGCAGAAGAGGTGCCAACCGGTGAACATTTAATAAAATCGCCAGAGCCCAGATGGAAAGGAAAAGAAACCAGAACGAATTCTGTTGGGCTTTGGCTGATACTGTGGATAAGCGTTCATCAACCAGAGTATTTTTAAAGGTGATTCCGTCAACATGGTAAATCACCAGCAGGTATATAAACAGGAAACTCACTGCTCCGGCTAAGAGAAGTATCATTTTGCCAGCTTGGGCGGTGTAGACGCCGTATACTGCCATGAAATCAAAGGCTAGGGCAAACACCCCCCATCCGATCAATAGCCACCTGGGATCCATTCTTTTCACACGTCTCCCTGCCTTTCCTCCTCCAACCAGAAAATATCCTCCACCGGTGTTTCAAAAAATTTGGCTATCCTTAATGCGAGAGCAATTGAAGGTTCATATTTTCGGTTCTCAAGAGCTAAAATGGTGTGGCGGGTCACTCCAAGCGCCTCTCCCAGTTCCTCCTGGGTTAAATCTCTGAGCCGTCTTAAAAGCCGAAGCTTGTTGTTCACCTTGGAAGCCATATCTCACCGTCCAAAGAAATCTTCTTGCCACCAGTGGTAAGTATCGAATCGTTTAGTATCTAATATTATAGCTAACTTTAAGACAAACAGCGGCGTAAAAACAGCATCTTATGCAAAATTCGTTTTCCCGTCATACACCGGGAGACCCAACCTCCTTTTAACATAGATACCCCTCCTTAATTAATCAGTAGTTCGATCTATAAGCGGTGTTCATCAACTGGCAACATGTACTATCTGTGATCGGTTGATGAGTTTTTCGGAAAAATAGTAAGCGACTGTCACCGAAAGGGTATCAATCAAAAACAATAGAATCGTATTGATCAATTGCCCTTTAAGGACTAGCGGGAGAAACAAAATGAATGACCCCCAGGTTAAGCCGAATAATAGAAAACCAAACCTGATCGCACTGACCAAGGTTGATGATGACCTTACGGTTTTTCCTAATAATGAATAGGTTATGCCCAAACATAAGCCCATAACAATCGTCCATGCCAGAGTATAAACAGGGTCAGTTTGAAAGCCGGTATCAATGATATTCAGATAATAAGCAACTGTGCGTATCAAGGAAAAAACCAGAACGAAAACTGCAATCCCGACAAACGATTCATTATTCTTGAAGGCATTCTCAGCAGACCTAAAACCTTCTTTTGTGCTGGATAGACCCAACAGCCAGCCCATTAAAACCACTGGGACCGCGTCACAAAGCCCCCCAACAAATTCAGGGATAAAAGGGTTTCCGTACATAGGTACGGTCATAACATAACCCAGCAGCCACAACGTACCTATGGAGACGCCATATTGCAAACCTCGGGTACCTTTTTTCCCAGGAAGCCTATCTTCGATTAGATAAAAACCGAATGCTACACAGCTATAAGCAATGCACGCCCATAACAATGCTGTTAAGGGAAGCCCCAATGATAAAGACAAAGCGCTTAATGTGTCTCTGGGCGTGTCACTTGTCAATGCTGGTGGGGTGATTAAATGAAGAGTAATGAAAAGTAACGTGCTGATAGTTACAATACCTATGTACTTTACTTTTCTGTTCATAAAAGTCCCACCTTTCAGGTTATATTAAGTATTGTTTTCATGAGAAAAGGTATCTGCCTGTAGTTCTCCCTTATTTTTGTTTTTCCTTCAAGTAAGCTTTCCAGCCCGGGCACCATTTAGTGTGCCAATTCCACAGCCTCGCCCGTAAGGAATCTGGGTGCTGAATTGCATATATTCTTCTTTTACAGTTCTCGCATTTCGACTTCATGCCGTCTGCCTCCCATGCCAGATAAATTATTAGACCTGCTTCATCAGAGGTCAAAGCTCATCTTGCCGGTATTGATCGTGAAGTAATCGGTAAATT
>JBLMZW010000131.1:0-2946 GCA_050259035.1 Chitinophagales bacterium | reverse complement strand
TTCAAATAGGGTTGTTTCTTTACTGTTATAGTTTATAAACTTCCTTTTTGTCCAGGACGTTTACCCCATGGGTAGTCAAGGCTTCAACCGCTTTATCAGGGTTCTCAACCTTGAAAATCACCAGTGCATCATCGGAGGCTTTGCCAATAAAGGCATAAAGGTACTCTATGTTAATCGATGCTGCCCCCAGGTCTTCCAGAACATTGGCCAGCCCTCCCGGGGTGTCCGGGACTTCGACCGCTATAACCTCGGTTTCACTAACGGTAAACCCGGCTTCCTTTAGAACCTGATAGGCTTTCTCCGGCTCATTGACAATAAGACGTAATATTCCAAAATCGGATGTATCAGCTATGGACAAGGCTCTTATGTTGATGTCGTGCTCCCCCAGCACTTTGGTGACACTTGCCAGACGCCCTGCTTTGTTCTCCAGAAATATTGAGATCTGTTTTATCATGCTATCCCCTCCATCTAAATATTTCTCCGATCTTCAACCCGTTTGGCCTTTCCTTCACTCCTTTGCAAGGACTTAGGCTCAACTAGCTTGACACTGACATTAACCCCCAGTGCGCTTTCTAACTCCCGTCTGATCTTCTTCTCCAGATTTTCAAGTTTTCTAACCTCATCACTGAATGCCTTCTCCGAGACCTCAACCCAAATTTCTAGCTCGTCTAGATTATTCCTTCTTTCTACCACTAAAAGATAATGTGGTTCAACCATTTCAATATTAAGAAGGACACTTTCCACCATGGATGGGAAAACGTTAACCCCGCGAATAATAATCATGTCATCAGAACGGCCGAACACCTTTATCATTCTTACATGGGTTCTTCCGCACGAACATTCCTCCGGAATTAGAGCTGAAAGGTCGCGAGTCCGATATCTTATAAGGGGCAGCGCTTCTTTATTAATGGTGGTTAGGACTAATTCTCCCTTTTCCCCGGGCGGCAGAACCTCTTCGGTTTCCGGATCAATTATTTCGGCGATGAAATTATCCTCAAATATATGCAGGCCCTGTTTCTTTTCGCATTCTATGGCTACTCCGGGCCCTATAATTTCACTTAAACCGTATATATCAAAGGCGTTGATTTCCAACTTGGCTTCTAACTCCTGACGCATCCTCTCTGACCAGGGCTCTGCCCCAAAGATTCCTGACTGGAGTTTCAGTTCAGAAGGACTTACCCCCATCTCTAGCATAACCTCATGCATGAATAGTGCATAGGATGGAGTACAGGCCAGGGTAGTCGTGCCGAAATCCTGCATCAGCATGATCTGCCGTTTGGTATTGCCCCCCGAGCTGGGTATTACCGATGCCCCAACTTTCTCTGCCCCATAATGGGCTCCCAGACCGCCGGTGAATAATCCATACCCATAAGAAACCTGAACCACTGAATGCCGTGTAGCCCCCGCACAGGTAAGAGCCCGGGCCATCACTTCAGACCAGTTTTCAAGATCCCGACGGGTGTACCCCACCACAGTTGGTTTTCCAGTAGTGCCCGATGAAGAATGGATACGCACCACATCGGACATTGGAACGGCAAACAATCCGAAGGGATAGTTATTCCGCAAATCCTTCTTATAGCTGAACGGTAATTTTCGCAGGTCCTCAAGGCTGTTGATATCGTTAGGCTTAATCCCCGCAGCATCCATTTTCTCCTTATAGCTTGGGACAAAACTATATACTCTGAATACCGTCTCTTTTAATCTCCTGAGTTTTAAGGCCTCAAGATCGGGACGGGGCATACACTCCATTTCTCTATTCCAGTACATTAGATACCCTCCTCATTATGACTATCCCCCGGCTACTACCGAGAGTAAAACTACCTGGTCTCCATTCACTAATTCCTTAGTGACATTGGCCTTCTTGCCGTTTAGCATAACAACCAGATCACTGGTCGGAAGATTCAATTCCGATAGCAAAAACCCCACTGTTTTGTTTTCCGGTATCTCCTTCTCCCCCGATGAAGGAATGACTCTCTCCTTTAGATCTCCCAAGGCCCGGTATCTTACTATCAAATCAAAACTCCCTTCGGCTTCTTAATACTATTCTTACCAGATTGGCTTTCAGTATCAAATTGGAAAAAAGGATATGATACAAACAACCCGTTCCGGCAAAACCGTATTCAAACGGAACCCCATATCTGATCAAAAGCCGATTAAAGACATAAAATTATCAGGTTGCCTGCTTTAAATGATAAAAGACTGGCGCCTACGAGGAATTGGAGGATTATAGATTCTGATTGGTTTTCTCAGCAGTTTAAGTAAAATTTAAACCCCACCGCGCCGTGGGAGCCAGTTGTTTTGAACCTGCTCGCTGCAGGTGGGTGCCTCCTGTCGGCTTAGTGTTCCCTCGAATAAAGGGCATGCACGCTACGGACAGAGTTTGGGCTCCCTACATTTTGGTGTTGGGCCAAAACGTAACCAGCTGTACACGTACACAGCAGGGACATGTTTTTCTTCCTGAACTATGCTTATGATATCACAGCTGGCGGTCATTTTCAAGAAATGGCCTACCACAATGTGGGTATTCTCCCGTTATTTATTCCTTGTTTTAATATGAAGCTCTCTTAACTGGAGTTCGCCCACTGGTGACGGAGCATCAGTCATGGGACAGCTTGCACTCTGGGTTTTTGGGAACGCAATAACATCCCTGATGGAATCGCGCCCGGCCATTAGCATGATCATCCGATCCAGACCGAAAGCAAAGCCTCCATGGGGCGGCGTTCCGTATTCAAATGCCTCCAACATATAGCCGAATTTATTGCGGGCTTCCTCCATAGTAAACCCTAAAAGCCCGAACATCTGCTCTTGAATTGCCCGCGAATGTATACGGATACTTCCCCCGCCTATCTCGGTTCCATTCAACACCAGGTCATAAGCCCTGGCCTTAACCCGCTCCGGATCATCTTCCAGTATTGCCAGGTCCTCGTTTCGGGGAGAAGTAAACGG
>JBLMZW010000130.1:0-25077 GCA_050259035.1 Chitinophagales bacterium | reverse complement strand
TTAATGTTGTTTCATAACCTCTATAGTATCCCCGGTCTTTACCTTTCCACCCTTAATTACGCGGGTAAAGATTCCTTCTCGGGGCATTACACAATCTCCTACCTGCTTCATGATGGCACAGCCCTGATGACACTTTTTGCCAATCTGGGTTACCTCCAATTCGACCGCGTCTCCTATCTTAAGATGGGTACCCACCGGTAAGGTAAAGAGTTCTATCCCCTCTACCGTGAGATTCTCGGCGAAATCACCATAACCTATCTCAATGCCTTTTTCCCTCATTTTATTAATACTATCCAGGGATAAGAGACTAACCTGACGGTGCCAGTTGCCGGTGTGGGCGTCGCTCTGCAATCCGTGGTTCTCAATTAGAACGCACTCTCCAATGTCACTTTTAGTCTCGCCCTTATTTTCACTGACGCATACGGCCAGGATCTTGCCTTTCATTATTATTGTTCACTCCCTTCGTAAAGTTCCGCTTTTGCCTCCCGATTTTTCCAGGAGTTGAATCCCGTCCAACCGCATCCAACGATCAACGCTTTTACACATATCATATATGGTTAAGGCAGCGACCGAAACTGCGGTAAGGGCTTCCATTTCCACACCGGTCTTGCCGGTTGTTTTTACCTCAGACAAGACTCTGACCCGGGCCGCTTCATAATCGAGTTCAAACGTAATATTAACAGAAGTAAGGAATAAAGGATGACACATGGGGATTACTTCCCAGGTCCTTTTGGCCGCCATGATTCCAGCCACCTGAGCTACTGCCAGGACATCACCTTTTTTAATGCTGCCCTGCGAGATTAGTTGAAGGGTAGCCGGTTCCATAAAGACGCTGGCTTCCGCCTTAGCCACCCGTTCGGTATCGAGTTTACCCGATACATCTACCATCCGGGCTCGACCTTCTTCGTTAATGTGGGTTAACTCCACCCTCTTTAACCCCCAATCTGATACATCTTGCGATCATCCTGTCCCCAGGCCTGTTCTCCCATATGATGTTCCGCCGGTTTAGATTCGATAGTATCAATGATCAGGGCTCTAATATCCTGGTCACTGGCCCCGGAACGCAAAGCTTCTTTCAAATCTGTCTCTTTTCCATAGTAGAGGCATCCCCGCAGACGCCCATCAGCGGTCAAACGCAGGCGATTGCACTCATGACAGAAATGATTGCTCATTGGTGATATGAAGCCCACCGAACCCCTGCCGCCTTTCAAAATATAATACTTGGCCGGGCCGTTTCCTTTCCCCGGTTTTCCCGGCTGCAGTTGATAATGCTGTTCAATTATGGTCTTGATTTCTTCGGTTTTAATCATCCTTGGTTGTTCCCAAAACTCGATTTCCCCTATTGGCATAAATTCAATAAAACGCACGTGAATGGGCCGTTGGTAGGCTAAATCACAGAAATCAAGTATCTCATCGTCATTAAAGTCGCGGATAACTACGGTATTTAGCTTGACCGGGTTTAGGCCTTCCTCCAGGGCATGTTCCAAACCATCTAATGCCCGTTTCAGCTCCCCGCCCCTGGTTATAAACTGATAACGATCCTTCTTTAAAGTATCCAAACTAATATTCACTCGATTTAGGCCAGCCATTTTGAGTTCCTTCGCCAGGCCAGGGAGTAATAAACCGTTGGTTGTCAGAGCAATATCATCAATAGATGCGATTCCGGCAATCCATTTCACCAGTGAGGTGAGATTCCGCCGTATTAATGGTTCTCCTCCGGTTAACCTGACTTTGGATATTCCGATTTCTGAGGCTATTCTGACCAGTCTTTCGATTTCCTCCAGGCTAAGAATCTCATAGTGTTCTTTCATCTCTAATCCGTGATCCGGCATGCAGTACCGGCAACGCAGATTGCAGCGGTCGGTTAAAGAAATCCTGAGATAATTAATGTCCCTTCCCAACTTGTCCAACATCCATTTTCACTCTCCTGAATGGGAATATAATCCCTATATATGTAAGTCCTTAGGCCGCTAGTTTTCCCACATCACCTGTCCGGATAAAGACAGATCATATCCGCCAAAATCCACGACCTCTTGAATGAATTCCGGGGATTTAATGGCTTCTATGATTTTTTCCATGGTTTCCACTTGCGGAAGTTCAGGAAGAATACACAAATCATATCTTTCTTGCGCTACCGGAATAAAATCCAGTCCCATAGCCCGGGCACTGGCGTAAATCCCCAAACTCGCATCCGCCGTATCGCCGGCAACCGCCGCGGCAACTGCCAGGTGAGAATACTCCTCGCGAGTATATCCGTGAATGGTTACCGGGGCAATCCCTTTCTGGCTAAGGAGATAATCCAGCAGTATTCTGGTCCCGGCCCCTTTCTGCCGATTAACAAATCTAAGTCCTTTTTCGGATACATCTTCTATACTTTGAATCCCTAACGGGTTGCCAGGCTTAACCATTAAGCCCTGCTCTCTTATAACCAGGTTTATCAGCTTAAATCTTTCACCTTTAAGATAACGTTGTAAATAGGAAACGTTATAGTCCCCCGTATCGGTGTCGAGCAAATGAATGCCCGCTATATGTGTCTCATGTCTTTTAAGGGCCATTACCCCGCCCATACTGCCTACATTAGTGGATGACAATCTTAATCCAAAACGCCGCCAGAGGACGTTGCCTAAATAATCAAGGGCCATATCGTGGCTGCCTATAGCCAACAAGGTACGGTCGATCAGATCCAGCGGGCGTTTCAAATAAATAGTAACATTTTCCCCCGCCTGATAACCTTCTTCCCCCTGAGGAATGTGCAGCTCTCCATCGGACTTTACCAAACTGGTCGTAATTCCCGCTCCCCGGTTAAGTGGAAAAGCAACATATTCCTTTCCTATTCGCCCCATATTAACGTGAACAAACTCATATGTCCCCATATTAGAAGCCATTTTGCGCGCCAGCCGTGCCTCTACCACGGCGGTTTGAGGAACGCGGTGTCCCTGCATCCCATTAATAATAGGTTGGGCGAACAACTCGAATATTAGAGACGCGGAAACCGGATATCCGGGAACACCCAATACCGGACGCTGGTTAACCATGCCGAATATCATGGGCTTTCCTGGCCGGGTTGCAATCCCGTGCAGAACCAGTTCTCCAAGATTAGCTATGGTATCCGCAGTGAAGTCCTCACGTCCGGCCGAAGAACCCGAGCATACCACGACCATATCTCCCTCAGAAACAGCCCGGGAAACCGCATCCTTTAATGCATCCCTGTCATCTATTACAATGGGAAACCGCACCGGAGTGGCCCCCCATTCCTTGCATAAAGCTGCCAGCATCCAGCTATTCGAATCAGTTATCTCCCCGGGAGCACCGGTTTCGGTTCCCGGGTTCACCAGTTCGGTACCCGTAGGAATGATAATTACCTGCGGGCTCTCGGTAACTAGCACTTCAGAAACCCCGGCGGTTAGAAAAGCCCCTATTTCATAAGGACCTACTCGGAATCCGGCCGGGAGTATCATCTGAGCCTCCACCACATCTTCCCCGACTGATCGAATATGCTGCCAGGGAACAGCTGCCAGTATTAATTCCACGGTATCAATATCTTTAAAGTTTACATCCTCTATCATTACCACGGCATCAAACTGCTGAGGCACCGGATCTCCGGTATCAACTTCTATAAAATCCCGGTCTCTTTTTAAGAAGACCGGGCTGGTTTCTGTCGCCCCAAAGGTATCACTTGATCTTACGGCAATCCCATCCATCGCCGAAGCACTGAAGTGTGGCGATGACTTTTTCGCCCACACCGGTTCCGCAGTAATCCTTCCCAGTGATTCGACTACCGGAATGGTCTCTTTCTTTACTTCGAATTTATTATCCTTAAAAACTCGTTTTATTACAGTTTGTATTGCCTCTCCCAGAGGCATATTGTCAATATATACTTTGCGGCCCATCGCAGCCTCCTTAATCAGGAAAGGTTATTTTTTAAAATAATTGGACTATGACCGGATCACCTTTGTTAATTCCTTGTTTCTCGTAAGGAATATGAATGAATCCATCCGCCTGCGACATTATCCTGATCAGTCCGGCTTTGCCATAAACCGGGGTGGCTATCATTCTTTCTTCCTCTTGAAATAAACGCACCCTGACAAAATCATCGCGCCCGGGCTGAGATGCTATGCTGTCACTGAGAACCGCCCCGGCCAGATTCTGTATCCCTTTAGACATTAAAGGTCCCAGCAGAACGTTAAAAATCATCAACGCTGAAACCGGATGTCCCGGTAAACCAACCACGACTTTGCCATTCCCCAGACTCACCCCCAGGGTTGGCTTACCGGGCTTGACCGATAACCCATGGAACAAAACCCGGCATCCCTCAAAAGACTGCAAAACCTGCAGACTGAAATCGCGGGTTCCTACAGAACTTCCTCCAGACAACAGCAAACAATCATTTTCCAATAGAGCGGTTTCAGTTTTTCTCCGTAAAGACTCAAAGTCATCCGGGACTACTCCATAAATAGCGGGGATCCCTCCCCGTCTTATTACCCCGGCGGCCAAAGTATAACTGTTTACATCCCTTACCTGTGCTCCCGTCGGTCGTTTATCGATATCAACTATTTCATCTCCGGTGGAAATAATCCCAACCTTGATAGGAGCGTTAACTTTAAGAACCGATAACCCCAGAGCTGCCGCGACCCCAATATCCTGTGGCCGCATCACCTGTCCACCCGGTAAAGCCACATCACCGGACGCACAATCCTCGCCCGGTCTAATTACATTCTCACCGGGGCTTACCGGCCTGGTAATCAGGATGGTATCTTCTCCCAGCCGGTCAGTATATTCCACCATTACAACGGAATCGGTTCCGCGGGGGAGCATTCCCCCGGTCGGAATCCAGACACATTCTCCTTTCTCGATCTCCATCTGAGGGGCCTCGCCCATCATCACTTCCCCACTGTAAGTCAGAAAGGCGGGCAGACCTTCACTGGCACCAAAGGTATCTTCCGCTTTCACCGCAAACCCGTCTACGGTAGAGCGGCCAAATGGCGGCAGGTCTTCGGCTGCGATAACATTATCGGCCAGAGTTTTACCCAGGGAATCTATCAAAGGGACCTCTGTTATTGTCGGGCTCGGCCACAAATCCTGCAAAATGCGGCGAGCTTCTTCCAGTCTCAAAACCTTAAAAAATTCCGTCAATTTTTAACTCCCGGCTAAAAACAACCTAATTCACAGGCGAATATTTTGATTTTTAATTCATTACATGTCTCTCCGACTTCATGGGTTGATACCCCGAGATCCTGAGCTAATTTTCTGGCAACATTACAGCTTATCTTGCCCTTTTCTGACTTCTCCATCAGTTCTTTTTTTAACTGTTCTTTTTTATCCACAACAGGTCACCTCCCCAAAAAAACAGGCACCCTGAAAAGGGTGTCTGATTAATTGCTCCTTTCCAGCAGGAGGCATGCCAGTTTCCCGTCATACCCTATCGTTCAACCAACCGTAGCTTAGCCTTAGGTTAGTCAAATCGGAGTCAAATGCTTCATAAAAAAGACATAAATACTTTTACACCACGTATTATACTACATGGCTCTGCAATTAGACAAAATTCGAACTCAGCCAGGCGATTTACATTGATTTTCCTGTAGGTTGACCGTGCAGACGTTTGGAAACAATCCTGTTGCTTCTCGGTACCGCAGGAAATGCCTTACGCAACACTAAAAATTCCTCGAACTAGATCATAAATCCTTATATTATTTGAATATGGTAATATATATGTGAGAAAGAGCGCGGGGAGGTGACGGGGGTTGAGCGGTTTCTCATATGTGGTCTGGCTGGTAATTGGTATATTATGCGGTATTGTAGAGGTTTTTACTTTAGGCTTTTGGTTCCTATGGCTGGCTTTAGGAGCATTACTGGTAAGCCTGGGAGTCAAGCTGGGACTCCTGTCCGGCCTGGGAGCACAGATTCTGGTTTTTGCCGTGATAACAGTTTTCTTCATTGTCTTTACCAGACCACTGGTCATGAAATTCTTTAAAACTAAGGAAGTTAGAAGCAATGTCGACTCGCTGGTAGGAGCTATCGGACTGGTAACCCAGGAGATTACTCCATTCCAGACCGGCCAGGTAAAGCTTAACGGGGAGGTATGGACTGCCAGCGCTAATCAAGAAATACCCGAGAATTCCAGGGTAGTAGTACGGGCGATAGAAGGAGTTAAAATTCTGGTTGAACCCGTGCAGGATTAAATTTTAGGGAGGTTTTTGAATGGAGTTTCTTTATGCAGTAATAGTATTACTAGTCCTTATTATTCTATTTCGTTCTATAAAAGTAATCAGACAGTCAACTGTTGGTATCGTTGAAAGACTGGGTAAATTTCAAGCCAAAGCGGAACAGGGCATAAACATTATTATTCCGGTAATTGATCGTTTTAGGGCCATTGTTGACCTCAGAGAACAGGTAGTGGACTTTCCGCCCCAGGGGGTTATAACCAAGGACAACGTTAATATTCAAGTAGATACCGTCGTTTATTACCAGGTTACAGACCCCTTCAGGTATATTTACGAAATAGCCAATCCGTTGCTCGCAATAGAAAATCTTTGCGCTACCACTCTTCGTAATATAATTGGGGAAATGGAACTGGACCACACTCTAACATCCAGGGACATTGTTAACTCCAAATTAAGACAGGTGCTGGATGAAGCCACTGACAAATGGGGGATTAAAGTTAACCGGGTCGAATTGAAAAACATTGTTCCCCCGTCAGATATTCAACAAGCTATGGAAAAACAGATGCGGGCCGAACGTGAAAAGCGGGAAGCAGTTCTGCGAGCCGAAGGACAGAAGACTGCTGCTATACTGAATGCTGAAGGAGAAAAACAAGCAGCCATACTCCACGCCGAGGCCTCTCGGGAAGCAGCTATCCGAGAAGCGGAAGGTACCCGGGAATCAACCATTTTGCAGGCAGACGGTCAGGCTCAGGCTATTCTAAAGGTACAGCAGGCTTATGCTGACAGCCTTAAGATGATTAGGGACGCAGGAGCCGATGAGAAAGTAATCGCTCTGAAGTCGCTCGAAACCCTAAAAGACATTGGGAACGGCGCCAGTACCAAACTCATTATTCCGGCTGAATTATCCGGGCTGGGCAGTGTCTTTGCCGCCTTAAAGGAAGTCGTAAAAGACGAAGCAAAGGTCAGCGAAGTTAAACCAAGTTAAATACGCGTGTTATGACACAGGGGCCTGTATTTACGGGTCCCTTTTTTATTATTAAAACTGCGGTTCTCGGCCCGCTTCAGTGACCAGGGCTTTAAGCCTGATGTCGTGTTCGGCGGGGATGATGGAATCGACGACTTGAAGCTCGAAGGCTATTCCGCAGGTGAAGGCCGTCTGTGGGAGACGGGGGAGGAAACGGTCGTAGAATCCTTTGCCATATCCCAGTCGCCAGCCATGGCGGTCAAACACCACCCCTGGCACCAGTACCGCATCAACTAATTCTGGTGATAAAGGCTCGCCTACAGGTTCTTTGATGCCGAAAGCGCCTTCACGGGTATTGACCCAGCCGGTGAATTCCACCGCCTCAAGCTGGTTCCCTACTACCACCGGAAGTGCTATCCTTTGTCCTTTATTCCATCGTGCCAGCCAGAACTCAGAAATATCAACCTCGTTTCGTACCGGGACATAGGCCATTAATAGCCGGGCCGTTGCAACCTCGGGTATTTCCCCCAATTGCTGGCATATAGTTCTGCTCCAACTGGCCCTTTTGTCAGGTTCAGCTGCCTCCCTTGAGGACAAAACCCTTTTTCTCAACTGTTTCCTCTCCATCCAGGGGCACCTCTTCCATGAACTCATCTACCCGACCAGCATAGCGCTGAAGAAGATCCTGCATAACATCTTCTTCCAGCTTTCCTTGCAGAGACGGTGTTTCGAAAAATCGTTTGGGGAATCGTAATGCCCGAAAATCAAAGTTCATCTTTTTCTTCATTTCCAGTTTCAATCTATAGATTTTCTTCCCCAATTCCAGGAGTTCATCCTTAGTCCGATTCATACCTATCGAATTTAACGCCATCGTAACCGTATCCAGATCGTAAATATTGCGGGAGAACAAACATATAACCAGGCAGTTGACCACACACCGAGCGATTTCTTCTCTGAATATGGCATCAACGAATTCATCCCGTTCCTCCCAATTGCGAGACTGATCGGTACTGTACCCGGCGTTATCAAGGTGGGAATGCCTGGCACCTACCGCCTGTCCCAGAATGGCACCGTAACCGGTATGATAACCGGTCATCTCAGTTTTTCCTAAGGCCATGGCAAATTCCAGACCACCGTATTTCTTCGCAGCAAATTCTGTCCCTTTTCCGAGGTCGCGATAAAGTTCATTACCAGCTCGAACGAGTTCATCAATGGCCTTCAAATAACCCTCAACGTACCCGAAATCCAGCCGGGTCATGGTCTGCTCTTCCGTAACCAGCCCTTTCTGGAAAGCCTCAGTTAGCCACCCTAAAGCCACCCCGACGGACATTACATCCAGCCCATAAGCCTCTACTTTGTCAAGCATGGCAAAGAAATCATCCTTGTTGCTGGTACCTAAGAAAGTCCCCAGGGCAAAAATCAACTCATGATCATAGGGCAAGTTAATAGTTTCGTATTCGTGGCTTCGGGCTCCGAAAAGACGCCGGTACTGACCTATATGGATACACCCTACCGGGCAGCCAATGCAGGCCGCTTTTCGAACCAATCGTTCTTCAGCGAAGGATTCACCGGAAAATTCCTGCGCATTGTCAAACTGACCCTGCTGTAAATTGCGTGTAGGAAGAGCGTTCATCGAATTCAACTTTAGGACGTTAACCGGAGTCCCCAGGTCATGATATTTTTCTAACACCTCGGTCTGTGTGACCCTTTTATAGATTTCATCGTAAACCTTGCGATACTCACGGTAATTCTCTTTGGGGATTCTGTAATCTTTGTCTCCGGATACGAGTAAGGCCTTAAGATTCTTGCTGCCAAATATAGCTCCAGGCCCTAGCCGGCCGAAGTGGCGATAGGTATCGACATTCAGGTTGGCATACAGGATTAATTTCTCGCCCGCTTGCCCAATCCGGACAGTAGAGCGAAAACCTCTTCCCGCTTCCACTTCCCGCAGATAGCGTCCTGTTTCCTCGCTGGTGGTTCCCCACATGGGGTCAGCCTTTTTAATACTTACAGCCCGGGAAGTAACCGAAATGTACACCGGACGCTCCGCCTTCCCTTTAATAACCAGGGCATCATAGCCGGCTAACAGCATAGCCATGGCCAGACGGCCGCCGGCATAGCTTTCACCCAATTCTCCGGTTAGAGGGGAGCGGAACATACAGCAAACCTTAGTCACCACCGGGAAAATGGTTGACATAGGCCCAATGGCAAAAACGATGGGTTGCCCGGGATCCAATGCCTCAAGCGTATAATCCATTTCTTCGTCTAAAAGCTTGGCGGCCAGCCCCACACCACCCAGATATGTATTCAGATCAGGCCGATCCTTTACCTCAAAGGTCCTGGTAGTTAAATCTATCTTTAAAATTCTTATATATCCCCGATCAATCATCATTCTGCCTCCGCCAATGCCAGACAGCCATGGGGGCAATACCTGGCACAGATTCCACAATGAATGCACATTATTATCTTTTCATTGTTTGGATCCATCTGGATATAATTTATCGGGCAAGCTTTTATGCAATCACCGCACCCGCTGCACTTTTCTTCCGCCAGTTTTACTCCCCCCCCCTTACGAGGTATCAGGGCCTGGTATCCACAAGCCTCGGCACAGGGCGGCTGTTTGCATGCGCGGCATATATCAGCGGTCAGTTTACTCTGGAGTCCTCCTCGGGTGCGAATTCTTAAAGCAGCGTGCTGTGGCGAAAATGATTTCATTATCTCTCGGGAACATGCCAGCATGCAGGAATAACAACCGATACACCTGGCCATATCTGGCGCGCTTATAACCTTAACCATTTTATCAAGTCCTTCCTAACTATCTTTGGACATCCTTTTCTTACGTAAAATGACAAAGGTGATTATAGCGGCTGCAACAAAGATCAAAAGCGATATTCCCTGTCCAATAGTCATTCCCGGAAAAATTTCCAGGTTCTCACGGAAAAATTCGTTGATAAACCGGCCTCCCGAGTAACCTAAAAGGAAAACCAGGAAGACCTCTCCGTTAAACTTACGGCGGGGAAATAACCATTTTAAAATAGCAAATAGAGCCAGGGATAGGATGGTGCTGTATATCTGAGTTGGGTGTCGGGGTATTGGATCCAGATCGGGGAATACCACACCCCATGGCAAAGAGGTGGGCTTTCCATAACAACATCCATTAAGGAAACATCCGATACGGGCAATAGCATACCCCAGAGCAAGATAGGGAGAAAACAGATCTAAAAGCTTCCAGGGATTTAGTTTCTTGTATCGCACATACAACAGCAGGGTAATGAGGCCAAAAATAAAGGCCCCGTAGAAAACCAACCCCTCACTGCGCAGGTTTAAAATCTGCCAGGGGTGATAATGATAATAATCCCACTCGTAAAAGAACACATAAAACAGCCGGGAACCTATAACCCCGGAGAGGATTGCCAGTATAGAAATATCTAGAATAACTTCCTCGCTGATTCCTTCTTTTTTTGCCTCTCTTAAGGTTAGGACGACGGCCAGGGCAGCTCCCAAAGCCAACATTAGCCCGTAAGAGTACACAGCAAAATTGCCTATTTCAAATATAATTGGGTGCAGAATCAATCACCTCCGACCTTTCAAAATTATCCACAACCTTAAATCCCATATCCACGGATTTCCCAATTTATTACCAATAAAAGGAAGGTCAAAAAGCTTGTCAAATTAATTATCAACAGACTTATCCACATTATCCACAGGAGTTTTTCACATCAAATTCAAAATTGGGGGATGCATTGAGATCCAAACCGCCAAAATCATTTTTTAGATAACGGTAGAAGCCTGCACATCCGACCATAGCTGCATTATCAGTACATAACGCCGGTTCCGGCATAGAAAGTAACAGGTTTCTTTTGCCGGATTCCTTGTGCAACCTTTCCCTTAATAAACTGTTGGCGGCTACTCCTCCAGCCACCAAAATCTGGCGCACTCCTGTTGCTTCGGCAGCGTGAATAGTTTTCTCAACCAGAACATCCACCAGGGCCTCCTGGAACTCGGCCGCCAAATCATAAATATGGGCCTCTTCCCCTTCTCTCTTCAGCTGATTCCATAAATTCATGGTGGCCGTTTTCAGTCCGCTGAAACTGAACTCGTAACCCTGCCGGTCTAGATAAGCTCTGGGCAGTTTATATCTCCCTGGCTGACCCTGGGCGGCCACCTTTTGCATCGCGGGCCCTCCGGGATAACCTAGTCCCAGGAAACGCGCAACTTTATCAAAAGCTTCACCTGCGGCATCATCTCGAGTTTCCCCCAGCACTTCGAAGCTAAATGACTCCTTCATGTATAACAAACTGGTATGTCCACCGGACACAACCAGGCATATTGCCGGAAGAACCGGTGGCTCGTTCGCCAAGAAATTGGCATATATGTGGGCTTCCAGGTGGTTAACCGGGATCAGCGGTTTTTCCAGGCCATAGGCCAGGCTCTTAGCCAGGGAAACGCCAACCAGGAGGGCTCCTATTAATCCTGGGGTATTAGTAACAGCCACCGCGGTAACATCTTCGTACTTTAACCCTGCTTCAGCAAAGGCTTGAGCTACCATGCCGGCAATGACTTCGATATGTTTGCGTGACGCCACTTCAGGAACTACTCCGCCAAAACGCTGGTGAACGTCGATTTGAGAAGCTATTAAATGGGAAAGAATCCGGTTGCCGTTTTCTACAATAGCAACCGCGGTCTCATCGCAAGAGGTCTCTATCCCAAGTATTCTTACTGTGTTATCCATATTTCCTTCTCTCTTCTAAGTATTTTCGCTGCTTTTTCTAACTGTTAGTCTCGTCTTGCTGCAGTTTCTCTCCCGGTATCAAGACTCTGTCCATAATAATGGCGTCTTCATTGTTATCGCTGTAATATCCTTTGCGCAGACCGACCGCCTCAAAACCCAGACGTTGGTAGAGAGCCAGGGCTCTTTCGTTGGACGGACGCACTTCCAGGGTCATACGATGAGCCCCCTTGGCAATAGCAGTTTCCATGGCTTTAAGCATCAGCAGCTGTCCCAGGTTTTTTCCTCTCCTCTGAGGATGGACGGCTATATTGGTTATATGGGCCTCGTCAAAAATGCACCATACTCCACAATAACCGATGATAAGGAAGCCTTCTTCCGCCACAATGTAAGTGGCAAAAATATTCTTTAGTTCCCCCTGATAAGACTCTCTTGACCAGGGAACCGGAAAAGAAACCTTTTCAATAGATAGCACCTGATCTAAATCCTTGTATTTCATCTCTCTCAGGACCAATTTCATTTTTCCTGGCCCCCTTGTTGTTCCAACCTTGACTCGGCTTCAGAAAGGCGGATATATATTGGAGTCAAAGTAAAAACATCATCCTTTTCACCGTTTTCAAGGCGTTTTATGGCCAGGCGACCCCCGTTCGACGCGCGGGAAAGGATTCCCGGGTCAGGAGGAAATCGAAAAGTGTATCTGTCATCAGGCTGAATTTTAAGTACCGGGACACCATCCCCTACAAAAGTTACTTCATCTATTGACCTGTCTCCTAACACATCTATGCACCTTCTATTCATGACTTCAGGAGAAACCGCCATATATTCGGAAATCCTAACCGGGTATTCCTTTCCCCCCAGGTATAAAGCTCCGTAAACTTCGCCTTTGCGGGCATTTAAAACTGTGCAAATCAATCCGCCAGCCCAGGAAACACTATAAGCCAGAGCATCCAGGGTAGGTATGCCGATAATAGCACAGTTGGCAGCTAAAACCAGACCCTTGGCGGTAGCCAGACCGATGCGCAGCCCGGTAAAGGACCCGGGCCCAATAGTCACCGCCACGGCATCAAGGTCTTTTATACTAACGGAACATTCCCGCAAGACCAGGTCAACGTTTTGCATCAAATTGCGGGAATGGTTTAACCCGTTATTGGCGGTTGCTTCGAAACGGGTCTTGTGATCATCAACCAGAGCCACCCCTGCCACCGGGGTAGCAGTATCAATACTAAGTACCAGCAATAGTCGTCAGCCTCTCTATAATCGTCCGTCGTTCATCAGGAATAAATATCGTGACCATTCTGGGCAGGTCGTAATCGCCGCTGGTTATTTCTATTTCAATCCTGATGTTCTGGTCATCTTCCACTTTATCCTCAGGCCATTCTACCAGGGTTATCCCGTCGCCATAATAAGCCTCTTCCCATTCATCGGGATCAATATTTTCACCCCGAAGCCGGTAAAAATCCAGATGATAAATAGGCAGTCTTCCCTGATAGACATTCATTATAGTAAAAGTCGGGCTGGTTACCCTTCCAGGGTAGCCCAGTCCCCTGACTATCCCTTTGGCCAGAGTGGTTTTCCCGGCACCCAATTCTCCGATCAGGTTTATCCGGTCACCATCTCTTAACTCATAGGATAACACTTCACCTAAATTCATCATATGCTCTGCATCATTTATGGTTAGCTGCCTGGAAATCAAACTTTTAAACCCCGCTTCTGAACCTCGTCCCTGATCAACTTAAAGTCCTCCCAAACCGGCCGTTTTAGATTTTCATTACGCAGTAAAGCCGCCGGGTGGTAGGTCGGCATTATCATTACCTCATGGCGGGAAAACCACCGGCCCCGCACCTGGGTAATCTTGGCCCGGGGATCAACCACGGTCTGAGTGGCCAGGGCCCCTAGGCAAATTATGATTTGAGGCCTAATAATTCTAATCTGCGCCTCCAGATAACCCCGGCAGGCAGTTATCTCCTGAGCGTTGGGAAGACGGTTTCCCGGAGGGCGGCATTTAACCACATTGCCAATGTAGACCTGTGAGCGGGTAAAGTTAACCGCCTCGAGAATTTTATCCAGGAGCTGCCCAGCTTTTCCTACAAACGGCTTGCCCATCTGATCTTCGGTCTCTCCCGGGCCCTCTCCTACCAGCATTATATCAGCTTCCGGATTTCCGTCGCCGAACACCACCTGAGTGCAATCACGTCTTAGGGGACAACAGAAGCAGCCTCTCGCAGTCTGTTCTAATTTATCCATTTCGGTTATATCATGATAACCCTCATCCGGTCTTAGACCGGGTAAGAATATGTAGCGCTGCTCAACGGGCTTGGCCGAGGTTTCCTCGAAACTGGGCGGCGAGGCATCGTCAAACAAGCCATCTTGTTGCATAATAATTGTCTCCTTCCCGGTTGTCATGTATTCCAATCAACATAAAGACAGGCTTAAAGCCTGTCTCTAACTGACTATATTGTAGTTATTTTTCGTCTATCTGAAAAGGAACCTTTAAACATTGGACTTATTCGGCTAAATTTTCCACCCCAATAACCAAACGTCGCCGGTTATACTCATCTATCTTGGCCTGGAACTCCGGTCTCTTTTCTACATGTCCCTGGCGGCCCATAAGACAATATGTTATCTTCTTGCCATCCTCGACGCCCGGCTGGTTAAATGGATTGATGTTCCAGAGAGCACCTACGAAGGCTACCAGAGCCTCGTAGAAGAAGAACAATGCCCCAAGAGAAACCGCAGAAACATCATTCACGGTCAGCCGATAGCCTGGGTGGCCTGAATTGGCCAGGCTCATCTCGGTGGAAAGCTGTTCAATATGCAGCTGTTCGCCCATGGTGTGCCCGCCAAAATAAGCATATTCAGGTTCGGAAGTATATTCAGATGGCAAAGTCAGATCCTCAGCATAATTCAGAACCTTAAGGTAACCGAAAACTTTATCGGCCGGTCCTTCCTTAAAGAGCTGCAGGAGAGAATGCTGATCCGTTGCGCCTACACAGGAAAGGGGAGTTGTCCCGGCATTGACTTTTCGGCCCTGTAAATCCACTTCTTTCCCCAGGCTTTCGCCCCAGAGCTGCATAAACCACAGGCCAAATTCGGATAAGAGGCTGCTGTAGTTGAACAGGACGTGGATGGATTTTCCCCGGCGGGCCAATTCATAGAGACAAGTACCCAGAACAAAAACCGGGTTCTGGTAAAGCGGGTTGTTCATTATGGATTGGGATACGGCTTTCGCCCCTTTAATCATTTCACCGGTATCCACCCCGATTATTTCTGCGGGGAGAAAACCAACCGAGGAAATTACTGAATACCTTCCCTGTAAATCATGGGGAATGTGCAGTAAACGGCATCCCAATTGAGCCGCTATTCGGTTTATTCCGTTATCCGCCTGGTCGCAGATAAAGACTATATCGGCAGGGTCACCCCCGGCCTCACGGTAACGCTGATTGAAATAAAGGAAGTTGGCGGCGGTTTCGGCCGTCGAGCCGGACTTGCTGGTATAAATCAGGCCGGTCTTTTTGAAGTCTAAAATGCGATTAAGCCCCGCGGCCAGAGGCGGGTCCAGATTATCCAGAATAAACAGTCGGGGGCCGTTTCCCTCCAGATTATAGTATGGTCCCTTCAGGAACTGCATCACCGCTCTGGTTCCCAGCGCCGAGCCACCTATCCCTAGGAGTAAAAAATCCTGATACTTGCCAGTCAGCTCCCGGGCCAGAGTTTTGATCGAGGGAATAGATTTTTCCTCTGCCAGGGAAAGAACCAGCGGAGAAGTACCGTCCCGAAATGAAGCCTGGTAATCCTGAAAAACCTGGGCATAACGATCCCCCAGAGCATCAAAATCCGGCTGTGAGATCAAGCCCGGGCTAATTAAATGGCCCACATCAACCGATATAATATCTTTCATTCCCTCACTCCTCTTCGCCTCAACAAATTAATCCCCCTTATATTCCCCGGAGGCTTATAATTTATCCCAGGCTATCTAATTGGCAGCGTTTCTGGGATTAGTCTTCTTCAACCAATCGGCGGGCGGTTTACCCATACAATCATCACACCAGGGGTAGGCACCGCATACCTCCTCCAGGGGAGAGCCATTCCTCCATAGATCATCAAAAACTCGATTAAACATATTTTTCAGGAAAGCTCCCTTTTCCGAATTGGCGTAACTGGCCACCAGAGCATTTCCATCCCCCACCACCCGCAACTCCGGCTTGCCGTCAACTAGCCTGGTGGGATCCAGATAGTATGTATACCACCCAACAACCAGGAAACGATCATCAAAATTTCGGCCTCTTAGACCGGCCGGGCTGGAATAACAAACGACATTAAAATTACTGGTACTGCCAAAGCGGCGGGAGAGTTCCACTATGGCCGGACAAATACGGAATTTTCTCTGGTAATCAGTCGTACTAGCGGGATGGCGCATCAGGAGGTCGATCCTGACATCTCGGACCCCATCCAAGTTCTGCAGCCAGCTCTGCCGAATACTGCCGGTGCTGTACTCAATCATCTTAACGTGGTGCGGAGCCTCCTCTGCAATATAGCTACGGATGCGCTCACCGACGCCATGTTCATTCGGATACACTTCTATCTTATCCGGCTCCTTGATGCTCAATAAATGATCCAGCATAATAAACATGAAAAAAAGGATAACGCCCATAGTCACACTTATCGACTTCTCCACCGGCAGTGTCTTGCCAATAACCGGCGGCAAAAGCCAGATAAAAACCACCACAATGAAAATAAAACGAATAAACCACTTTTGGTACTTCTGGTAGTATTGCTTGGCTTTCTCCCAAACTTTCATAAATGCAATTACTCCCTGTGTAGTATATAGATTGATTTAATTAGGAGGCATCCGGTTCCAGTCGGTCCAAAATAAATATTAAAGCATCCTCAACCTTATGGAATGTAATATCCGCTTCTTTTACAACGTCCTCATTCTCACCTATACAAATAGATAAACCCGCCCTTTGAATCATGGGAATGTCATTGCTTCCATTGCCCACCACAATCATGGACGATTTCTGGATATCAAGAATGCCAGCAACTAAATCCAGAGCCCATCCCTTATCCATTTCATGAGGTACAATATCAACCGCATCCTCGTGAACATATAACACCATCTGGTGATAACCCATATCAAGCAGGACCTGTCGGGCAGCTTTCTCCAAATCAGCAACAGTAGTCTCTTGACGCGGGAACATAGTCACCGCCACCTGGTTGGGCTGAAACCAGACCTTATCTTTTAGCCTTTCTTTTAACTCCTGAGCTAGAATCTGCAGTTCCCTTATCTGATCATCGAAGCGGTACTCTTCCCGGGATACCGGAAAGTAAACCACCCCGCCATTTTCACCGATTAATATGACTTCTTCTAATCCCAGCCCCCGGGCCAGGCCTTCCAGATAGGGCGCAGGTTTTCCCGAAGCAAAGATTAACCGGGCATAAGCCGCAATCCGAACCAATTTCTCTGCCACGGCCGGGGCGACCGGTTCACTATGATCTGCCAGAACCCCGTCTATATCGAACACTACAGCGGGGAAGACATCATTTCCTATTCCGCTCGCTTCGCGGTTCTTCAACCCTTTAACCTCCGTCGACTAGTCCTTTAGTCATTGTATCACGTAAATCATTAAGGTATAGACATAAGGGCTCTTCTACAACCATCTAATCAATTGCGGTGAAAAAATGCGAATACCGCTTCCGCAGCCCGGTGATTCATGCCCGGCACCTGACAGAGTTCATCAATTGTAGCCGCTTTTATTTTCTCTATACTGCCGTAATGTTTCAACAGCTCATTTTTACGTTTATCCCCGATACCATCTATGTGATCCAACACCGAAGTTAATGACCTTTTTCGAATCCGCTGTCGGTTGTGTCCAATTGCGAACCGGTGAGACTCATCTCTGATCCTCTGCACCAGTTTTAATACTTCACTGCTGCGTGGGAGGCGGATAGGTTCTGGCACACCTGGACGATGGATTTCTTCGTATTTTTTGGCCAATCCGATTACCGGTATATCCGCTCCTAATTCTTGTATTACTTGATTGGCAACTCCAGCCTGCCCTGGTCCGCCATCAACCATAATGAGGTCGGGCAAGGGCAGAAAAGCTTCCTCTCCGGCTAACCCATTGCGCATTCTGCGGGTCAAAATCTCTCTCATACCCTGGTAGTCATTGTTGGTGACTGCCAGTTTAAACCGCCGGTAGGATGCGGAATCCTTTTCTCCGTTGGTAAACACCACCATAGATCCCACCGTCTCTTCCCCACCCAGATGACTGATATCGAAACACTCTATTCTTTCCGGTATCTCCGAAAGATCCAGCAGGCGAGCCAGCCCCGCCAGGACCTCCTGGATCGAACCGCTTTTTCTCATGCTTTCTTCCCACAGGAGTACGGCATTATCCTGGGCCATGGTAAGAAGGTTCTTTTTTTCTCCCCGGGCTGGAATTCTGAAGGAAGTCTTAATCCCCTGCTCCATCATCCATTTTTCCAGAACCTCCTGATCGGACGGGCTTATCCCCAGTAGAATCTCCCCGGGAATATCGGTATTGTCGGAGTAGTATTGTTGAACAAAGAAGTAAAGAACTTCCTCATCGCGCTGACCCAAACTGGTGTTTAACCAGAATGTATCTTTGCCTATCAGGCGTCCAGCCCTGATGTGAAATACCAGAACCAGCCTCTGTCTTTCCTGTCCCACCACTGCTATAATATCCGCCTGCATGGATGAGGAACAGACCACTTTCTGCTGTTCTGCCACCTTTTTAATAGCTGCCAGGCTGTCTCGAAGACTGGCAGCGGCTTCGAACTCCATATTTTCCGCGGCGGCTATCATTTCTTTCTCCAGGCTGCGGCTTAACTCCTGAACCTCACCATCCAAAAACGAAATAACCCTTTGTACCATATTCCGATACTCACCCCGGTCGACCAGACCGGTACAAGGAGCCAAACAACGGCCGATATCGTGGTTTAAGCAGGGTCTGCGGCCAATCTTGAAATCTTTGCAGGTTCGTAGGGGAAAAAGCTGGTTAAGCAACCGCAGGGTCTCTTTAATTGAGCCGACATCGGCATAAGGCCCAAAATACCGGGAAACATCTCTAACCTTCTCCCGGGTAATTATGGCCCGGGGGAAATCCTCCTGCAGAGTAACTTTTAGATAAGGGTAGCTCTTATCATCCCGGAAAATGATGTTGTAACGGGGCGAGTATGATTTTATCATATTGCATTCCAGGATCAGGGCCTCAAGCTCGCTGGAGGTTATTACATAATCAAACTCGTGTACCTTCATCATCATGGCCTTAACCTTAGGATCCAGATTATCAGGTCCCCGAAAATAACTGCGCAGGCGATTGCGCAATACCCTGGCCTTGCCCACATAAATGACCTCACCGTTCAGGTCTTTAAAAAGATAGACCCCGGGCAAGAGCGGCACCGCCTTCAAGCGTTCCTTAAGTTCCAGTATCCGATCCTCAGCCATAGAAATACCTCCAGGCAGAACTTATAGGAAAAAGCTAATGAGATGTGTCTTTTCCCTTATTCAAAATATCTTTTAGGAATTTGCCAGTGTATGAATTCTGAACCTGGCAGATTTGTTCCGGGGTTCCTACCGCCACTACCTGTCCTCCGGCATCTCCGCCCTCGGGACCTAAATCAATAACGTGATCGGCGCATTTTATAACGTCCAGATTGTGTTCGATTATCAAAACGGTATTCCCCGCCTCCACCAGCCGATCCAGGACATGCAGCAGATGCTTCACATCCTCCTTATGCAGCCCGGTGGTGGGCTCATCTAGAATATAAAATGTTTGCCCGGTATCACGTTTGGAAAGCTCGGTGGCCAGTTTTACCCGCTGGGCTTCTCCTCCGGATAAAGTCGGCGCAGGCTGTCCCAGAGTAATATACCCCAGCCCCACATCCTGGAGGACCTGAAATCTGCGGCTCACTTTCGGAATGGCAGAGAAAAACTCCACTGCCTCCTGTACGGTCATGGCCAGAATGTCAGCGATGTTTTTATCCTTGTACTTTACCTCCAGGGTCTCGCGGTTGTATCTTTTTCCCTTACATACCTCACAGGGGATGTAGACATCGGGTAAAAAGTGCATTTCGATCTTAATAATACCGTCTCCGGAACAGGCCTCACAGCGGCCGCCTCTGACGTTAAAACTGAACCTGCCGGGGCGATAACCCCTTATCCTGGCCTCCTGGGTTGAGGACAGCAATTCTCTAATGCCATCCATGGCCCCGGTATAGGTAGCCGGGTTGGAACGCGGCGTCCGGCCAATGGGGGACTGATCTATATTTACTACTTTATCAATCTGTTTAATACCTTCAATTGCATCATGCTCACCGGGCTTCATCCGGCTGTTATACAGCTTCCTCATTAACTGCGGGTAGATTATCTCTTCCACCAGGGTACTCTTGCCAGAGCCGGATACCCCGGTAACACAGGTTAAGGTCCCTAAAGGTATGTCGATATTTATATTTTTGAGGTTATGATGCCGGGCCCCTTTTATAGCAAGACAATTCTTCTTCCCTAACCGTCTCTTGGCCGGGATATCAATATCTCTTCGGCCGGAAAGGTACTGGCCGGTTAAGCTATCCTGGCTATTCATAATATCATGCAGCGTTCCCTGAGCCACAACCCGTCCCCCGTGAACTCCCGCTCCCGGGCCTATATCAATGATATGGTCGGCATGGTGAATGGCATCCTCATCATGTTCCACCACTATGACGGTGTTGCCTAGATCCCTTAGTCTTTCCAGGGTGGACAGCAGCCGAGCATTATCGCGCGGGTGCAGGCCGATGCTGGGCTCATCCAGGACATACAGAACACCTACCAGACCGGATCCCACCTGAGTAGCCAGTCTGATGCGCTGGGCCTCGCCTCCGGAGAGACTCCCAGCCGCTCGGTCCAGAGTCAGGTAATCCAATCCCACATTAACTAAAAAATTCAGGCGTTCACGGATTTCTTTTAAAATTTGGCGGGCAATTATACTTTCCCGCTCCGTTAAATCCAGTTCATCGAAAAACCGTCTGACCTCGGTTACCGATTTCCTGGTCAAAGCGGTTATGGATAATCCACCGATCAGAACCCATAAGACCTCCTCTTTTAACCTGGCACCGTGGCATTTGGGGCAGAGACTGGAGGTCATATACTTTTCCAGTTCTTCTCTGACTGCCTGGGACTGGGTTTCCTGATAGCGGCGGGAGAGGTTGTTAATCACCCCTTCAAAACTGGCCCAGAAATTGTGTTCCATTCCCTCATGGCTGGAAAAATGAATATGCAGTTTCTCCCCGCCATTGCCATAGAGCACAAGGTCTTGCTGCTTACGGGTCAGGTTTTTAAATGGTTCGTCTAATGGGACCCGGTGTTTATTGGCCATAGTGGTTAAGACCGTATTATAGAAACCGGAAAAATTATTAGACCACGGAATTATCGCTCCTTCGTGCAGTGATAGTTCCGAATCAATAACCAGGGCCGGATCAATCTCCCGTTTTACTGCCAGACCATCACAATCAGGGCAGGCTCCGTAAGGATTATTAAAAGAAAACATACGCGGGCTTATCTCCGGCAGACTGAAGCCACATTCGGGGCAGGCGAAATCCCGGCTGAAAACCAGCTCACTGCTGCCCTCATCGCTTAGAATTTCGATCAGGCAGCGGCCATCGGCCAGTTCAAAAGCCAGTTCCAGGGCCTCGGCCAGGCGGCTCCTAATATCCGGTCTTAATACCAGCCGGTCGATCACCGCCAGAATATCATGTTTACGATTCTTATCCAGTACAATTTCTTCATCTGAAGTATACTCGGCACCATCAACCACTACCCGAACAAAACCCTGTTTAAAAAGATCTTGCAGCAGTTTATGGTGTTCACCTTTTTTCCCGCGCACCACCGGGGCCAGGACTTTAAAGCGGGTCCCCTCCGGCCAGTCCAACACCTGGTCTACTATCTGGTCTATGGTTTGGCGGGCAATCGGCACTTTACAATGGGGGCAATGGGGTCGTCCTACCCGGGCATACAAAAGCCGGAGGTAATCATAGATCTCGGTAACTGTACCGACTGTCGAACGGGGATTGTTGGATGCCGCTTTCTGATCAATTGAAATTGAAGGTGAAAGCCCCTCGATATAATCTACGTCCGGCTTCTCCATTTGCCCCAGAAACTGACGGGCATAGGTTGACAGGGATTCAACGTACCTGCGCTGCCCCTCGGCGTAAATGGTATCAAAAGCCAAACTCGATTTCCCCGAACCTGATACCCCGGTGAAAAGCACCAGCTTATCCCGCGGAATCTTTACGTCAACATTCTTTAGGTTATGTTCCCGGGCTCCCTTTACAATTATCTGATCTTTCATACAATACTCTCTCCCAACTTTTCAGGAACATTTGTTTGCTTCTCTTTATATTCTAACCTAAGATTCAAATAGAAGACATAGTTCAACAAACCGGTCTTTTATTTGCATTATCACCGGCTCTTGCCAGGTTGAACGATAACATTAAAAAATTGTGCTATCAAGTAGAAATGAGTTCCAATAAACGGGATTCCATACGCAGTAATTCCGGATCAGAAAAGGAGCGCTGTTCCTCCAGATCGACCTTGAAATCATTTGCTATCTGAGCCGGTCTTCCGGAGAGAATCAGAACTCTGTCAGATAGGTAAAGGGCTTCTTTTAAGTCATGGGTTACAGTAACTATGGTAAACCTTTTTTCTTTCCACCAGGCTAAGAGATCGCGGATAATGCCCAGTTTGAAAGGCAAGTCCAGTGAGGTAAACGATTCATCCAGAATCAAGAGTTCGGGATTAGTAATTAAGGCCCGAGCCAGGTTAACCCGCTGCCGCATTCCTCCACTTAATTGAGCCGGGTAGTATTCTTCAAAATCAGATAAATTAAGGTGTTGTAAGACCTCCGCCGTATTAGCCCCGGGATTTACAAACAAGAGATTCTCCCGAACATTACGCCAGGGAATAAGCCGAGGCTCCTGAAAAACGAAAGCGATTTTCGAGCTGTCCACTTTAATGGAACCGGAATCGGGCTGCTCCAATCCCGCAATCAGACGAAGAAAGGTCGTTTTTCCTGAACCGGATGGACCTAAGATAGCTACCCTTTCACCGGTTGAAATGGTGATATTCCAATCGGCCAGGACCTTCAGGTCATCATAGTTTTTGCAGAGCCTTACGGTCTTTACGCTGGCTGCCACTTGCGGGACAACCTCCCTGTCCATAATTTTACTAATCTTTCTGTGATAAGACCTAAAAGGACGGCCAGTAAGGTAAGGGCATAAACCCGCGGAATATTAATATCATAACGGGCAGACAGGATCTCCACTCCCAGCCCGCTGTTTCCGCAAAGGTATTCAGATACCAGGATAACCTTCCAGGCCTGTCCTATAGTAATGTCAATTACGGCGATGACAAAAGGTCTCAAAGAACCTAAATAAATCTCACTTATTACTTTACTCTTTGGCACATGGTACACCCGGGCCATCTCCAGCAGATTGCGGTCGAGGTTAACCACGCCTGACACGGTGGTTAAAACGGCTACGGGCAGAAGTGCAAGGACGGTTATAAAGATGGGCCCTTTCCAGCCAATTCCCCAGGCAAAGATAACCAGAGAAAGCCAGGACACGACTGGAACGGCTTGTATTATTAATATTACGGGCCGCATCATATCATAAAATGGCGTCCACATCCCTAGTAACAGTCCCAGGGGAATCCCCAGAACCATAACCAGCGCAATCGCTAACAACACCTTCCACAGGGTCTGCAGCGTTGCTTCACCGATCAGGGGATTGGCAACCAGCCCGGGGAATAGCTTAAATACTTCCCGGGGATCCGGCAGGATGATGTTGGCGGCTAACAGGCTGGCTGCAGCCTGCCATATTGCCAGAAACAGCACCAGCCCCGCCAGGAAACGCGCCAAAGACTTCATTGCTTATAAAATCCTTCTCCGGGCAAGGTTTTTAGTCCTTCGGGATACATCTCGTGTATCTTTTTAAGGTACTTTTGTACCTCAGCTCGGCAATCTGATGTCTTGACATATTTGAATTCCAATCTGGTTAATGACTGTTTCATAACTGGAGCCGGTATTGGAAGCACCTTACCCGTCAATGACAGGGCTTCATCCACGTTATTTGTGCTCCAGGCGGTTGACGCCGCAAAAGCGGATGCAATTTTTTCAGTTTCTTTCGGGTGTTTATTCAGGAAATCCCGGCGGACAAAGAGCCCGGCCACCGGTATACGATCAGGGCCTCCGGAAACTTCACCCCAGTATTTCTGAAAATCAGCCACTATTTTTCCCTGGCCTCCTTTAGTTGCCAGAGTCACGAACGGCTCAGGCAGCGCGGCATACTGTACCTTTCCAGTCTTAAACAAGGCAACTATCTCCTGGGGGGGAGAATAAACTAATTTCACATCCTGGTCGGGGACCATTCCCTGGGACTTAATAGCCGAACGCAGCAGCAAGTCGACCGTGCTTCCCTTGCCCACGGGTATATAGACCTGTTGTCCTTTAAGCGAGGTCCATCCTTTATAGTCCACCCCGGGAGGAGCAATCATATAAAAGACTTTCCATTCGTGTACTCCCAACATTACCAGGTCTATGCCTTTGGAAGCTACGTTTGCGCCCATTACTACTGGCAATACTGCAAAGTCAGCCTTTTTCGACGCCAGCAAGCCAATTGGCTCGTCGTTATTCTTCCAGTACTGTACCTTGACATTTATCCCTTTAGTATCTACCTTTTTTCCTGCTAGCCCTGTAACCGGAATAACTACCGGGCCATCCGGATTTATCAGGGTTACTGACTTAACTTCCGGTGTCTTGGAAACCGGTGCGGGAGCCTGTTTATCTTTCTGCCAATACCAGATACCAAACCCTGCCAGAACAAGTATTACGAGAACGGCGACAAGTTTTTTCACCAAACAACCTCCTCGGGACTTTTAAGCCTATTATATACATTTATCTTAAAAGAGTTGTAGTAGTCAGACTGTTTTATATTGGGGTTACAGTAGTTGCACTACAAATTCTTTTTGGAGCCACTGGAAGATGCAAACGTGCATAAGAATTAAACCGTGTCACCAGGCCGTAACCAAGTCATGCCAAATACCATAATTTAATTAATACCTTAACATAGTTGGAACCCGAAAGGAGGGTGGAAATGAACAGGTGCCGTAGACGCAGGCGCTGTGTTTTCAGGTTTTGCCCTTACTGTGGCTGTTCGTTGCGTATTGGTTC
>JBLMZW010000129.1:0-4036 GCA_050259035.1 Chitinophagales bacterium | reverse complement strand
AATATTTGGCCGGGCTAGAGCCCGGCTTCCGATTCTAAATACGGAACAAAGTTGACATAGGGTTGTCAGGCCTCTGAATTATACTTGAGGAAACATACTATGAGGGGGTTAGTCTATGAGGCCTAAAGTAATCATGCATACCCAGATTACCCTTGATGGCAATGTTCGCGGATTCGACGATACACCTATCTATTATATTGTTGCCAGCCGGCTCAATGCGGATATGGCATTGATTGGCAGTGAGACCGTATACACCGCAGCCGAACAATATCCTCCCGAGACCGAGAAGGATTTCGTCAAGCCAGCTGACGATCCCAATGACACGAGGATGCTATGTGTTGTTCCGGACAGCCGGGGAAGGTTGCGGAATCTGCATGTTTTTAGAGATTCGGAATACTGCAAAGACCTTATTCTAATAGTCTCCACCGCAACACCACAAACTTATCTGGATTACTTAGAAGAACGCGACTATGATTATATTGTCACCGGAAACGATCATGTGGATTATGCCAAAGCCCTTGAAGTGCTATATGAAATGTACAACTGCAGGATTATCAGAACCGACAGCGGCGGAGTTCTGACCAATGTACTCATAGAACAGGGGCTGGTAGACGAAATTAGTCTTATCATATCACCCTGCCTGGTTGGAACAGGCCCTTTCGGAGCATTTAGAACTCTATCGCTGCCTGATAAGGTAGAACTGGAACTGATAAGCACTGAGGTTGTCGCCGACAACTATCTCTGGCTGCTTTATAAGGTAATTAAGTAACATTTAGACTGAAATGCTGCAGAAATTTTATCCAGAGGCCTGGGACTCTTTTCGAAAAGGATTCCCAGGTCTTCATTTTGCACGGTTTTTTCTTTCAGCCTTTTCTTATTACAGCTACCCTTTCGAACCACTCCTATGTCTTCCATCTTACAACTTCCCATAGTTGATGAAACATAGCATAAAAGGAGGAAAACGGAAATGGCGGAGGGAATAAACAGAATTAAGTATCTTATCAGAACCAAGCAAATTTCCTGTTCGGATGCTAACGTCACAAGTGCCTCTAATATATTGTAATAATGAGAGAGTGGTGCTCGACATGTATTCGGACCCAATCAATAACGTATTAGCGACTGTTTATGTTCCTGTTCTATTGCTTAGTCCCTTTTTAAGTGTGGTAAGTGTAGTAATCTTCACGTATATTACTTCGTGTATTTCCAATAGGATTACATTACGAGCTATTTGGGTTGCTTTAGGTTCATTATTAGTATTAGCGTCTATTGGAGTTATAGGAGTTTTAATCATGTGTAAACTCGAAGATATTCGTCATGCATCTTTCGAATTCGGAATCGTTTTTATGAGTATACCATTTGGAATGACTTTATATCCTTTGACACTCCGCCTACTCAAGAAAACATCCAAAAATGAGATTTTAGGAGCATGGTTAAACGGGGCAATTGCTTTTATTGCAGCTCTTATTGTATCTATAACTATTGACTATGTTTTGTTCGTTTTAGAAATAGAAATACCATTGTTTAACCACCCTTAAATAGCTTTGGGTAATTAGTTGGAATCGAGGAGGACCAGGTGAAAAATTGGATCGGAGTTTTATTTGTTCTATTAACTTTATGTTTAACAGGTTGCGGGCATACCGGCATAAATAGCTACAAGAAATCCAACCTGCAACCAGGTGGCTGCTCATCAGGAAGTGTTTTTTTGAAATATCAGGAACAAATCAAACACTCTTCACCAGTCGAGGCCATCCCGGACAGCAAAACCGCTTCAAATGTTGCCGAGGCAATCTTGAAGCAAATATATGGAGATACCTTGGAAGATGAAACGCCTTTTAAGGTTACGTTTGATGATAAATACCAGGTGTGGTTAGTAGAAGGAACGCTGGCAGAAAACCGCGTTGGTGGGGTAGCGCACATCATACTTCAGAAGAAAGACGGGAAAGTCTTAGCGATATGGCATGATAAATAGTTTTATGGAAGGTGGGGGGATATGAACCCGGATGTTATTAGAATCCATATTGTAGCTGGTGATAATGAAGAATCCGTAGAGAACATAGCTGTGAGGGTAAAGCTCTTTGCCAGGCATAAAAATGATTATCCCTTCATACCGCCGCTAAGCAACGAAGATGGCAGAAGCTAATATGAAACCGAAAATAGTATTTTTAATAATTGCTATATTAATGGTAGCAGGCATCACATGTCTTATTTGTGACAATACAAAACAGACCAATGATAGTAATATCAATATGTCTGAACTCGCCTCAACAACTAATCCCGTCGTATCGCCATCCGGTAAGTATCAGCTCAACGTAAAAGAAGTGTTCCTGGAAGGGTGCAGGCAACGTAGATTTTATATTTCGGCAGTATCAGAAGGTAAAAAAGCAGCGAAAAATATTTTTATCTCAAAAGACACCTTTCGAACCAGGGACTCTCTTTTTTTTACGTGGGGTAAACGCGACAGTGTTTGGGTTTATAGTGGAGATTTGGGCGCCTTTTTTTGGGAATGTGATAATGAGGGAAATTGGTCAAAACATGTTTATGAGATTAATCAGGATTCTTACTCTGCACCTGATATCTTAAAAAAACTTAGACCCAAATATTTTCACTAAAGTAATACATTTTGAAATGTCCACATTCAATATGGACCAATTGATATGAGGGGAGCAACCAATGAAAGGAAAAGTAATTACTGCTGTCTTAGTTACGTGCTGCGCAATAGCTATCATATTGTTTTTTAATGGTCACAGAATACAAAAATTCGTAATTATTCACTCTTTCAAATCCGATCAAGCTGGCTTTAAACAAATAGCAAAAAAAAAAAAAACGACACCCAATTTAAACGATATTGAGCCAACAACAAACGACTATATAGTTACGAATGTCGGGAAAGGAAAAAATATTAGATCTGCAGTAAGTGATGACAAGACCAGAAAAGACATTAAAGACATATTCGCTGAAAAACACTTTCAATATATTATTGAAGAAGGAAATGCAGTGTACTTTGTAAAAAACACGGATTTTCAATTCGAACAAGGACTTGTTTATTCAAAGAACGGAAAAGAACCGGACTGGCCATTAATATACAAATTGGATTTGATAAAGCCACAATGGTATTATTATGAGTCCCATTGAGGGTTAACTGTGGTGCGATTCCGATTATATTATATTTCAGCAAATAGGACCGCCTTGTCAATTTTGCGGAGTCGAAAAAATACAATTCATAGCGCAGGCGACCACACAAGAGTATATGGCCGTTTAGACAACAATGGCGCGTTGGTATTGGATTACATGATAAAAGGTAAATAGTCAGCGAACAGGAGATGATTTGGGATGAACTTGGTGGATATCGAGGAACAGTTCAACAAAACTTATGGTTTTGCGGCACTTAGATCGAAGACGATTGCGCTTTGGCTTGAGGTTGTCACAAACGCCGATAATAGTTTTCTAAGTGAAGAACGCGACAAATTGCCTGATGGTGTCAATTTTTCGGACTTGGGAATTGAGTACAAAAGAACACATTTGATTCTGAATGACACCAATCGAACTAAGCCGTATTTTCGCCTCTACCTAGAATTGTTGCACCCTACCACTAGTAGACAGATGTTTTGGTATGAAGTCGAATATGATATCGATGGCAACTTTAGCGATGAATTCTTTGGGTATTATGATTGAATGGAGGAAACATGGTAAACCACGATTTGTTGCAAAATTGGTGGCAAACTGACTGCAAAATAACCGAGCTGAAGATAGTAGATGCGGAAACCAAGCAGCCACTAGGAATCCGGGCCAAACGAATGGCCAAAAACTTACACTTTTCATCAAATAAACCTCGGCTTTTGAGGGGCATTGCGCAGAACCTATTTAGGCCAGAGGATATCTTGATCGAGCTTACTAACATTGGAAATACCAGATTTGCGAAACAGATAAGACAAATGGCGTTAGAAAACCTGAAGGCAAGGGCAAACAATCTAGAGCGGAATACTGTAGAGTAATATCGTCAGACCGCATGACTCTAAAGGTCTACAAGAATACATAT
>JBLMZW010000128.1:0-3636 GCA_050259035.1 Chitinophagales bacterium | reverse complement strand
TTTGATTCTGAATTTTAAAAGCCGATAATATGGGAAACATAATCGGTTTAGAAATAAAGGATAGACAAACAGGTAGACAATTAAACAAGGCTTTGGTAAAAACCACTGTAAGTATTTTTAGGTAGCCACCCTAAAAAGAAAGCAGTGATTTTTTTTAGTGAGAAAAGTATTTGAGAAGAATACTGCCTATGATGCCCCGGTTTAACCAGTAACCTGTTATAGGGTCGAGGTTAAAACCATAGTATTAAGCTTATTTGAAATGATAAAATATCAGTTATTAGCCAGTAAAAACAAAATGGGGGAAATGGCATAACATTTTACCAACGATAACCGAGGTATCAACTAATGAGTAAATCAAATATATGGACTAAAGATTTTATCAATGTTTTCTTGGTGAGTTTCTTTTTAGCGTTGAATTACTACCTGTTAATGGTTGTTATTTCGGTATATGCAATGGATACTTTCGCTTCTTCTCCCAGTAAAGCCGGCCTTGCCTCCAGCATATTTGTAATCGGTGCACTTAGTGCTCGTCTGTTTACAGGTAAATGGAATCAACGATTTGGTCAAAAGAGATTGCTTTATGCGGGCTTGATTTTGAGTCTATTAATGAGTGTGCTTTATTTTGCAGCTAGTAATATTATATTCCTTTTATTTGTACGCTTTTTTCATGGTGTAGCTTTTGGCATTTCCACCACCGTAGTACTTACTATTGCAGCTAATATTGTTCCCCGGGAAAGACTGGGTGAAGGGCTGGGCTATTTCATGCTAAGTGTCACCCTGGCAACAGCAATTGGCCCTTTTTTAGGCATGTTTCTGACTCAACATGGCAGTTTCAAAATGATCTTTACTGTTTGTACAATCGCAGCAGTATTGGCTCTTCTACATAATTTTTCCTTATCTGTTCCTAAAGTAGTTATAACGAAAGATCAAAGGGACGAACTGAAAGGTTTTAAATTAAGCAATTTCTTTGAATATAGAGCCATTCCAATCGCCATAGTTTGTATGATTTCTTACGTTTGTTACTCAAGTATCCTTGCCTTCCTTGCTGCATATGCCAAGCAAATTCATTTGTTGAATGTAGCCAGTGTTTTCTTTGTTATATATGCTGTAGTAATTTTATTTTCCAGAACATTTACAGGTCGCTTGTTTGACGCAAAAGGTGAGAATATCAACATGTATCCAGCCTTTATAATATACATAATAGGATTTATTATCCTCAGCCAAGCTAATAATGGGTATAATATATTACTGGCGGGGGCTTTTGTAGGGCTTGGATTTGGAACAATTCAATCCATCAGTCAGGCTATTTGCGTTAAGGTAACACCTCCGCACCGGCTAGGGTTAGCCAATTCGACGCTATATATATTCTTAGACACGGGAATAGCAGTGGGTCCCTATGTATCCGGATTACTGATTCCTTCAATAGGTTATAGAGGATTATACTTGACCATGGCCATAGTTATACTGGCATCAATGTTCTTATATTATCCTCTGCACGGAAATAAGGCAGGGCATGCGACAAAGGAAAATATTCAGACACATAGTGGACTTGCTCAATAACCAAGAAGGCCACCCTTATGATTCCAGGGGGTTAGGTCCTTAAAAACGTGATGTGTTTAATCTCGAACTTTTGGCTTATGAATCATGGTGCTTGTGTGCACTCATGCGATCGACTGATGCATTAACCAAACGCATGAAATATACAAGTGCTGACAACCTATAATTACCGAAAACAAAAAACTTAGGAGAGATATTGATTTGACAAGTTTCCATGAACTCAAAATAGACCCTATCATAATTACTGCCCTCAGTAATATGGGCTTCGAGGAACCCACCCTTATCCAGGAGAAGACTATACCTACGGCAATAACAGGCCGCGATGTCATTGGCCAGGCCCAGACCGGAACCGGTAAAACGGCGGCCTATGGGATACCGCTGGTTGATAGGTGCCAACCCGAACTGGAGCAAGTCCAGGGGTTGGTCATAGTCCCTACTCGTGAGTTGGCGATGCAGGTAGCCGAAGAACTCAATAAGATTGGCAATCAGAAGAAGATTCGCGCTCTTCCCATCTATGGAGGTCAGGAAATAGATCGCCAGATACGGGCCCTGAAGAACCGCCCCCAGATTATCGTAGGGACTCCCGGACGGTTGATGGATCACCTGCGGCGGCGCACCATCCGCCTGGGCCAGATAAGCATGGTGGTACTGGATGAAGCGGACGAAATGCTCAATATGGGCTTCAAAGAGGATATCGAGGAGATCCTCCGGCAAGCTCCGCAGGAACGCCAGAACTTGTTGTTTTCGGCTACTATGCCTGCACACATTCAGAATCTGGCTCGTGAATTCATGCAAAACCCGGAGATGATCCATATTGATCCCCAGACGGTTACTGTGGTCAATACCGAACAGCAGTACATGGAGGTGCCAGAGCCCAGGAAATTGGATGTCCTGTGCCGGCTGTTGGATATACAGAATCCCGAACTTGCTATTGTCTTTGGCGGCACCAAACGCCGGGTCGATGAAATTGCCGAGGCTTTAAGCAAACGGGGGTATTCTGCCGATGGAATCCACGGAGATCTGACCCAGAGCCAGCGTGACCTGGTGATGCGCAAATTCAGGAATGGAACTACCGATATTCTGGTAGCGACCGATGTAGCTGCCCGCGGGCTTGATATTACCGGGGTGACCCATATATACAACTTCGATATTCCTCAGGATGCGGAGTGGTATGTTCATCGTATTGGCAGGACCGGCCGGGCTGGTGAAGCCGGATTGGCCATAACTTTTGTGACTTCCCGGGAAATAGGACACTTGAAATATATCGAGGAATCAATCAAACACAAGATCAGCCGTAAGCCCATACCTACTTCAAACGATGTCCTGGTTGGCCTGCAGCAGGCAGTTGTCAATAATCTGCTGGAGGTGGCCGGCAAAGAAGACATTCAGGCATACCGGACCTTGGCTGAAAGCTTACTGGAGGAACATGATTCAGAGACCCTGCTGGCAGCGGCCCTTAAGATAATGACCCGTGAGCCGGAAGAGAACCCTTTGCCGCTTCTGACTGAGGCACCGCCGATTCGCCTCAAGAGCTTACGTAAACCAAAAGAGATCAATGACGGCCATAGCGGTTATCATCGCCCTAACAACCCACCCCGGAAAAAGAACCCTTCCCGCACAACCCGGCATAACCACTAGGGGAACCGGGGTGCGTTTGAAGTATTGCTGTCAGTCTGGCATATAAAAAAACGGGTCATTCATGAATTGCTGCTCCTCGAACCAGCCACAAGGGGTTGTACAATCGGACAACAACATGGAACCTGACATGGGTAGAAATTACCCATCAGACGAACTAAAAAGTTTAGGGGTTGTATAATCGGATAACGGATGGAACCTAACATGGGTAAAAATTACCCATCAGACGAACTGAAAAAGTTTAGGGGTTGTGCAATCGGACAACAACATGGAACCTGACATGGGTAAAAATTACCCATCAGACGAACTAAAAAGTTTAGGGGTTGTATAATCGGATAACGGTATGGAACCTAACATGGGTAAAAATTACCCATCAGACGAACTGAAAAAGTTTAGGGGTTGTACAATCGGACAACGGTATGGAACCTGACATGGGTAAAAATT
>JBLMZW010000127.1:0-36442 GCA_050259035.1 Chitinophagales bacterium | reverse complement strand
TAATCTGTTTTAAAATTTCGCTAGGATCTGAGCCAGTGCCACTTAAGGGTTTTAATGTTTCCGGGGTTTGGGGTATGGTTTGTTCTTCCCATTCGCCCCCGTCCAATCTCACACAGGCTTTTTGTCCATCAGTGTAAACTTCTATCTGCATATCTTTTTCCTGAATCTCAGGAGGCATCTTAATCTTACCTATTATGTAGCATTCCTGTGGTGACCGGATACATCCCTGAAAATCTGCATTCATGTTTAATGACCGACCTGCTTCGGACGATCCAATATTCATTTGAATGGATGTATTAATTTTGGCTGTAGTAATCTTGCTCATCGCCTCGTTACAGGCAATTAAATACTGTTCCGGGCTCATTCCGTCCTTGGTTTCCGCCAGGTTGACTTTTACTTCACGAGTTTTACCATCCCAGCCGACATCCGCGCCAAAATTCTCGGCAAAAAATCGTAAGGGCAGCATCAATTTTCCCTCTTTTAGTATAGCTGGTGAATCCAGAGCAATAGTTTCACCGTTCTTTTCGGCCAGGGTTGCATTGACTTTAACAGTTATCTTGGTATCATTCTTGATTATGGTCGCAGTTTGTTTGCTGGAGTCCCATTGTACGTCTGCTCCAAGAGATTCAGCGATTACCCTTGCCGGGACTACCGTTCTCCCCTTGATAACGACTGGATCCACATCACTGCTTAGCTTGTAACCATTCAAATTGATCTTGATCGGCTCGGCTCCAAATGCAGGTATGGCCACCAAACTTATTGCCAGCATTGCCAACAATATGATGAGAACTCTCCTTTTCATCCCTAATCCCTCCTATGTTTTGTAACTATTTATTCCCTGAAAATCGGATTCATAAATAAAAAACGAGTCAATCCTCTTATCAGTTATTCTAAATCAATTGTCAAATTCCTCCATGGCGAACAACATTGTTAAGCAGCAAAATTACATACTATTTAATGAACTCCGCCGCCAGTTTATCAAATGCCGGGAAAGAATTCTGTATTGTATTTATGCTTACACAATAAGCGATTCGAAAATAGCCGGGACAGGCGAAACCAGTACCTGGTACCAGCAGGAGGTTATATTTAACGGCTTGTTTTACAAACTCAACATCGTCAGCTATAGGGGAGCGGGGGAAAAGGTAAAACGCGCCCCGGGGCTTCACACATTCGAATCCCAGATTAATCAGATGGTTGTAAAGTAAATCACGCCGTTTTTGGTACTCGTCAGTATCGGGCCTCTGATCCAAAGACATCGCCACCAGTTTTTGAAATAGTGAAGGAGCATTTACGTAACCCAGTGTGCGGTTGGCAAAAACCATAGCCGCCATTAACATACTGGTATCTTCTATCTTCGGACTAATGGCTATATACCCTATACGTTCCCCTGGCAAGGCTAACGATTTACTAAAGGAATTAACTATAGCGCAGTTTTTGAAAATATTCATTAGGTTCGGTAGTTGAACGCCATCGTAAAGCAGCTTGCTGTAGGGTTCATCCGAGATTACCAGGATTTCAGTATTATATTCCTTTTCTTTCTTATCAATTACACCTGCTAGAGCTTCGAGCACCTCCCTGCTATACACAACCCCGCTGGGGTTATTGGGAGAGTTTAGAATAATAGCCTTACAGGCAGGTGTTATCCGTTGCTCCAGTGCTTGGGGGTCGGGCTGGAAGTCGGGACCCGGAGGCACAATCACGCATTTGCCGCCGTGGTTTTGGGCATAGAACCGATACTCCACGAAGAAAGGTGAAAAAATAGCCACTTCATCCCCGGGGTTAAGGATGGCCTTAAAGAGAACGTTTAACCCGCCGGCGGCTCCACAAGTCATAATAATGTTCCCGGAGGTAAATGGCAGGCCTGTTTCGTCTTTTATCTGTCCCGCTATCTTTTCCCTTACGTCGGTATACCCTGCATTGGAGGTATATCGATGCAGCCCTTCTACCTGGCCGGTAATCAAATTCTTTAGGTTTTCTTGAACAATTTCCGGAGGCTCATAGTCCGGATTGCCCAGGCTGAAGTCAAAGACCTTGTCCGCTCCATAAATTTGGCGTAGTCTTTCACCCTCTTCAAACATAGCCCGGATCCAGGAGGAGTTACTCAGGTCGTTTTTAATCTGCTCAGATATCATATTCATACTCCTTTTCATAAATTATTAACGCTCTCCTTTAGAGCAATTTACTAGCCTTTAATCCATAGAAGGTTACTGTCTATAGTTTGGAAAAAATCTAGCCTTCAAGCAATAAAAATATTGACCAACCTTTTAAATATTTATATCATTCAAAGCTTCAAGAACCCTCTCCAATTGAGAGTGGGTTCCAATAGAAATCCGAATATACTCCTTTAAACGCGGTTCGTTGATATGGCGAATAAGAATCCCCTGATTCTTGAGGGACTCGGTTATTTTTTCAGCTTTGAACTCTGCATGGCAGCCCAAGACGAAATTACCCTCTGAAGGCAAAACGTTAAACCCTTTTTTCTTTAACTCGTTCTTAAACCATTCCCGATCTTCTTTAATTCTTACAGCATTATTTAGCATATATTGATAATCATCCAAAGCATAATATGCCGCAATCTGATTTAAATAAGCTATGTTATAGGAATCTTTGGTTATATCCAAAGCCTCAATTATCTCTGGGGGGCCAAAAGCATAGCCCACTCGTATACCACAAAGAGAAAAAGCTTTAGAGAAAGTTCTCAATACCAATAGATTATTATACTTGGCAACAAGAGGATAAACACTCTGGTTTGAATCCGCAAAATCTATATAGGTCTCATCAACCACTAATAGGCCCGGGTACTTTCTAATAAATTCTTCAATTTCTTTCAAAGGCAATAGGACACCGGTATGGGCATTGGGGTTAGCTAAAAAAGTAATTTTCGAGGGAACAACTAAAAAATCTCCCAGGTTAATTCTGAACTGATCATCGCTTTCTATAAAAGTATGTTGAATTCCATGAATCTCTGCGGCTGTTTTATAAAAAGTATATGTAGGGGAGGAAAAAAGCACATAATCGTTCTCATCGGCAAAAGTTCTAAAAATAAGAGATATAACCTCGTCCGACCCGTTGGCACAGAAGACCTGTTGTTGGTCGACTCCATAAATATCCGCTACTTTTTGTCGGAGTTCAATACTGCGGGAATTGGGATAAAGGCGAAGACTATTGCTAACATGATCCTTCAGGGCTTCCAAAACTCTTTGAGATGGGGGGTAAGGATTTTCATTAGAGTTTAATTTGAGTACCTCCTCCCCCGCCGATGGTTGATATCCAGGAATATAAGGTTCTAAAAGGGATACGTTCTTTTTGCAAAATTTTGTAGTTCCCATTTTTCCCTCACTATGCGTTTATTCTTATTTAATATAATACAAAAATCTTCTTTCCATAATCTAGCGGTTATGAATGTTCCCTAATCATAATTACACAATAACCTTGAATTATTAAGTACCCCATCGTTCTAGTCTGCGGGCCAGCACGCTTACTCCATTACCCCGTCTTTGTATAATTCCTTCCACTGCCAGAGGGGCAGTTTGAGGAGAAAAAATTAAACTGCCGAACTGCTGGTAGACATCTTCAAAAACGGTCACGTCGGTCAATCCAAATTCGTCTTCCAGGGACAAAAACACGGTTATTCTTCCGCTTCGGGTGGGGGGACGATGAGGCCGCAGCAGAACACCGGCTACCTTCACCCGGGCCCCATGCTCCAGGCCGGTCAAATCCTTACTGCTTCTAAACCCTCTCTTCACCAGTTCGGCCCTGAATCTGGTCATAATATGCCCTCTTACATCAATCCCCAGTATAGCGAACTCTCGGGCATATTTTTCATCCTCCGAAAAATCAGGAATTTTATCCTTACTTTTATTCGACCCAAGCAACAATACCTGTTCTTCGTCCCTTCGCCGCTGCAGACATTCGGGAAGTTGGGATAGTAACGAACGGCGGTTAGAATCGAAGTCACCTAATGCCCCGCACATAATCAGATTTTCTATCTCATTCCTCTCCAGTGCGGTTCTGACGGCTAGATCATCCAGCGATATAAAGGGACGATTCTCTATAATATCACTCAAACCCCTACGAGTAAGGCCCTTAACACAGCCAAGGGATATCCGGATAGCCCTAGTTCCATTATGATCTTCAACTTCGAAATAAGAACCGCTGTGATTAATATCAGGAGACAGAATCACTATACCGCGGCGGCGAGCCTCATTGCAAATTACATGGGGAGGGTAATAACCCATGGGCTGGTTGCTCAAAATGGCAGCGTAAAAATCGGCCGGGTAATGGCATAAAAGATAGGCGGTCTTAAAGCTGGTGGTGGCAAAAGCGGCGGCATGTGCCTCGCAAAAACCATAACTGGCATAGCCGGTTATACAGGAAAAAATACCTTCGGCAGTAGCCTGATCGATTCCATTATCCACGGCTCGCTTAATAAAGGTCTGACCAATCTCATCCATGACCCTTTGCGACCGGGCATGAGTCATAACCCGGCGTAATTGGTCGGCTTCTCCCGGAGAAAACCGGGCGATAACGGTCGCGATTTCGATAACCTGCTCCTGAAAAAGGATTACCCCATAAGTTTTTTTCAGGATAGGTTCCAGCTCCGGATGAAGATAAACTACCTCTTCCCGCCCCTGCCGGCGGTTAATGTATGGTTCCACCATGTTCCCCTTAATCGGTCCCGGTCTGATAATAGCCACACTGGCCACGATATCCTCCATGTGGGATGTGTTTAATCGGGCCTGCAATGCTCGCTGGGCCGGGCTTTCCAGTTGAAACATTCCGATGGTCTGACCACTATTGATTAACTGGTAGGTTTCAGAATCATTCAGCGGAATTTTATCGTAATTAAGAGATTCCCCCCGTTCCCGGATGGATATCACCGCATCATCCACCGCCGAAAGGGTGCGTAGGGAAAGAAGGTCCAGTTTGATTAGCCCTAATTCCTCCACATCATCTTTATCAAACTGGGTTATAACTACCCCTTTAGCGGCTTCCTGCAAGGGAGACAGGTTATTAAGAGGCTCACGGCTGACCACCAGTCCTCCCAAATGAGTTCCCAGAAACCGTGGAAACCCCGCAACCTTTTCACATAAATCAAGCAGTAATTTAAATTTATCTTGCCCGAGATTACTGGATCTCAATTCAGGCAACTGCGTCATAATGTTTCTTATATGATCAGCATGCATATAGTGAGGAAGTTTCTTAGCCAGACAATCAATTTCCTCGGCCGGCAGGTCCAAGGCCTTACCAATTTCACGAACCGCTGAACGCCCCCGAAAGGTATTGTAGGTGCAAACACTGGCTACCCGGTCATCACCATATTTACGGTAAACATAGGCGGCTACCTGATCACGACAACGGGCGTCAAAATCTATATCAATATCAGGTTTTTCGCCCCTTTCCCGGCTCATAAACCTCTCAAAAAGCAATCCCCGCTCCAGGGCATCCACTTCGGTAATTCCCAGGCAATAAGCCACCAGTGAATCAGCCGCTGAGCCGCGTCCCGCATACCTTATCCTCTCCCGCCGGGCATAATTGACTATATCCCATACCACCAGGAAATAGCCGGCATATCCCAATTCATTTATTATGCTTAGTTCATGATCCAGCCGGTCACGGGCAGCTTCCGAAACCCGCCCGTAGCGATCTATCGCTCCCTGATAGGTTAAGTTTTTCAGCCAAACTTCGGCCCGCTCCCCCGGGGGCAAATCAAAGTCAGGAAAATAGGGCCGGTCAAATTCCAGGGCAGGACTGCATCTTTCCGCTATACGCCAGGTATTCTCCAGGGCCTGGGGGCAGTCGCGGAAAAGTTTCTGCATCTCCTGAGATGACTTAAGGTAAGCTTCAGCATTCAGCGGTCTTTCGCGATGAGTATCCTGAACCCTGGTCAGAGTGCGGACACAGGTCAAAATATCATGGACTCTAAAATCCTCGGGCAAGGCATAATGAACGTTATTGGTTGCCACCACCCCCATCCCCAGTTCTCCGGCCAATTCCAGCAGGAGTTGATTGAGCTGCCGGGTGCCGGGCAATGAGATATCCTGCACTTCCAGATAGAAATTATCCTTTCCCCAGATGTCACGGTAACTAATGGCCGCCTGCCGGGCTTTTTCATACTGTCTGGCCAAAATAAGCCCTGTTATTTTCCCCTGACGACAGCCAGACAGGGCTATAAGCCCGGCTGTGTTTTCTTTTAGATTGTCCATAGAAACCCGGGGACTGCGGCGAGGGTTTTCAAGATGAGCTCTGGACAGAATGTGGCAAAGGCTTCTGTAACCGATCGGAGATTGGGCCAATAAAACCAGGTGTGACCCATTATTAAGTGTTACCTCAACTCCCTGTATAGGCTTAATACCCGCTTTGCGGGCACAGGAGTGAAATTTTACTGCGCCGCAAAGGTTATCGTGGTCGGTCAAAGCCAGAGCGGGCAAATCTAGTTCGACCGCTCTTTGCACCAGATCTTCGATCGAGCTTCCTCCATCAAGAAAAGAAAAACAACTGTGGGTATGCAGGTGAATGAACATCGGTTACCCGAAACAAGAGCCTGATCACTATAATTAAGCTAAAACGGACAATGTCTGACCGTTAAACTCAACTGGCCCTTGCCCCTTCCCTCCCTAATCATATATCTTGTATAAATGCCAGGTATAATCCGATAAATCCTCAAAAACCTCCCAGACCTTTTCTCCCTCGAGCTGAAGGCGGAAAAATAATTTGGGGGATTCGCCGTCCCACCAGCACCCGCAATCATGCCAGCGATCCAAAATTATTTCTACCTGAAGCCATCGGGCTTTATACCAAATGCGGCCCGGCTCCTGATACTGGTTTTTGTCAGCCTTTAAGTCCCCTTGCAATAATCTGCTCATAGTAAGCCTCAGTCATAAAAATCGCCAGGGGTCCCAAAAAGACAGGACCTGTTCCCGGCGATTGATTTCTTCTGTTCCTATCCTGATCCCCTGAGAAAACTTTTCCTTCAGAGACTCCGTTATTATCTCCAGATCCCGGCCCGGGTTGGTTGATTTTCTATCCAGGGTAAAAATATCAGGCTGGGAAAGATTATGATTATACAAAGCGGATGCCTCAATCACCAGCCCCGAAACTCTTTCCGATACCTCCATGCCATTTAACATAGTATTTAAAACCCGCATAAGTCTTTCTTTCTCATAACACCCATGGGAAAAAAGGCGTTCAGCCTCCCAGGAGTCGTCATCTGATGATAATCTAAGCCTTACTAGACGGCATCCTTTCCTTCTTTCTTTTAGCACCCCATCCAGGAAGGAAGCGCCCATCTTCAGAGTCTTACGCAGAATTTCCCGGTCAGAAACTTCCCCTTCAAAATACTGCTGCCAGCTGATTTTTTCCGGAGGGTAGAGGCCGGTCATGGGGGTATAGTCAATGCCCCGGCTGTGCCAGAACGCAAGGGTACTTTCCTTACCTAGAAGCCTGACTATATTATCCTGTGATAGTTTCTGCAGTTCTCCCAGGTAAACGAAACCCAGCGATTGCATGCGCGCAACAACCCGATTGGACAGCGTCCAATCCCATACCAGGGGAATATGGCTCAGAAAAGTTATTTCCTGTCCCGGTAATACATTTACCTGGTTAAAAGACTTTAATTTTATGTTTTCTCCGGATAAACCCCACCTGACAGCCAACCTGGCCAACAGACGGTTCTTCCCCGACCCAATGATGCAGGGTCCCCAACTTCGCTCCTCCAGGGAAGTTTTTAGTCTTGCCATCTCCTGACTGATATCGGATCCAGTTAGATCGAAAAAGCATTCTTGTTCATTCAGGGGCTCAATTAAAGGCGAAAAACCGGTCAAAAGCTGCAGATACTTTTCCTGTTCCTGTTTATACAAGGAATAATCATACTCCCAAAAAAGAGCATCCGGGCATCTCCCTCGGGCTTTGGCTACCGGCAGTCCTTCTAGGGTATAACCTGCCAATTCGGAAGAAAAACCTGCTACCCGGTTCTCACGATGTATAATCAATGGCTTTTTAAGCAACTGGATATTATCCCGTCGAGCCAGAGACGTAAAAAAATAAGGCCAAAAGATGCAAGCTATTCTTTGCATAGCCACCACCAGAACATTTGTTCGTGTAATTTATTTTATGCCCCTTAATCAGAAGTGTCAATTGTGAGAATGTGGAATACCAGACAGGCGCGGCTAAATCAGTTCCCTTTATCCCGCGCCTGGCAGTACTTTATTCATTAGCCCTTGCCATAAATGTGGCAAGGAATATAATCGTCTAAAGTACAAAGTAAACCTCTGCCCCCAAAAAGGAAGCAGAGGTTCATATTAGCAGTAAATTTTTAAAGTATCAGTTATTTTAGCTAAACACACTTTATAAATTATGTCTCTTTAAAACCAAATTTTCTTCTGGCTAGGCATTAGATATCATTGCTCCATACTATGCGGTTATTATATTCATTTTCCTCATTAACCACGTTTTCTTCATCAATTATAGCTATGATGTAGTAACTGGCTAAATTAAAATCTTTCGTGGTTTTGGCCCTAATTTTTAGCTCCGTCGATCCCATCTTTAGTTTAGATATTTTTTTAGTCCCTAAAAGCTGACCACAGGTTAGACCATCTTCGGAGAGATAGAGTTTCACAGTAAATTTCTTGGCTTCGGCGTTTCTTTGGTTACATATATTTACCGTCACATATACTCCTTTACCAGCTATCAATCCTCCGGCAGGAACTATAGAGTTTATGGTCAAGTCGGGAAGAACAATACTGATTTCCTCTACATCTGTATTATTGTTTTCTCCTATTTCCTGCACAGGTAAAACCGGAGCAACAACTGCCGTCAAGTCACACGCACCCACAGGTAAATTGGCTGGTACGGTGGCTTTAATGCTTAGAGTTTTACTTTTACCCCATTTAAGTTTGGAAACACTTTTGGTACATACCAGAGTATCCCCAATATATATCTCAACAGTTGCTTTAGGAGCGTCCACTGTGCCGCAACTTAGAACCGTTGCTTTCAACGAAATTTTACTTCCTGCCGTAGCTTCTTCCGGATACTCATCCAGGGTTATTGCCAGGTCGGGTCCCTCAGCAAGGTTCACAGTTATCTCACAGGTATCCTGGAACCCTCCATCCACGGTAGTAACAGTTATCGTAGTTTCGCCCACCCCCACGGGAATAATCAGTCCATTACTGTTAACTGTCGCCACTGAAGGTTTACTGCTTTCCCAGGTTACGTTTTTACTGCTGGCATCATTCGGTTGAACAGTTGCAGTCAGATATCTTGGGTCTCCCACATTCAGGTTCATACTTTCCAGGTCCAGGGTCACTCCAGTAACCGAAACAACATCAACTGTTACTTCGCAGGTATCCTGAAAACCACCATCTTTAGTGGTAACGGTTATGGTTGCTGTCCCTTCTCCAACCGGGGTCACTATCCCGTTACTTACTGATGCAACTTCCGGATGGTTGCTGTTCCAGATCAGGTTTTTATCGCTGGCGTTGTTCGGCTGAACAGTCGCGGTTAAGGTTCCTGTTGCGCCTCCAACGATCAGGTTCATGACCTCCTGGTCCAGGGCTACTCCGGTAGCCATGATAACATTTACTGTTACCTCACAGGTATCCGTAAACCCACCATCTTCAGTGATAACAGTTATGGTTGCGGTCCCTTCTCCAACCGGGGTCACTACTCCGTTATTTACCGCAGCTACATTGGGGTGGTCGGTGCTCCAACTGAGCTTTTTATTGTTGGCATTTTCCGGCTGAACGGCAGCCGTTAACGTACCCGATGCTCCTCCCAAGTCCAGGTTCATGGTCTCCTTATCCAGGGTTACTCCGGTAACTGGTGCCGGGGGCGTATCGGATGTATAAGCCTTGATGCATACATTGACTTCGCTGTTATTTGTAAAAATAGTGGTAGCGTCACGCCAGCTATAATTGGAAAAAATATAGCTTTCCCCGGGGTTGGCTTCGGATTGTGCATATTCTGAAGAATATATCTCACAGGGCAATGGGGAATAGTTACCTGAACCGGCCAGATTGTATTCAACTACTACAGAAAATTTTTCTCCTGCCGTTAAAGCTACCGGAGAATTTAACTTTATGGTGTGGTATCCGGGTGCTTCTATGGTCTCGGTTTGATCGCATTTCAGTGTTCCTGATACCGGGGAAGAATCTACCCCGGTATAGATATAAACATTTGCCGTATTACCGGGAACCCCCATTATATAAGTACCAACCGCTTCGAGGTATTCATTCTTATCAGCGGTGAAAACATTAGCCCCCTTGGCGAAGGTGGAGGAGCCGATTCCCACCGAACCGACAAAACCCAACGGATCATACTGGTATATATCATCATAATTATCAATTGATTCGGCATTGCAGTAGACCGCATTATCACTGTCTCTCCCAAGAAGCGTATCCTCGTAAGATACCCAGAAGTAACCGTTATCCCCCCAGCCGGCCCCCCAGCTGTTGCGAACTAAGAAAGCGCCATTATTTGATGCCTTGGGTTCAAAGTTGGTTGCCGGGTAAGTATCATCCCAGCCAACAATGTCTATAGCATGGTTCGCGTAAGCTTTATCTTCACCATCTACATAATAATAGTAGGTATGCAGGCTATCTGTATGATGGTAATAAATATTATTCCAGTACAAACTGGTAGCTACCGCTCCATAATCCATGACTGCCTGTTTGAAGTCATCATTGTCATCCCAGCTACTCCGGGCTGGAATCGTAATTATCTCCTGTACATGCTTGACAGGAGATTGTCCCACTCTTTTGGTCATGTCATAAGGGTCGTCACTTTGATTAACCGGGCCTGACCAGCGGGTCAGGTAAGCCATGGCCATGTTATTATTACCGCCTTCATTGACGTCCCAGACAAAGCCATGATTTAAGGCCATATTGTTTTCACTGAAATCATTGGTCTCACCCGGAAGCAAGCACGATTCCAATGAACCCAAGGAAGCAAAGGTCCAGCAAGTACCGTAGGGATTCTGGTTTTTGACGGGGGTTAACTTATTATGATCCCGTAAATCGTATTTTTCTGGGAGAGTTGTGGACCTCAGCTGGTTAGACCTTACGAATATGTTCTTACCCTTAAGAAATGACAAATCGACCGTTGGGGGTATGTATCCGGTAGCTGAACCGCCCGGGTGTTCATTTATGTACTGAATAAAATCCGGGTTTAATTTGGCCAAATTGAATTGACTTGGTTCCTCCCCGGCCAAAACTGCTCCTGTGAACAAACCGACTAATATTATGGCAGCCAGAACAAAAACCGACCACCGCCTTATGGATTTGAGCAACATCTCTTGCGACCTCCCTTAGTATGTTGAAAGCCTTATCAGTTTCGCTAATTAATAATTATGCTATTTCATGTATTCTATTTTTTCCGTTTCTTCCCCTCCTTGAGGCAGGTTTTCTGATATCTAACTTTGATATGCAGATTTCTGTTTGTTATATGGTAGCCTGTAATTGGCCTGGGGCCGGAACCGAATCATACCGGTAAAAAAAATACTGCCTCTTGTTAGAGGCAGACAATATTTTAGTTCAAAAGAGTTTTTCTTTATGGCCAATTATATTTTTAATTGAAATGAAACCACCACTGTTTATTTAGAACTCCATACCCGGCTGTTATTGTTCTCGGTTTCCTCGTTAACCACGTTCTCTTCATCTACCACGGCTATGATATAATAATCCGTTAGATTGAAGTCCTTCGGTGCTTTCGCCTTAAGTTTTACTGCCATTGTTTTCATTCCCAGCTTGCTTATTTTCTTACTCCCTAAAAGTTGCCCACAGGTTACGCCGTCATTTGAAAGATAGAGTTTTACACTAAATTTCTTGGCTTCGGCGTTTCTTTGGTTACTTATATTTACCGTCACATTTACTCCTTTACCAGCTATCAATCCCCCGGCAGGCACTATGGAATATATGGTCAAGTCGGGAAGAACTATGTTAATATCTTGGGTTTCTATATTATTGCTTTGATTAATCTCCGGTATGGCTGAAACTGGTGTAACAACTGCTTTCAATTCACACGTACCCACAGGTAAATTGGCCGGTACGGTGGCTTTAATGCTTAGGGTTTTACTTTTACCCCATTTTAGTTTGGAAACACTTTTGGTACATACCAAAGTATCCCCAATATATATCTCAACAGTTGCTTTAGGAGCGTCCACCGTGCCGCAACTTAGAACCGTTGCTTTCAACGAAATTTTACTTCCTGCCGCAGCTTCTTCCGGATATTCATCCAGGGCTATGGCCAGGTCTGGTCCCACAACAGGGGGAGCAACAGTTACCTCACAGGTATCCTGAAAACCTCCATCCACGGTAGTAATGGTTATGGTTGTTTGCCCTTCTCCCACCGGAGTTACCACCCCGTTATTTACTGTCGCAACTTCCGGTTTACTGCTTTTCCAGCTTACGTTTTTATTAATGGCAGTATTCGGCTCGACTGTTGCAGTTAAGGTGCGGGTAGCTCCTCCCGCAATCAGGTTCATGGTCTCCGGAGTCAGGGTTACTCCTGTAACCGGAATGGCATAGGATGTATAAGCCTTGATGCACACATTAACTTTATCAGTATCCAGATCGCCGGCGAGAGTGGTTGTATCCAACCAATTATCTGTATCCGTTAATCCAATATAGCTTTCCCCGGGATTGGCCTCAGGGTCGGCATACCCCTGTTCGTATATCTCAACCGGTATTGGATAGGTGTTACCCGAGTTTGGCAGGTTATACCGGATTACCACAGAGAATTTCTCCCCCCCTGTGAGGGCTATCGGGGCATTTAGCTTAATAGTGTAGTACCCGGGGGAGGTAATTGTCATGTCCTGATTATATTTTAAGGATCCTGATTCAGGTAAGGAACCTACTCCGGTATAGACTCTAATATTTATTGAATCCCCTGATGATCCTATTATGTAAGTACCAACCGCTTCTAGATTTTGACTATTTACGGCAGTAAAAACATTAGCGCCCTTGGCAAAGGTGGAAGTCCCTTCCCCTATTGAATTAATCCAACCCAGATGATCATATTGGTAAATATTATCGTAATTATAAACCGATTCAGCATTGTAATAGACCGCATTATCATCTTCTCGTCCTAATGTTACATCATCATACGATACCCAGAAGTAACCGCCATCTCCCCAGTTAGCGCCCCAGCTGTTGCGAACTAAAAATGCGCCATTATGTGATGGTTGGGTTTTGAAATTTGCGGCCGGGTAGGTATCATCCCAGCCGACAATGTTTATAGCATGATTCCAACTCTGCTGTCCACTATAATAGTAGGAATGTATACTACCCGTTTCGTTGTAACAGTTATCGTCAAAGTACAGACTGGTAGCTACCGCTCCGTAATTTATAACGGCTTGTTTGAAGTTGTTATTGTCGTCCCAGCTTCCCCGGGGAGGAATAATAATTATATTCTGTACGTGTTTCGCCGGGGTTAAGCCCACCCTTTTCGTCAGTTCTCCATAAGGATCATTATTCTCATTAACCGGGCCGCCCCATCGGGTCAAGTAGGCCTCAGCCATGGCATTGTTCCCACCTTGATCCGGCCCCCATACAAAGCCATGGTTGCATGCCATATTGTTTTCACTAAAGTCATTAGCTTCGCCGGGGAGCAGGCATGATTCCAAAGAACCCAATGCGGCAAAGGTCCAGCAGGTTCCATAGGGATTTTGATCTTTAACCGGTGTTAGTTTATTATGTTCCCGTAAATCGTATTTTTCTGGAAGGGGCTCAGCCATATGCTGGTTGGGCTTAAGGAATATGTTTTTTCCACTGAGAAATGACAAATCAATTGGTGGGGGTATGTATCCAGTCACTGAATCACCGGTGTGTTCACTCTTGTATTGAATATATTCCGGGTTTAAACTGGCCGAATTAATATGGTCCGGCTCCCCCACAGCCAATACCGTTCCTGCGAATAAACCGATCAAAACTGCGGTAATTAGAACCAAGACGTGCCATCGCCACTTGGGCTTAAATAACATCCCTTATAACCTCCTTAGTTCCAGATATAACAAGTTTATTTTAATTAATGTATGTTTTCATGTATTCGATGTATTTAGGAACGTTCCTCCCCTAATGTTAATTTTATCTAATGGGGAAGGATTGATTACCTACGTGTGGAATATTCAGAAACACTATGTTTATGTTAGTTTATCGAAAGGCGTGTAATTGACGTGGAATATGGACTATTAAAATTTTATTTTTATCCGAAAAATGACGCTTTCCGGGCGCAAAAGCTTAAAGATGCGATGAAACCTGGTAATTCCGACCCATCTATGTCCCCTTCTGTGGATCCTGTTGAGTCTTGCCATAGCCATACCATGGAAAACATAGAGTTTTTAGTTTTAAGGCTGCGGCCATCTTCTTCCTGGAACGATTACCTCGAATGGCTGCGGCAAAAAGAGATCGAAGCAGGAATCTTCTCGGAGTGGATTCTAGGGCAGGTTACGGTTCTTATCGCTTTCGAGCAGCCCTGGGAAGAAATGCTTAACCAGGCCAAAACGCTAACCAATCAGTCAAATATCATTGAGTTTCAGATGAAAGGCGGTCGTTTAGCCCGTCTTAACTGGCGCTGGCCAGGAGGCAAGGCCTATTATCTCTGCGTACTGGATAAGGCTGCGGCAGCTGATTCCAGATTATTATCTTTTGGCCTGCCCTACATCGAAGCCCAGTTGATTAAATTACAGATGATTTCTGATTTATATCAGGAGCGCAAAACCACAATCACTGCTGAAAAGGATGAACTGGAACAACGACTGGCTAACATACTCCATGCCAACTTAGTGCCGGAACAATCAAGAAACATTCAGGCGGACTCGCTGGAGCAGGAATTGCAGGATCTTTCTACTTCGTACGGAATCCTGGCAGGGAATTACCGCATAATTCGGGAAGGTTATAACCGCGTTAATGACCGTCTAACCAAGGTCCGGCAAAAATTGATGACTATAACGGGATTGACCTTAACCCCATCGTCTTTAGGCATCATACTTGGCTATTATGAAAAACGTTTGAATGATCTAAAAAACCTAGCAGAAGATCTGCAGGGGGCAATGGAAAACTTCCGGGCAGCTATAGAAGTAGTCCGCAGCCGAATAGAAATATTAATAAGCCGGGAAAACCTGGTCTTACAAGAAGGTATAAAAGTTGTTCTGGAAACCAACACCTCCATACAGAAACAGAGTCTGACTTTTCAGGTAGCTGCCAGTCTGATAGAATTTATTGTTCTGGCGTACTACAGTCTTTCCTTGTGGAAGTATTTGGCCCCAGAAGCCTATCACCGGGTCCCAGGGTGGGAAACATTCTTACTAATTTCATCCTTTTCGGGTATTGTTGTTTATTGCACTCACCTGATTGCCGAGCGTATCCAGGGGGAAAAACATGTTACCTTTAAACTGGTCATTGCGATTTTCCTGCTGCTTATGATTTTCGTATTCATTCTATACTTAAGTGGTTTGTCCGGTCATGTTTCTTTTGATTTTCTGAAATTAAAATGAGTAGAGGCTCTCGCCTCTACTCACTCATAAGTTTTAAAGCCTTTAGTTTTTCATTGAGCCGCTTATAATGTGAATCCTCTTCTCTGGATAGTTGTTCAAACAAAAGCCTTGTTTCCGGGTCAGGTGCGTTTCTAGCTAACTCTTTATACTTTTGTACCGCTTCTTTCTCATCCTGTATTGCTAATTGCAGGGCATCAATAATGTTCAACCCATACCCTCCTTCGCTAGTATTATGAGGTCTCCTGCCGGTCCTTTTTCAGTTTTTCCGCCCACCGCTTCATATCCCACTCCCAGTACTGATTGGCAAACTTGATAAAAGATTCTTTATCCATAAAGTCCTGTTGAATGGCCTTCATCGTATCCTCCCGAATTTGACCAAGTTCAACCATCTCACGCCCGGCTTGCCTGGTTGCCTCTAATATTTCTTCAACTTTTTCTTTAAGCTGGGGCGCACTCATGAATTCCGCCGATGGCCGGTAGATTTCTGCTTTGATGCGGCCGAAGCCTCTGCCTTCCATATAGTGAAACATGGCGGATAATGGTCCAAAATGATCGAGTTCATAGAACCCAGCCACCGAAATGATTACTTTATCCGGGATTTTACCGGTGCGACAGGGATGGGTGCAGAGACCGTCTTTTAGAGCAATTTGTGGTTCTGCCACAGGCAAAGTCCTATCCAGGTACTTTTTGAATAACGAAGTGGGTCCGAAGAAATAGAGTGGAGTTGCCCATACCAGAAGATCCACTTCCTCATGGAGCTTTAGGATTTCCTGCATATCATCCTTTTGAATGCATTTCCCCGGAGTCTTTACCCAACAACTATAGCATCCATTACATTGTTTTATGTCTTTCTCTCTCAAGTTTATAATATTGGTTTCAGCACCGGCCGACTGGCATCCTTCAATAAAAGCTTCAAGCAACATAGTTGTTTTAGAAATCTTTCCCTTGCGCGGTCCCCCATTAATACCTAGAACTTTCAAAACCATTCCTCCCCCTTTTATATTTAATCCAGCATTTACCTTCTTGTGATTAAAGTATATACTTCTCTATTCACTCAATCATCAATTTTATTACTTAGATGTAATATAAGGTTCTTAGAGTCCTTAACTCAAGATGTTTCCCGAGCTGCAACATATACTATAAAAGGAGGATATTCTCTTTAGTGGCAGAATGAATGCGTGGCAAATAATCAGTTAGATGGTGAATTTATAAGCCTTGAATGAGGTGATTGAATTGTGAATAAAATCAAAGTTGCGATCTGGTTTTCAACTTTACTTTGTCCGAAGAGATAGACAATAGAAGTTTGAAAAATGGGAATGTATATGGTCAAAACAAGGCAGTGCGGATGATTTTATAAGGCCTTACTATAGATGATATTACAGGACCCTTTAGTTAAATGAAAACATCATTATTGGGTTTAAGCAATTTAATTCTTATAAAAAAGGGCATTGGTTTTTTAACCGGTGCTCTTTTTTTTATACTTTTAGGAAGGTACCGTAAATGTAAGTTGCTAAGTCGCCTACTTGGCGATTCCTGGTTTAAATTCCGGGCCGATTAGTATTACCGTGTCTTTGGCATGATAATAGTCTTCTGAAAGCAACTTCTTTTCTATTTGATGTCCGTTTTTGACAACGACCCTGAAAGTCTTGGCTTTGTAACCTTTAACACCAGGTTCTTTAACTTGTTTGGTTCCGGCCGGCAGGCTCTTATCGTATTCTGTTTTCACTTCGGGAAGGATTAAACTTTTTTCGGTTATCACTTTTATCTGGCGTTCAGGGTCGGTTTGACAGCCAAAAATTCGGGCTACCAGTTTATTGTCTTGAACCTTGATTGATACCAGTACAGGATTCTTTGCATTATTTCGAAACCTTAAATCACTGGTGTCGCCTGCTATGGTTGCATCAAGGCCCGGGGAAACGTAATTTATAGGTATAGAGTGATGCTCTCGCTCCACAACCTCCAAATCGGTTTGAATAACGCAATTATAAATGGTAGTCGCAACCTGACAAATACCCCCGCCCACACCGGTAGCAACTTTACCGTTGCTTAAAACCGGGGCGTTTACATAACCATGTTTCTTATCACGGGGACCTAAAACCTTATTTAAGGAAAAGGTTTCGCCGGGCATTATAATAGTACCATCCACGGCGCTGCAAGCAGTACGCAGATTATGGGTTCGGTTTTCCTGGTGCGGGTCGAAGGTAGTTACGTAAACCGCCATCAAGTCTTTAACACTTCTTATATCATCAATTCTAACAGCAGGGTAGATAGTTCTGGTCTTCAACTTTATATGTAATGTTCCTTGTTCTATTGCCCTTTCTACTCGATGGGACGTTTCTTCGACATCCACGACATAACCGTTGTAATGGGATATGTATTCCAGGGAATCGTCCTGGTATATTACCCGGGCATTACCTGCTGACTTATCGACTTGTTTACGTAGATCCAACATAAGTTCAGGAAGATTATCTGTGTTCCAGGATAAAACAGGGGTGATAGACAAACTCCCACCCCTGACCCAGCTATGATATGTTATTCTTTTGAAATAATCTAAAGTTTCCAAACTGGTTGCCTGATTCAATGTCTTATCGTAGTCATATCGAATACCGTATTTATCTATGGGCAACCGGGCCATAAGTTCATTCCTATCGTTCGTAAACTCCAGATATCTTCCTCCCTGATCAAGCAGGTTGTTTTGCAGACGTTCCAGAGCTTGTTTTAAAGGCAAATTGCCGATTTCAATTCCGCACACTTTTACCCCGGGGGGTACTAATCCCGTATCATTATAGGCCAGTATCTTTGAAGAAGCCAAAACCGTCAGGCCAACTGTAAAGATTACTATGCTGCATAATAAGATGAGTCTTTTGTATAGCCCTTTAAACATTTAAGATTCCCTTCGTTATCTGGAATTCTGGGCGAGCTCCACCATCTTACCTTTCGATTCGGCTATAGCCAGGATACTTTCATCTATGACTGTTCCTTCTAATATCAATACCGATCCATCATCATCCTTAACGTCCCGTGTAACTCTTTTACCTAAAAGAAATTGTTTTTGTCTCTCCAGGAACAATTTGGCGGCATCTTTCTCCTTCGCTGCAATTTCTTCATTAACGGCCCCTATTTGAACCTCCGGAACATCTGGTCCTTTGTCCATTTGGTCTTCCACAACCAGGACATCCCTACCAAAAGTTAGCACCTGAGCCGCTTTATACACCCCGGCAAAATTATCTTCGGGGTTCTTAAACTCGACCGACGTCACTTTGCCGGTCACTTCATCCAGTTCATACTCACTGACAACACCCACCAGAGTCCCCTTACGGGTAAGAACCTTAGTCCCTTTGACTTTGATCCCCCTCTGCAGCAGAGTGCAGGCACTAGAGGATTCATTTAAGCTTGTTAACTGGGTCTCACTCTCAGTTGTTACAGCATGCATCCCGATCCCAAGTACTGAACGAAACGGCAGAACCAGGGCCCCGACATACCAGTTACCGCTATTAACCAGCAGAAACTCGATGGCCCCTTCCTCGGGATTAATGACTAAATCCTTGACCTGACCTACTTCTCTTCCATCCAGGATTGAGAAAACTGGAAGTCCTATTATTTCCTGGCTTTTCTTCATTGACACTCCCTCCAACAATCGATTAATTTTCTTCCAAAATTTTATTAACCCTTAGCCTGATTGCTCTTGGTACCATATACATCGGAACTTCCGAAAGACCAACATCCGCCAAAACCTTACTCAAGGTTTCTAAATAGATGATCTCATCAGAGATACGGTTAGAGTACCTGCCATCAGAAACAATCAGGATCCTTTTTAATATGTCAACCGCATTCGAATAATGGCCAAGTTCAGTGTATAAGCTTGCTGTCTCAGTCCCGAGAAGATAAGATATTTCGGATGACTGAGTCAAATCCAATGCTCTCATAAAAGTTTCAATAGCATTTTGTAAGTCTCCCTGGTTTTTAGCTTCAAACCCCTGTTCAATAAATTCGTTCAGAATACTATCTTTCCGTGAAGACGCAACTATGGTTTCCGGGGAGCTTTTAGATTCAAGCGCGGTATCTCTTTTATCCTCACTTGAACCGTACAATGGTTCCATGGGTTGTTTAAAATCTTGTTCACCCAGTCCTATGGAGTCATCAACTTCTTCTACTCCCACAATTTCCCCAGATGTCTCTTGATTCTGCTGGTCTTCTACATATGAATCCTCTTCCGGCAGGCTAGACTCATCTCTAACATCAGGGACCAACTGCTCTTTATCCTCAGCACTCATTTCTATCACTATTCCAGGGTCAACCTCTTCGGACTCTTCAAAAAGATCAGTGCTCTCTAAAAGTAACTCCTCTTCGGTATTAAGTTCAGAGTCAACCTCTTCGGGTTCTTCGACAAGGTCAGTATTCTTTACAAGCAACTCCTCTTCAGTTTTAGGAACTGGTTCTTCTGCAGGCTTCTCCAGTACGGAAATTTCTTCTTCCTTTACAGGAAGGGTGCTTTCAAGCTCAGTAGATTCCACTATTTTTTCTGGGTCTGCAACGATTACTGGCTCAACTGGTTTTTCTTCTATAAACCCGACATTTGTAATATCTGGTTCAGAGCCGTCAACCCCATCTGTTAGATCTATTTGTTCTTCGTCCGGGGGCAAATCATTTTTCAGACCGAGTTCGCTTGTTGTTTCTTCATCTATCGAGTCTGATATTTGATCTAATTTATCTTGTGTTAACGTTTCAGGATTCTCTATATTAGAATCATTAAGTTGTTGCGCCAGATCAATAACCTGGGTTTGGTCTTCATTCGCCAACCCGGATAATAACCAGTTCTCATGTTCCATTAATGTACTATCCTCAGGTTGGTCCAAAACTTCTACTGTTTCGACTGTAGTCGAGAAGATATAAAGCAGAGCAACAACCGCAACAAGGTAAACAAGAATAACTGTCAACGTACTTGTTCTAAACATAACCACTGGGAAAGCAGCTATCATCCCAAAGGTTAATACGAGGGTAAATGCTATTAACCTGTTGGTAAATCCGGTTTTTTTCATTATGTAATATCCCGGAATACCAAGGAGCACAAACACCAAAAATGCCCAACCCAGGTATTGAATCATAACCTTCTCCCCATATTTACCTCTTAAAACCGAGTAAAAACCCTAAATCTTACTAGTTCGACAGTAAGCTTTATTTTCCTGCTTTTTGGGTCGCTCTCCGGTTGGAAATGGAGTTTTCAGGATCGGTCCTTCTAGTTTCATTCATTTCGGCTCAACGGTGGATTCCCTGGCTTTTCCTGTCACTTTTGCCCCGAATCGACAATAGAATGTCTCAAGATGGAGGGGAGTGAACAATATGATTCCTAATCGTCCGTTAGGCGTAATTCCAAGTCCACATGATCATCGTGATTACAGGCTAAATAAGATTACTTCGGCTAAAAAAGCTTTCCCAGACTTGTTTACAGTGCCCAACCTGATTTCAATTCCTTATGACCAGGGAAACAGTGGCGCATGCGTAGCTTTTTCGTTGAAGGCTATTAAGGAAATGCAGGAAGAGCTTGAACGAGGCAAATATCAAGCATATTCTGCAGCTTATATATATGGTGCCCGTGAGAGTGGAGATTTCAAAGGTGAAGGAATGATACCAAGGGAAGCCCTGGGTGCTCTAAGAAAGCGAGGGGTTTGCCGGGAGGAACTGATGCCTGGTATATACCCATATGCAGTTTGTAATAAGATGATAACGCCGGAAATGAATAAAGATGCCTTGAAACAAAAAATCAAGACTTATGCCGCAGTTCATACCGTTGAAGAGGTAAAAACCGCTTTGATGGAATTGGGGCCGGTAACTATTGGTTTTCAAATCTACGATAGTTTTTTTGCCGGGGGCCATCTTCATAAACCCAACCCTGATGTCGAAAAACTACACGGCTTCCATATGGTAACACTGGTAGGTTGGACCCGGGATAATCGATGGCTGATTCTAAACTCCTGGGGTAAGGATTGGGGACCCCTGAAAGGCTACTGCACCATTCCCTTTGATTACCCTATTATAGAAATGTGGGCACTTACGGATAGGGTTGCAGACGAGAAACCGGAATACGAAGCTTATCTCTTAAAGAGCGGTCCATACTGGATGCTGCGTTTTCGCGGCAAATTCAAATCCGAATCTGAAGCCCGCAGGCTTTTGCTTGACCCACTAAACAATGACCTTAACCAGGTCGGGAAAACCATTCTGATTCGTAAGAAACCCTAACTTACCATCAATTCTTTTTTTCTTCCCGGGGGCAGCAGTCCAAAAGGCTGTTGCCTCTTTTATGTTTTGTTTGTTATTTTTTGGAGATGCCTTCTTTGCATATTTCCCATCTTGTATACCCATATTAAGGTATGACAAGGAGGTGATTTGGTGGACGACAGAAGCCTCATCCAACAGGTCCTGCAAAAATGCCAGACATCGGCGTCTGATATAAGACAGGCTGCAACTCAGACAACCAACGCTCAGGCGAAAAGTGTATTGTCCAGTGCTGCTTCTTCTCTGGAAGGCAGCATCAGACAAATGCAATCCATAATCAGCCAGCTGTAATCAATTAGGGTAACGCCGTTGTTTTGTTTGGCGTTACCCTTGCTGTTTAACTCATTTTTGTCGCTATTTTTCAGGTCGTTGATTAGTATGTATTCACGTTCTTTGGACCGCGCCAATTCCGTGAATCTAATGAAAATTGTTGTAAACCTAATGATATTAGTGGGAGGAATCGAATTGATCGGAACTGTAAAATGGTTTAATGAAACTAAAGGTTATGGATTCATTGAAGCTGATAATGGCACCGATGTATTTGTTCATCAATCAGCCATACAGACATCAGGTTTCAGAACCCTTGCTGAAGGGCAGAAAGTAAAGTTCGATGTTACTTCAGGCCCAAAAGGTCAACAGGCTTCCAACGTAATAGTATTTGATTAAAATTAAGCTTAACATTTAACCCTTTGCATGGTCTCAACAATATTGACTAATGCGAGTATTACAGTACAAGAAAAAGGCCAGGGGGACTCCCTGGCCTTTGATTTATTTACTTATCAGTTCTAACTATTTTACTCTCTGCCAGATGGCTGCTGCGCCATGGCCATGTCCGATACACATGGACTCTACGATGTAATCAACATCGGAGAAGTCAGGATCTTCAAACATGGTAGTGATATCACATGCGATTCTGGCACCGGTGCAGGCCAGCGGGTGACCAATGGATATTCCGGATCCCCAAACGTTAACTCTGTCTTTCGGCAATCCCAGGGTATCTCTACAGTATACTGACTGGGAAGCAAATGCTTCGTTGATTTCCCACAGGCCGATTTGATCCTGAGTCAGGCCGGCTCTCTTCAATACCTTGGGAATTGCCAGGGCGGGTCCGATACCCATTACATCCGGATCCAGACCTATAACTGCCCATCCAGCAAGCTTCATAATAGGCTTCTTGCCCAGAGCTTTTGCGCCTTCGGCAGTGGCGAGAACCACACCGGCAGCAGCATCGTTGATCTGGCTGGCATTACCAGCGGTAACGGTTGCGGCTTCATCCTGCATAAATACAGGTTTCATAGCTGCCAGGCTATCCATTGTGGTTTCCGGGCGTACACCCTGGTCATAACCTACGATCCATTCAGCCATTTCTTCACCTTTTTCCTTGGCTTCCTTGGCCAGGTGCTCAGAGGCAACATAGTCTACGCCTTCGCCCTGTTTGCCCTTAGCAGCCTTGGCTGGTACCCAGGTCTTTACAGTGGCGATTCTCTTGTTAGCCTTTTTGGCTTCCTGAGCTGCCGCACACTTTAGATGGGATTCCATGGAGAATTGGTCCTGAACTTCACGGCTAATGTTGTATCTGCGGGCAACCATTTCAGCTGTGTAGCCCATGTTGATAGCATTCAGATTCATATAGTTGCCGAGATCCGGATGGAGACTTGCGCCTGCGCCCATCGGAATATGGGACATGTGCTGAACGCCGCCGGCAATCTCGACATCGCCGCCCCAACCGACCATCATGGTGGTGGCAGCAAACACTATAGAGTTCAAACCTGACGCGCAAAAACGGTCAACCGTACATCCGGGAACATCATAGGAACCATCGGACAGGATCCATGCCAAACGTCCAATGTTCAAGCCTTGCTCCATGAATGCATTAGCTGTGGTGGCCCATACCACGTCGTCAATAATACCCTGTTTGGCCTTGTCTTCCAGACCGATCCTCTTTCTCAACTCTTTGAATACGATTGCTGAGAGTTCCTCTGACCGTACGCTGGTAAACCAGGATTGTTTTCCGGCCCGGGCTACTGCAGTACGAGCACCCTCGACGACATACACTTCCTTCACTTTTAACTTCCCCCTTTTTCGTTCTTTAGCAGCCTTCTTGACCGCCTCTGGTTTGTAACTTCTACAAGCCTGTTTTGTATTCCTGCCGTAATAAAAAATTTTCTTCACAAATAGTCATCTTGCTAATATTCCGACTATTTAAGGTCATTTTTTTCCTATTACTCAACCTTATACAAACAAGTGAATATTATTGTGATCTTGATAAAACCTATTAGTAACTGAGTTAATTTCCGTAATAATCATTCCCAAAAGAATTGAAATTGCTCTTAACAAAAAAGGATGCTCAGGAATCTGTAACAGTGGTTTTGATGATAATTATTGAAACGAGGTGGAAAAAGTGCGCCCTTTATGGAAAGGCGCTTTAAGTTTCGGGTTGGTAAATATTCCGGTTAAAATGTATGTGGCCACAGAAAAAAAGGACGTAAAGTTCCGCTATTTGCATAACGAGTGCATGACACCCATTCAGTACCAAAAAAGGTGCCCTACCTGTAATCGAGAGGTTCAGATGCAGGAGATAGTGTACGGGTATGAATACCAGAAGGGCCATTTCGTCATATTAAATGAAGAAGATTTTGCCGGGCTGCCCAGGGAAGGCAGCGGAACCGTAGATATTCTGGATTTCGTTGATATAAAACAAGTCGATCCAATTTATTATGATAAAAGTTATTACCTGGAACCTGCGGAAGGTGGTTCCAAAGCCTATTCTTTACTGTTGCAGGCCATGGAATCAACTGGTAAGACTGCTATAGCCCGGATTGTTCTTCGCACTCGAACCAATCTGGCTTCGATCCGGGTCAAGGAGGGCTGTCTGGTATTGGCCACCATGTTTTACCCTGATGAATTGCGTTCATCAACTGAATTAAACCTTGCCTTTGATGACTCCAAACTGCATGACAATGAAATAAAAATGGCGGTAAATCTCATCGAAAACCTATCCACGGAATTCCAGGCCGGCAAATATACCAATGAATACCGGCAAGCCATGCGCGATTTAATCGAGGCCAAAATTGCCGGCAACAAGATTGAGGCAGCCCCTGCAGTTGAGACCGGGAATATAATTGATCTGATGGAAGCCCTGAAACAAAGTGTAAAACTGGCGGAAAAGGAACGGAAGAAAACTAAGCCCGGGAAAAAGAAAGCAGTGACATAAATGGATTTTCCTGAGTCAAAGCTTGTGCCCATGGAACCAGTCTTAGCCCGGGAACCCTTTGACAATCCCAATTATGTATTTCAAGTTAAATGGGACGGTTTAAGAATGCTGCTTTACTATAATAAGGAAGGTATTATTCTACAAAACCGTCGTTTGCATATCCGAACAGCTCAATATCCCGAGCTTGCTGCCCTTCCTGACCTGGTTAGAAAGCCAGTGGTGCTTGACGGTGAGGTTATTTCTCTGGTAGAAGGAAAGCCCAGCTTCCACCAGGTAATGCGCCGAGAAGCGGCCGGGGAAAAAAGCAGTGAATTGATTAATGAGGTACCAATTTATTACATGGTCTTTGACTTACTTTTCTGGGACAAGAAATCAACTATAAACCAACCCTGGCAGGAACGAAATGGTCTTTTGAAAGAAATCCTTCATCTCGAACCTCCCTTTACAGTTGTTGATAGTTTCGATCAAGGGATATTATTATTTGAACAAGTCAAAAAACTAAACCTTGAAGGAATCGTGGCTAAAGACCGGAACAGCCCCTATATCCCCGGGAAAAAAAGTTCTTACTGGCTGAAGGTGAAAAACCGGCGTCATACTGAATGCTTAGTCGGGGGGTACATTAAAAAAAATGGCAGAATTCGTTCTATCCTTCTGGGTGTTCAGGGAGAATCTGGGCTGGTGTACACCGGCCGCGCAGGCAGTGGACTTAGTGAATTGGAATGGGTAAAACTAAGCCAAGTGCTTGGTAATTTAGTGTCGCCAGTTTCTCCTTTTGTGAATCCGCCCCGCAGGGCCAACATTTTTTGGACCAGGCCACTGGTCTTAGCCGTAATCGAATACCTGGAATGGACCTCCGGGGGAGAATTTCGCCACCCGGTAATTAAATCAGTATCTTTAGAAAGGAGTATGATTTAGATCATATCTCGAAACAAAACTGTTGTCCAAATCGGAGATTACAGTATTCAATTATCTAAATTAGATAAAATACTCTGGCCTAAAGACCATATAACTAAAAAAGATCTGATTGAATATTACGCGGGAATTTACCCCCACCTGGTTCCTCATCTTAAGCAAAGACCACTGGTAGTAACACGATTTCCCAACGGAATAGAAGGCAAGTCTTTTTACCAGAAAAATGCACCAAGCGGAACCCCTGAATGGGTCACCCGATTCCCATGGTATTCACCCCACTCTGACCGTACTATTTATTTTATAGTATGTGATAAACTGCCAACTATGATCTGGCTGGCCAACCAGGCATGCTTGGAATTGCATCCATGGATGTCCCGGGCAGACAATCCCTCATTGCCTGATTTTTTAGTTTTTGATCTGGACCCATCAGAGGGAGCAACATATGAACATGTCTGCCAGGTAGCGGAAGTCCTGAGGGATATACTTAACAACCTGAATTTGAATTTTTATTTGAAGACCTCCGGTGCCACAGGGGTACATGTTTATGTTCCTTTAACCCGAAAATACAATTATGACCAGCTGCGGGATTTCGCCCTTAAGATTGCCGAAATTGTTGTTCGTCTTATACCCGAGCACGCTACTATAATAAGGAAAGTAAAAGACCGACAGGGCAAGGTTTACGTGGACTACCTACAGAATATACAGGGGAAAACCGTGTGCTCTCCTTATAGTGTACGCCCGCTTCCTGGTGCTCCGGTTTCCTGCCCGCTCAACTGGAATGAGCTTAGAACTGCACTGCCACATGATTACAACATTAAAACAGTCCTGGAACGGGTAAGTAAATTGGGTGATCTCTTCCATCCGATAAATTTAGGGCAGCAAAATATTGATGATGCCTGGAAGGGTCTTAACCGATTATTTGGAAAGATAAATCAATAGCAGATTAGAATATATTGGATACTAAAATAATTCGCAGGAATGTATATAAGGGAATTGATAATAATTGGGTTTCAATTTAAAAAGGGGTTGCTTACTCAAGGTAAACAACCCCTTTTGGGTTAGACCTATACCGTTGTCGATAACTTATTAATCACCAGTGAGAACTGTACCTGGTACAATTCCAGGCTGGATATTTCATCGATTATTAAGGGCAGCTTTTCGTCAACTTTTCCAGTGAGTAATATTCCCCTGACTTCTCCTGCCGCCATTTTCTTCCTGGCCCATCCCATACAGGCCAGTATCCTGGTCAGGTTTTCAGGAAGAACCTCATCTGCCATTTGTATGATCACCAGAGTATTTTTTTCATCTACCGCAAGAATATCTACCATGCCCATTTCAGTCGGATATTCTAAGCCGGTTCTCCCAGAGGGTTCCAGATATAATTGAAGCCCCTGACCAAACAAACCCAGATTATTACTTAGAACCTCTCTCCATTGGGAGAATGGAGCGAGCATATTAGCCGATTGATCCGACTGCTTCGGAGCAGACTCGATCTGAGGTTGCATTTTTAAAACTTCAAGTTTTCCTTTTTCCTCTACGATACCCCATTGGCCGTGAACCATGGGATCATATAAAGCTACCCGGCCATTTCCGAGGCAATATAGAAAGTCGTATTTGTCGTCACAAATCCGGGGTTTACGATTGGGCGGATAATGTACTCGGGATTTTTGATTCACACTACAGATTACAATTTGGGCTTGAATAGTTCTTTCGTTGACATCCTTATACTTCTTCATTATATGTTGCTTGATATCCTTATAGGTGGCTTCCCCTGAAATGGAAGCCATAGCTTCTCGAACCATCATCCATACCGGTGGACGTTTCTTCTCAACTGTTTTCGCCATAATATTCCTCCCTGACAATTAAGTGTTAAATATTATTACCATTTATGCCAGTAGTATTACATTTTATAACCTTATCGCTTGCATCTTAAGAAATTTCGGTACAAGCCTACGAACAGCGCTGAATAGTTTCTTCAAAGAATGTTTACAAGTTATTGACACGTGTATTCAAAGTTCATAGACTGTAGGAAGGGATCTTGTACGTATTCAGGAGAGGAGAGAAGTAATTTTGGTCAGTGTAACAGTTAATGGCATCAGAGTCGACGTGCCCGACGACTCCTCCATTATGAGCGCCGCCATGGCAGCTGGCATCGCCATTCCTTCCCTGTGTTTTCACCCGGACCTCAAGGTTAAAGAAAACTGCAAGGTATGCATGGTCGAAGCTAATGGAGAACTTACCACCAGTTGTGCAACCAAGGTTCAGCCCGGAATGGAGATCCAGACTTTCACCCCTAAAGTCATCGCAGAACGCCAGAAGAATCTGAAACAGATTCTAAAGGTACACCCACAGGATTGTCTCAATTGTGTAAGGAATCAAAACTGTGAATTGCAGTCGATGACCCAGACTCTGCTTATCCGCTCGTTTGATAATAAGCCCTTGAAGTTTGAAAAAGATAACTCAACTCCGTCCCTGGTAAGAGACAGTTCCAAGTGCATTCTCTGCGGCAGATGCGTAGAGGTATGCCAGGAAATTCAAACAGTTAATGCCCTGGAGTTGGTGGACGGCATAGTACGTACGGTGGATAATAAACCCCTTATGGATACCAAGTGCGTTATGTGCGGTCAGTGTGCTCTAGCCTGTCCGGTTGGAGCCATTACTGAAAACGAGCAATTAGATGAGTTCCTGGCAGCAGTTGCCGATCCGGACAAGATTGTAGTTACCCAGATAGCCCCGGCTGTTCGCGTCGCTATTGCTGAAGAGGTTGGAATGGAAACCGGTTCCCTTGGAATGCTGGAATTCGTAACCGGCTTAAAGCAAGTGGGGTTCGATTATGTTTTTCATACCAATTTCACTGCGGACCTAACCATTATTGAAGAAGGAAATGAGCTGTTGAAACGCCTGACCACAGGCGGAGTACTGCCCATGATTACCAGCTGCAGCCCTGGGTGGATAAACTTCATCGAGACTTTCTATCCTGATCAATTGGACCACCTGTCCACATGCAAATCACCGCAACAGATGTTTGGTTCGCTGGTCAAGACTTATTGGGCATCCAAAATGAATGTTGACCCATCCAAGATCTACTCAGTTTCGATAATGCCCTGCACCGCCAAAAAATATGAATGTTCCCGTCCCGAAATGACGGACAGCGGTTATCGCGATGTCGACCTGGTTCTGACCAGCCGCGAAGTTGGCCGCCTGTTCAGAATGAGCGGTGTTGATTTTACCAGAGTAGGTCCTTCCGATTTTGATTCCTTACTGGGAGCCTACACCGGTGCCGCCGTTATCTTCGGCGCTTCCGGAGGGGTTATGGAAGCCGCTTTGCGTACCGTATACGAAGTAGTCACTAAGAAGACTCTGGAGGATGTGAACTTCACTGCAGTTCGTGGATTCACTGGTCTGAAGGAAGCCGAGGTCGATTTGGACGGAACAAAGGTTAAAGTAGCGGTTGCAAACTCCTTAGGCAATGCCCGCAAAATAATGGAAGAAATCAAAGCGGGGACATCTCCCTATCATTTCATCGAAGTCATGTGCTGCCCCGGTGGATGCATAGGCGGTGGGGGTCAACCTATTCCCAGCACTATTTCCAAACGGGAAGAGAGAATTAAAGCCATTTACAATGAAGATGCCAACTGCCCAATCAGAAAATCGCATGAAAATCCGGAAGTTAAAGTCCTCTATGATGATTTCTTGCATGAGCCGCTGGGGCATAAGAGTCATGAACTCTTGCACACCCACTATACTCCCAGGAATAAATAGTTATTTTCAGGAAAGGGGATGTAAGATAACGTCCCCTTCTCCTCAACCTGATTGAAGAATATAATGATAGCAGAGGGGGGAGAAAGAAGAATGTCACATGAAAACCACGAAGAGCATGCCGGCAGTGAAGGCAGCTTTCTGGCAAGGTTTATCGTACTAGCATTATGTATGGCAGCCTTTGTATGGGTTATCGTCAGATTTATCCCACAGCCAATTCTAGGTGAGTAGCCCAGAATATTTCCATAATCAGCAAACGGCATTAAAAAAAAGGCCCACCTAAACGGTGGGCCTTTGGTTTATTGTATCTTAGTAGTCAAATACTTCAGCGAAGGAATCGAGAACCGAGGTATCTCCATCCTTAACTATTTCGGCGGTTGACCAAACATTGGGCACAACATTCCGCACGTAGTAGCGGGCCGATAATACCTTGCCATAATAGAAGTTGTAATCATAGTGTCCTTCTCCCAGTTCATCAGCACGCTTCTTAGCAATCAAGGCCTGATCTAGGAGCAGGTAGCCACCATAGAGTTGGGAAGTAGCGATGAGAATTCTGCGAGCAAAGGTCGGTACCAGACCGTACTGCTTGTTGGCAAAGAATCCTCCGATTGCACCCTGGATTTCCTTATATGATGCCAGCGCTTTTTCCAGGTTAGCAAATTCTTTCTCCAGACCTGCAGCTTTTCCTTCTTCTCCCTTGGCTTTAATGAAGTCTTCAATATCCTGAAGGAACGCTGCGAATACTGCTCCGCCACCCATCAACCATTTACGGCCGACCAGGTCTAGGGATTGAATGAAGTTGGTTCCTTCCCAGATGGAGTAAATCTTGACATCACGAGCTGCCTGAGCTACCGGGTACTCTTCACAATAGCCGTACCCGCCATAGGACTGGATACATTCACCGATCAGCGGCCAGGCTTCGTCTGAAGGATAAGCTTTACACAGAGGAGTGGTGCATTCCCATCTGGCTTTCGCCCATCTCTTGCGCTCAGGATCCTGAGTGTTATGGACTACATCAATATAATAAGCACACTTCAGGATCATGGCCCTTGCAGCTTCCAGGGTAGCCTTATTCAGGAGCAAAGACCTCTTTATATCTTCATGTTTTATGATGGCAACCCGATCGCCTTTTTGGTTAGTGAGCGGGCGACCCTGAATACGATCTTTGCAATACAACGCGGTATTCCAGTAAGCATTAGCAGCTACTGAGAGAGCGGCCATACCGGTATTAAGGCGTTCTTCGTTCATCATCTGGAACATTTGCGCCATGCCATCGCCTTCGCCAGTTTCAGCGTTGAAATTGCCCAGAAGATATCCGCGGCAGTTATTGTTATCTCCGGCTACCAGAGCGGCTGTAGCTGAACCCTTTAATCCCAATTTATGCTCAACACCGCTGCACTCAAAGTCGTTGGGAGTTAGACTGCCATCCTCGTTAACCCAGAATTTCGGAACAACGAACAGAGATATTCCCTTGGTGCCCTTCTTACCGCCCTCGATTCTGGCAAGATAGAGGTGAATAATGTTTTCTACATGGTCACCGTCTCCACCGGTGATGAAAATCTTACTGCCTTTAATCTTAAAGATTTCAGGGTCATCGGTTGGAATAGCTTTGGACAAAATATCGCCTACGTCAGAACCGGCTGTGGGTCCAGTCAGACACATGGTTCCAGACCAGGTTCCATCCATCATCTTGGGCAGGAACATTTCTTTAACTCTCTGGCTACCAAAGCTCTGAATCAGGCCGGCGGCACCGCTGGTTAATGCAATGTAGGGCATGAAAGCAGGGTTAGCGGCACACATCATTTCCCCTAATCCGCAGAATACTGAAAAGGGTATGGTCCCTTCGGCTTCTTCATCTATATTTGAGGTCCCCCAACCATTTTCCTGAATATAATGGAAAAGCTTGTGGAATGACGGAGGAATGAATACCTTGCCATCCTCAAAACGAACCGGATATTTTTCTCCGTCGTCGTTGGTAGGAGCTACAACTTCCTTACCGATTTTTAAAACCTGATCAAACAATGAATCCAGATCATCTACACTGTAATAGTCCTTGTACTTATCAAAAGAAAAAACTTCTTCCATGGGCAGCCATTCTTTAAATATAAACTTAAATTCCCTGGTGCTATACGCAAAATTAGTTGCCATTCCCTTTTTACCTCCCTCTAAATTTTCAACTTGTAAACTTCTAAACTCCCCTTTGTCCAGTCCTGTTTTCCGTTCCATTTCCGGACTGCCACTTAATGGTCTGGTCCTAACACCGATAGGCCAACTTTGAAAACCAGCGTATCAGGTCGTTCCCTCAACCGATCAGAGACCTGTCCAAACGAACTACAACCACCTCCTCATAGCAGTTACAACGTATTTATGAGTTAAGAACCCTTTTTATATAGGGGGAATTACCTTCCTAAAACCCGAAATTGGGAGAAAGTAATAGAACAAAGTTACAAAATCACATATAAGCTTCTCCTGCTTAAATTCCACATTAACTTGCTAAGTCCTTTATTCGTTATTAAGAAATCCGCAGCAAAAGTTGCTGGTAACGGAATTTACTAAACTAATAGTGATTCTTCCAAGATATCCATAGCGGAAGTATCTCCGTCCTTAATAACCTTCAAGGTTGTACCTACCTCGGGCACGATATTACGTACATAAAAACGGGCTGACGCAACTTTGCCCTGATAGAACGGGTAATCAAAGTAATTTGTACCAAGCTCGTCAATTTTTTGCTGTGCTATAAGAGCCTGGTCCAGTAAAAGTTTGCCGCAATAGATCTTGGCAGTAGCGTGCAGGATACGGGTGGCATATAAGCCGATCATTCCCATCTTCCCCTGACCAAGGTATCCGCCCATGGTCATTTGAATTTCCCGATAGTCATTTAATGCTTCCTGCAAAGCCTCAAACTCTTTTTCAAATCCGGCTTTATCTTTATTCTGATCAATGAGATCTTGGATCTGCTGCATCCAGTTGGCAAAGACTTGTCCTTTACCCATCATCCATTTACGCCCTACCAGGTCCATGGCCTGGATGAAGTTTGTTCCTTCCCAGATTGCATAAATCCTGGTATCTCTCATTAATTGTGCGATTGGGTATTCTTCAGAATAACCATAACCGCCATAGACTTGCATGGCTTCGGATATCGATAAGAACCCCATATCTGAGCTATAGGCTTTTACCAGAGGGGTATTAACCTCCACCATTGCTTTGGCCTTCTTAACTTCTTCCGGATCGGAACTGTTCTCGGCTATATCCATATAGTAGTAGGTGTTGATAATCATGGCCCGGCAGGCTTCAGTAATGGCTTTTTGGAAAAGCAGCATACGTCTGACATCTTCATGCTTTATTATAGGTACCCGACCTGCTTTGGGATTGGTCAAAAGTTTTCCTTGAATTCTTTCAGTGGCATAGCGGGCAGCGTTATTGTAGGCTACAGTTGCGGCGGCATTAGCTGCCAATCCGGTAATAAGACGTTCTTCGTTCATCATTTCAAACATCTGCGCCATCCCTTGTCCCTTGCCATCCTGATCGGGGGGATCTCCCAGGAGGTATCCCTTGCACTTATTCTCTTCCCCAAAGCTTACAACCGCTGTAGCTGATCCCCTTAATCCCATTTTGTGTTCAATTCCGGCGCAATTTACATCGTTGAATTCCCCGACATTCCCGTTTTCATCCGGCCAGAACTTAGGCACAACGAAAAGTGAAATTCCTTTGGTTCCGGAAGCAGCACCCTCTACCCTGGCCAGGGTAAGGTGAACGATGTTTTCAGTAATATCCTGATCTCCTCCGGTAATAAAACATTTGGTACCTTTAATTTTGTAGACCCCGGGCTCATCAGTCGGGTAGGCCTTTGTCAGTATATCTCCAACATCGGAGCCTCCGCCCGGTTCGGTTAAATCCATGGTACCCGCCCATATCCCACTGAACATCTTAGGTAAAAAGAGCGATTTTATTTTTTCGTTTCCGTAACTCTGAATCAGCCCGGATGATCCGGTAGTGGCCATAGAATATGGTCCTATGGCTGCATTGGCCCCTGCCAGAAGTTCATTAGTGCAGCCAAAAATACAAAGCGGTAAGGCCGATTCGTCATTATGATCCTTGTTGCTGGAGCCTAATCCATTCTCCTGTATGAAATAATAGGCTTTTTTAAAGGATGGAGGAACGGTGACTTTACCGTTATCAAAGCAAGCGTGTAGGGAATCGCCCTCATCATTAGTAGGAGCTATAACCTCTTTTGCCACCTTTAATGCATTATCCAGAACCGCGTCAATATCGTCAACAGTATATGAGTCTTTATACCGGTCGGTTTGAAATACCTGATTAACATCTAGCCATTCCTTGAGAATAAACTTATGATCCCTGGATGAAAAGATAAAATTTGAAGCCACGATAAAACCTCCCCTATATTTCTACTTCCCAAACTTCTTTCTCACTAAAAAGACTCCAGAGTGCCTTTACCCCACCCCCTATATTTAACTACCGATCTTAAAATGCTCTTTATAAAGATATTCCCGTCCCAAAATACATTTCTTAAATTATTTTAGCAAAAAGCATTATTCATTTGAAGGATAATATTATCCCGGAACTGGCGGGTATAATCAGACTCTGTGGAAATATTTCCAGACAGAAAGGGTAAATAAAAGGGACAGGTCTCGATTGCTATATATAGACTGTGAAATCCTGTCCCTCTTTTACGGGGAAATTACTTTTATTATTTTTCTATTTTAAAGCCGCTGTCAGTTGTGGAATAACCTGGTGCAAGTCTTCTATTATACCATAATCCGCCATCTGGTAGATATAAGCATTTTGATCTGTATTAACTGCAACTATTGTTTTGGCGTCTCGTATCCCGACTGTAAACTGAACCTGTCCTGATATTCCGAGGCATAATGCCAGCTGGGGTTTGCCCTTTTTCCCTGAAAGACCTATTATTCTATCCTCGGGCAGCCACTTCTGGTCCGTAGCTACTGGCTTCGTACAGCATACGATTCCACCCAGAGCGTTGGCCAAATCCTCTACCATCTTTAACTCCTCGGGGGCTCTTAATCCCTTTCCGATACATACCAGAACCTCTGCTCCCTCAATATTGACTGAAGCCTGAGGCTTTTCTTCACGGGATAAGATTCTTACTTTTGGAGCATTCAAATCCATAGTAAGGTCTTTTATCTCTCCGGTAGAACTGCCTTTCTCAGCCGGAGAAAAGGCCCCGGGAGCTACTGCAATAACCTGAGTTCCAGAGAGGATAGTTTGCGAGGCAACCGTAGCTCCCCCAAAAGCGTTGCGAGAGCATACAATTCGCCCGTCCTGCAATTCCATCTTGCTTACATCTGTCAGACACCCGCAATTTAGTTTTTGGGCCAGGCGTCCTGCCAGTTCTTTGCCTCTTCTGGTTGATCCCAGAATGATAACAGAAGCTTCTGCTTGTTTTGCTATTTGACCCAGAGTTTCAGCGTAAACGGAAGCTTCAAAAGTATCCAATAGATTGTTAGAGCAGGTGTAAACATCTGCAGCCCCGCGCGTGGCATATTCCATGGCGTTAACTGACCCTAAAGCCGCCGCGGTGACTTGCAGTCCCAAATTTGCTGCCAACTCATTAGCCTTGGTAAGAAGTTCAAAACCGATTTCGTCTTTTTCACAAAACACCAGAATTGAAGCCATGATATTACCTCCTAACCAGACCTTCATTTTCCAGGGCTTTTACCAGATTGGGTACGTCCTTGTCCAATCCTTCCTGGAAAAGAATGTGTTTTCTCTCTTGCTCGGGGGCCAGATTGCTAATGGAAGCAACCATGGGGCTTATACTGGTAAGGTCGAGGTCAAGATCGGCCGGCTTGTATATCTGCTTGGCCTTTTTCCCGGCTTTTAATATCTGGGTAACGGAGGGAATACGGGGCTCATTTATTTCACTTATTACAGTAACTAGAGCCGGTAGCTCAACTTCAACTGTTTCAAAACTATCGTCTAGATTGCGAATTGCTTTCAATCCGGAACCTTCAATTTCAAGTGATTTCACAAATGTAATCTGGGGTATTTTCAGAATCTCCGCCAGCCTGGGCCCAACTTGTCCTGAATAATTATCCGCTGACCCCTCGCCTAATAGAATAAGATCAAAGGGACCGTTTTTTTGGATGGCCCGGGCCAAGACCTGAGCAGCAACAGCACTTTCTGCGCCATCCAGTTCTGGGGCGGTTACCAGAACGGCCTCATCCGCTCCCATAGCCATGGCTTCTTTAATAGTATCGTCGAGTTTATCCGAACCCGCAGAGATTGCTACAATCTTTCCGCCCACTTTTTCTTTGATTCTAACCGCTTCTTCAACTGCATTCTTATCAATATTACCTAATGTTAAAGGGATATTATCAAGAACCGGTTCGCGTGTCTCTTTGCGTATTCTGACCTGCTGCAAATCGACGGTTTGTTTAACGCAAACTGCTATATCCACGAAGTTTTACCTCCCCAATACAAATCTCTCTACCCAAACCTGAATTGTACTCCTACCTCTCCGTCGGGATAATTCCAATCCAAAACGTCTGTTCCGCAGGCAACACGACATGTCCCGCATTCAAGGCAACCATCCAGATCGAGTTCAACTTCTCCTTTATCATTCATGGAATATAGTCCGGCCGGGCAAACATAAACGGCCGCCTTTAAACGTACATCTTTCTCCATTCCGGGTTTGATTACTATATGCCTGTTCTTATCCGGTTTAAAAACATTTTTCCCGAGTTTAGCCTTCATGTATGAGGTTTCGCTCATATCTTCAAACCTCCCCAAACATCTTTAAACATACGCCATCCTTC
>JBLMZW010000126.1:0-16260 GCA_050259035.1 Chitinophagales bacterium | reverse complement strand
AGGAGACTCAACAACGGCGAGTGAGAGCTGCTGGTGGTCTTTTTCCCCCAACAGCTCTTTACTTATGCAAGCATCCAATTCCAACTTTTCTCTGCCCTTGAACTCAAGGGCTCTTTTTTTTTACTTTGAGGATGTATATTTCTTGCCATATTTATGGCGATAATGAAGTTAGTCGGCAAGCTAACGGGACGCACAATTTAAATATTTAACTCCTCGCTTCGCTCGGGTAAAACAGGCAAAATCATCCCAATGAATAAAGTGCTGAAGGCACGCATTAAGGGAACTGATCATAGCGCGCCTCTCTGGTTGGAAACCAATCTTTTTCCTGCCATTGATTGTCTTTTAAAATTCAGGGGGTTGTCATTATAATTAAGGTACAAGCAACATTCAAGGAGGTACTAAAACATGACAGCCGCCAAAATATTTGTTCGTGAACGCCGCAAAGTGGAAGAAGGAGAAAAAAAACCTCGTTATGCTATCGTCGGTGTCGCAGGGGTTGATCTCAAGGTTTTCCTGAAACACATACGCAAACAGGAATTGGAACAAATGGCTGCGGCAGTTGGAGCTGAAGTGGTTTATCTTCAGGCCGGAAAAGATTCAGATGACGATCCCGATGATGAATAGGAATTAGTAAGATATAATTATTATGACGCCATTTTGACCGGACTCGAATGTCCGGTTCGTTTTTGCCTAAAACTAGAATTAGATTCAGTAATTGAAAAGGGTGGGATTGGGATGGCTTTAATACGAGAGCGGGATGGAAATCGCCTGCACATAAAAAGCAAGTTAATGGGAGAATCCCTGGTAAGCAAATCCTTTATTAAAGGGCTGGAATCCGTTGAGCAATTCAGAGCATTTCCACATACCAATGTTTTGAAGGTCGGAGGGCAAAGTATTACCGACCGTGGAGCACATGCCGTTTTACCTATCATCAAGGAAATTGTTGAGAACTCACCTAAACACAAAATGATCGTTTCCACCGGGGGCGGTACCAGGTCGCGTCACGTTTATGCTATTGCCCTGGAACTAGGAATGCCTACCGGGATAATATCTAAACTGGGTCAGAGTGTATCTGAACAGAATGCCCTAATGCTGGCAACTCTACTAAGTCCATATGGTGGAGTCAAGGTAGGACACGATGATATTCCCAAGCTCGGAGCTTATTTTGCTCAGGGGTGTATTCCGGTGATTCATGGGATGCCACCCTACGGCTACTGGGAACATATGCCTGCGGAAGGCAGAATCCCCCCCAACCGAACTGATGTGGGAGCCTACCTTCTGGCGGAAGTTATAGGAGCCAGACAATGTATTTTTGTTAAAGATGAGGACGGATTATATACCGATAACCCCAAGGTGAATACCGAAGCCAAATTAATACCCCGAATAAGCGCTCGTGAGTTACTAGAAATGGATTTGGATGATTTGATTGTTGAAAGAAATGTGCTGGATATGCTGTTGCGAGCCAATAGTGTTACAGAAATCCATATTATAAATGGTCTTAAATATGGCAATATTACCCGGGCTCTAAACGGTGAACACGTTGGCACTATTATTTATAAGGACTAGTACTCAACATCGGCAGCCGCTTCCGGGTTCTGGCATTCGTGGCCGGCTGCCGATTCGACCAGTCGTGAGAACAATCGAAAAGAGCCTTCATCACGCAAATCTTCAGGATGCCACTGGACACCTAGTATAAAGGAGCTGCCTGGCAGCTCGACCGCCTCAACAATCCCGTCACGGGAGTAAGCTGTTATCTTCAAGCCGTTACCCAGTTTTCGGATGGCCTGGTGATGAAAACTATTAACCCGGACCGAATCGTTATTAAGGAGCGAATATAAAAGGCTTTCTTTCTCTATCTGAATTTCATGTGATGGGCTGTAACGAGGTGCGGTTTGTCGGTGCAGGATGTCAGAGACAATGTCCTGAATAAGATCACCACCCAGAGCCACATTTAGAACCTGCAGCCCGCGGCAAATAAAAAGCCCGGGCTTGTTCTTCTGCAATAGCCCCTGAACCAAAGCTAGTTCAAACTGGTCACGTTCCGGGTCTACTTCTCCCAACCCCGGGTGCGGCTCTTCCCCCCAGAGCAAGGGGTCAAGGTCTCCTCCCCCTGAAAGGATAAAGCCATCACAGTATTCAACATATCGTTCCACTGCGTAATCAGATCTAACCGCAGGTAGAATAACCGGGACACCGCCCGCCCGTTCCACTGCTCTTATGTAACTAGATCTGACCTGAAAAGTATGCCGGCTATGGCTGTAACTACAACTGATTCCAATAAGGGCCGTCATTACATCCCCCCCGAAAAGAAAGGCTGCCGTCTGAATTAATTCAGATCCTGCAGTCCCAAACTGATTTCCAGGGCCTGATCCACTTTTTCCATCAAGTCTGTATCCAGGAATGCAATGCGTTGCTTTAGTCTGGTCTTGTCAATTGTTCTAACCTGTTCTCCTAAAATTACCGAGTCTTTATCTAGCCCAAATTTGGCTGCTTTCAACTCAACGTGGGTGGGCAGTTTCGCCTTATTGATCTGAGACGTAATAGCTAAGACAATAGTAGTAGGACTGTACTGGTTGCCGATGTCATTCTGGACCACCAGTACGGGGCGGATTCCACCCTGTTCCGATCCAATAACCGGATTGAGCTGGGCAAAATAAATTTCCCCTCTTTTGATAAGCATCATACCACTCCGCCAGTTATTCTTGAGAACCGTTTGTAGATCCGTGGTCTCCATCTATATTAAAGTGTTCCTCAGCAATCGTTTTATTAATCTCCCCCATCTCAACATAACCCCTCTGCATCTGCTCCCGCAAAACTCTTTTCCTCCGTTCTCCGAGGTAGAGTTTAATCGCCTCTCTTATTACTTCGCTGCGGTTTTTATTATCAATAGACCTCATCTGGTCCATTTCCAGCAACAAATTTTCAGGAACACTCACAATGATTTTTTTTGAGGACGGCAAACGGAGCACCTCCCAATTCTACATGAAGCCAGACAACTACTTCATTATATCCCGTTGACAATTGGGTCGGCAAATCCAATAATTACATTATCCTGAAACCCGTTTACCGTTTATTAACATATACTCTAGGGACGCGGGAATTTACCAGACATACCACTTCATAATTAATGGTTTGGGCGATTTCAGCCAGATTATCGGCCGTTATGCCGTCTTCCTCACGTCCAAACATGGTGACTTCATCACCCATACTAACTTCATCGAGGGCAGTAACATCAAACATACAATAATCCATACAAACCCTTCCAATCATAGGAACCCTCTTACCCCTTATTGATGCCCACGCTCGATTGGAGTATGCCCGGATATAGCCATCTCCATACCCGACCGGTACAGTTGCCACTAAGGTTGGCCGGTCAGTAACATAAGTACATCCATAACTTACCGGGGTTCCGGCCGGAAGTTCCTTGATCATCACCACATGACTGATCAGACGCATAGCTGGTATTAAATTCAGACCGTCCATCCTTACTTCATCGGACGGTCGCATTCCATATATTGATATTCCCGCCCTAACCATATCCAGGTGGGCTTCGGGATACTCCAGGATACCAGCGCTGTTTGCTGCATGGCGGAAGGGAATTTTAAGTCCCATGTCGCTCAGGCTGGATATAAAACGGTTGAATCGTTCCAATTGCTGATTAGTATAGGATCGTTCTAAAGAATCCGCCAGGGCAAAATGAGTAAAAATTCCCTCGATAACCAGACCCGGTAGCTTACTAATCCGAATTACCGTATCAACGGAGTCCTTATCAGGAAAGAACCCAATTCTTGACATACCCGTATCCAGTTTAATATGAACCATTGCCGGCTGATCGGCTTTTAAAGCAGCCTCGGATAAAGCCAGGGCACTCTCCCAATCGTATATGGTTTGGCGAAAACCGCTTCTGACTACAGTATCCAAACCTTCCCGGGGAGAATACCCGAGTATCAAAATAGGGGTTTTAATCCCATGGTCTCTGAGCTGACAGGCTTCATCCAGCAGTGCAACCGCCAGGAAATCTGCTCCTTCGTTAGCGCAGACCCGGGCCACCTCAACCGTTCCGTGCCCATAAGCGTTAGCCTTAATTACGGCCATCAAACTGGAGCCGGGCTGTAATTTATTCTTTACCTGCTTTATATTATGGGCGATAGCGCCTAAGTCTATCTCTGCCCAAGTTGGTCTTAAGCTATGCATCATGCTTCACCAGTGCTTTAAGAATATCGTTACGGGTTATAATTCCAACTAATTTCCCATGACGCAGAACCGGCACCCTGTTAATATTCTTTCTGGTCATTAAATCAACAATTTCCGAAATGTCAACGTCTTCTTCCACGGAAATGACCTTTTTGGTCATAACGTCTTGTACTTCCACAGCGGTATGTTTCTTGATCTCATCTTTGAATTTTATGGGATTTTCCAGAAAGATAATACTATCAAAAATTGTGACATAAAAGGGTATCTTAAGATCTTGGGCTCGAATCATTAAATCTCTTTCAGTAATTACACCCACCACATGAAAATTATCATCAACCACTGGCACTCCGCTGAATTTGTTATCAACCAGGATTTCGGCTATTTTCTCCAACTTGTCGTGTGGTTTGGCCACTATAACATCCCTGGTCATTATGTCCTTGGCAATCATTATTAACCCTTCTTTCATTCTCCTTAAGTGGTTTTTTACTTAATCTATGATGCTGTTTCCCCTATTGATTATCTTGGATCTCTTGTTTGGTACCATTACTTATCACCGGGTCTCAAAAGCCTTTAATACCTCGGGAAGACACCTGACCAGATCCCCGGCAACAGTTCCCCTCTCACCTAACCTTTCCTTACTGTAATCCCCGGCCCTTCCGTGTAAGTATACTCCTGCGCAAGCCGCTAGATTTGGCCTTACACCCTGGGCTATCAATCCGGCTATAATTCCAGTCAGGACATCACCGCTTCCTGCGGTTGCCATCGCCGGGTTTCCGGTAACATTAAGATAGGTTTCCCCGTTTGGCCAGGCTACAATCGTTCGTGCCCCCTTTAAAACCACGGTTACTCCCCACTCCTGGGCGGCATTTCTGGCCAGTTCCAATCTTTTAGCTTGAACCTCTTCAATACTTTTTCCTAACAAGCGGGCCATTTCTCCCGGATGAGGTGTAAGAACGATGGGTATCTGGCGATTTTTTACGATGTTAATGTCTTCAGCCAAAGCATTAAGCCCATCAGCGTCAATAACCACCGGAATCCCGGACTTCTCCAGAATAGCCCGTAGAATAGCATGGGCCTCCGAGTAGCGTGACATGCCAGGTCCAATAGCGCAAACCGATACCGTCCCCAGCAGATTTTCAATGGCAGGTAAAGCCTCAAGTGCTATGGCTTTTTGAATGGTTTCATTTAAGGGAGCCGTCATAACCTCTGCCACCTGATTCTCAATAATGGGCAAAAGGCTTTCAGGAACTGCCGCTGTTACCAGACCTGCACCTGAGGTCAAGGCTGAGGAAGCCGATAGTACAACCGCTCCGGTAAGCCCAGTCGAGCCGCCAACTACCAGCACATGGCCGTAGGTTCCTTTATGGCTTTCTACCGGACGAGCTACCAGCAATTGTTTCAAGAGATCTTCGGTTATAAGGTTGTTTTTAATTTCCGGTGAATTCAGCAAAAGGCCAGGTATAGAAATATCCGCCACTGTCAATGTTCCGGTATAACTCTGGCCCGGGTCCACTAAGAGGCCCATTTTGGGCGCTGCCAGAGTAACTGTCCAGGTAGCTTTGATGGCTTCACCCAAAACCCTTCCGGTATCAGCCTCCACCCCAGAAGGTATGTCAACAGCTATAACCGGCTTTTTTGCCCAGTTAATGATTCGGACTACCTTTGAATCTAATTCCCCCAGGCTGCCATGAAAACTGATGCCATACATGGCATCTATTATTAAATCGCAATTTAAAACTGCCAGCATCAATTCATTCAGCCCGTCCCGTTCCAGAAGGGAACCCATTTTAGCGTTCATCTTATCTAATATTTCATAATTAGCCCGGGTATCCCTGGTCATTTCATCAGGATGACCAAGCAGCATAATACTGACCGAAGCCCCGGAATTAATCATATGACGTGCCACAACCAGCCCGTCGCCGCCATTATTCCCCTTCCCGGCAACTACTAAAACCCTGCGGCCCGGGCATTTTTCCAGAAGGTTTTCTGCTACCTCCACCACTCGCAGGCCAGCGTTTTCCATGAGGATAATACTCGGTATCCCATATTCTTCCGAAGCCCGGCGGTCAACCGTTTTCATCTCTTCCGCATTAACAATTCTCATACCCATTACCTCCGTTTCACTGCTACCAGTGCCGCTGCGGCATAGGCTCCGGCATGACTGGTGCTTACCATAATATCATCGATCTCTAACTCCTGAGCCAATCTCTTCGCATTCCCATGCAAAACCAGGATTGGGTGCCCTAATTCATCAAGCACCGTCTCAACATCATGGAACCTGGTTCCTGAACTAAAACTGGAATGTAGTTTACGGAAAGCCTCTTTGGCAGCAAAACGAACGGCGTATGAAGGATATGGATTCTTTTTAGTTTCACAATAGGCTATCTCAATGGGAGTAAAAACCCGATCCCGGAAGCGGGGGGTCCGCTCAAGGGCAAGCTTCATCCTTTCAACCTCAACCAGATCCAGGCCGATCATCACCTGGTCTCCCTTCATGTAAAATTAATTTAATATCCCGCTGAAGACAAAAAATAAAAAGCCCTGGAAACATGTGTTTACAGGGCGGAAAATGTAATACTAAGCTATGGTATTTTCAACAGACTGTAATTCCTGTTTTTCGCCCTCAGAAAAAACGCGAGTGATATCTAACATAATAAGCAGACGGTTATCAACTTTCCCTACCCCGGTTAAATAATCGGCTGTGATTCCACCGATTATAGGGGGCGGGGGTTCAATACTATCCTCTGACAACCTTAATACTTCTGTTACTTCATCGACAATAATTCCCACGGTTTGGCCTGCTATGTCGATCATAATAATACGAGTGTCTTCAGTATGATCGGAACTGGTTAAATTAAACCGTTTCTTCAGATCAATTACCGGAATTACCCTTTCCCTGAGATTGATTATGCCCTCAACAAAATCAGGTACCTGCGGAAGCCTGGTAGGCGTTGTCATTCTGGTAATCTCCTCTACCTGGGTAATGGGAACACCATATTCACACAGGCTGTTATCTGATTTTAGGGTGAATACAACCAACTGAATTTCATCTGCCACCACTGGATCCCCCCCATAATTTTTTCTGTATAACTACTACATATACATCAGAACGTATATTAATACTTTTAAGTAATTCTATATATATAGTTTTATCTCCTTCAGTTAAGGCCCTGGTCTTTAACATCTTTTTCTATCCCTGGTCAGTTATTATACGCGTTATTAAATCAGATGGCACAAGCTCAAACCCATCCTCAATATCAGTTAATTTCTCGGCACATTTCTTAATACTCTCCCCTATTACCAGAACAGGAACAGGAGGAATAGCCTGTTTAGCCAATTCGGCTGTTAAAAGACTGGGATAACCGTTTATTACTGAGCCATCCGGCATAATTGAGTCGGCGCCCAGTAAGATTAGTTTAGCTTCTTTCAGGCCTTTCACTATTGCATTATCCGGTATCAGAACACATTTAACACTGGCCTCACTTAAGCGTTGCGCCATTATTTGACCATAAGAAATTCCCTCGTATACCGATTCAACCACCAGTGCTTTCAGGGTATTATTAAAATTCCTTGCCGTAACCAGAGCCTGCATAACAGTCGAACTGTAGCTGCAGGTTAATACAACCTGACTCTCTGCGGCTATAACGGCAGCCTTTTCGATTACCATGCTTTTCTTAGTCGCCATTTCGTCCTGGATCAGGTTAACCAAACGTGCCACCTGATTCTTTAGTTCCAGAACACTTTTGCTTTCGCAAGCCACCTGTTCCATCAATTGCAGATACAGTTTGGTACAATAAGATACTGGTGCCATAGTGGGGCGAGCTTGTTGTATATCTTCCGCAACCATCCTGATAACCTCAACTATATGTTGGGGTTCTTCCGCCTGAATGGCCAGGGTAACTTCGGAAAGAACCTCAAGTGTATGGTTAGCCAGTTCACTGGCTCCATGGATGCGGTCAGTTTTAATCGATTGTACTAAGTCCCGGATATTCGTCATCTAACTCTTTCCCATGCCCGGTATAAGCCAGGTACAGTATCACACTGAAGAATTTCTTCAGGATCAACCCATTTGTATTCGGTATGTTCCCAATCAAGCTTAATCTGGTTATGGTCCTCCAAGCCGAATTTAAAAGGATGCACTAACCATTTCTTATCTAACTCACTATCTATAATCTCCAGAACATCTCCTTCGTTCTTAAGTTTCAGATCGTTAGCATTAAGGCCTACCTCTTCCCTTAACTCAATTAGAGCCTGTTCAAGCGGTGAAACCCCTGCTTCAATGAAACCGCTAATTCCGGCCCATCTTTGTTGATAAGATCCTACCCGGGAACTCCGTTTTAATATCAGCACTTTTTCCCGATTCTCCAGGAAACAGGTAACCACATGACTTTCCTGCACTGTTATCACTACCTTAAATACTGTGGTTTTAACCAGGATAACACCAGAAGAAGGAGTTAACAAGAAGATGATATCAGGCAGGTGCTTTTTAACTACAGTAAGCCTATAGCAACTTCATGGTTGAAAAAAGAAGCGGAAAATACAGTTTTGTATTAAAACCATAATTTCCGCTTCTAATATCTGGCTCTAAGGACCTTTTATTTATTTCAGTCTTAAATCCAATCTTTAAAGCATTATACCTAAAGCCAGGTTATCCAATCAATTTAAGATACGTCTTCGCTGATTATGTATGTTTTTAATACCTGTTAAAACCGGGTAGGCAGATCATTCGGCATGATTATTTCAGTCTGGGGCGGTAACACATAAGATTCAGGAATAACCGGGCCCACATCCTTACTAAGTGTGTAATTCGGAACCTGGGCGGAGCTTCCCAATATTCTCCTGGCCCCAGCAAAGTGCTTACCATACCACCAGGTGAAGCTGTTAGTAATTCCTATGGCTGTGGGGCGACCAGCTCCACAAGTATGTATAATACATGGTTTCCCGTTTATAACCCCCATGTATAACGCTACATGCCCAATGTAGCGGTTGCCATTACTATCTTCCTTCCAGAAAGTAAAAATATCTCCCGGGCGCAGATTTTCCACTCCAACCAATTGATACCTGGTGGTGCTTCCCGGTTTTAAAGCAGAATATACTCCTTTGACCGGAACTCCGACCTGGTCATATCTACTGGCATAAGAGGTTAAAGTATAGCCAAAATCCTTGTATACTAAATAAACAAAGTTGGAACAAAAGATTTCTCCGGTGGTGGCATAACGGTGAGAACCATAAACCATGAAACCGTATTCCATGTACCAAATAGCACGTGCCACAATCTGATCGGCAAGGCTTTGGCTGTAGATAGTTCGAAAGGCATCAACTATAGGTCCTTCGTGTGAAAGATAGGTCTGATAGTTGGTCTGGTACTTCTCAATAAAATGCTCTGTAGTACTGGTATCCGCCCCCATAGCGGCAAAAGGTGCAGCTAATAATGTTAGAGACAAAACAATGGCGATGATTATTCGCTTCACATCAATCCTCCTGTCGCGTAATCGATTACAACTGCTCTGGGATTTTCTGTATTGCGCATCACCTCCAGTCCCTATAAATTATGGATTTCGCCGATTTATCATAGGTTCCTCTTGGAAAATCGGACCAGTAAGCGGCAGCAGACCATAGGAAAATAGCTAAATTCCGTTATAACCAGATTCCCATGGAAGACGATATGCGAGAGGTAACTTCTTCCTGTTTGTTATACCAGCCCATTGGGGGGTTAACTGGGTATAAAGCATAAACTGGTTGAATGTTGGCATGGGTTAGTTCCGGTTTATTCCATAAAAAACGTCCTTCCAAAGGAAGGACGCATATATTTTCTACTAAGTCTGTTTCATGGATTTCTAAACGGAGTGATTGCCCGCTAACTCAAAGTTAGAATAAGCATCTTCTCCGTGCTGAGACAAATCGAGACCGATTTCCTCTTCTTCCTCGGTTGCGCGAAGCGATGTAACCAGACTTATTCCTTTGAGAATGATAAAGGTCATCCCGCCGGCAAATACATAAGTGACTAAGACTGCAATAACCTGCACCAGCAGCTGGTGGGGATTTCCGTAAAAGAGGCCGTTAAACCCAGCGGAATTGACTGCGGTGGTGGCAAACAATCCGGTGGCGATCGCTCCGAAAGTGCCGCCCACACCGTGAATTCCAAATGCATCGAGTGAGTCGTCGTAACCCATTTTCTCTTTTACTTTAGCCACTGCCAGGTAACAACAGGGGCTGACCAATAAACCCATTATTATTGCTGCCATCGGTGTAACAAAGCCAGCGGCTGGTGTAATGGCGACCAGGCCAGCAACTGTTCCGGAGACCGCACCCAAAACGGTCGGCTTGCCGTGGTGCATCCACTCACACAACATCCAGGAAAGGGTCGCCGCCGCCGCTGCGGTATTGGTGGTCAGGAAAGCTGTTGCCGCCAGGCCATTAGCAGCCAGAGCGCTTCCGGCATTAAATCCAAACCAGCCGAACCACAAGAGTCCTGCGCCCAGTACGGTTAAGGGCAGATTGTGCGGAACCATGGGTTCTCGTCCTCCCAGTCTTTTACCCAGCACCAGGGCAGCCACTAGACCTGATACCCCTGAGCTTATATGGACGACAGTTCCTCCTGCGAAATCAAGAGCGCCCAGGTTCCTTAACCAACCGTCCACCCCCCATACCCAATGCGCTACGGGATCATATACCAGGGTGGTCCACAGGAGAATAAAAACCACGAAGACCGGGAATCTCATACGTTCAGCAAAGGCTCCAATAATCAATCCAGCGGTGATTATGGCAAACATAAGCTGAAACATGGAGAAAGCCGCATGGGGTATGGTGCCCGCATAGTCTGCATTGGGCGCCGCCCCAACCCCGCTCATCCCAGCCCAGCTTAGACTCCCTATAAAGTGATGTAGGTCTGGGCCAAAGGAGAGTGAATAACCGCAAAGCACCCATTGTATAGAAACCAGGGCCATAATAAAAAAGCACTGCATAAGAATGCTTAATATATTTTTCCTTCGCACCATACCCCCGTAAAAAAGAGCAAGCCCGGGCGTCATTAGAAGGACTAAGGCTGCCGACACCAGGATAAATGACGTGTCACCAGCATCGACTTTGGAAACATCTGCCGCCAGAGTAATTACCGGGGCAGCAGCTATGGTTATCAGGGAAGTAGCCAGCACGGTTAATAGTTTTCCAAATCGTCTCATATCAAAACCTCCTCTTCTCGGCTAACAAGATAGGCGCGCCGTAATCAGTTCCCTTGGCGCGCGCCTAGCAATACTTCATACCTCTGGCGTTGCGCCATTGACCATAAGGAAGCTCGTCGGCTATGCCGACGGGCCGCACGCTTTAGGAATTTTTTCCTCGCGTTGGCTCGGGGCAAAATAACTAAATCGTCCGACGGATAAAATTCCTGAAGTAAAAAACTAAAGGCGCTCGTGAATCCGGCTGCAACCCGCCTGATTCCTGAGCGCCTTTGCTCGGCAAACTATTTAATTTTATAATGCAGCATCCCCCCGCTCTCCAGAGCTGATGCGGACTATATCTTCTATTGGATAGACGAAGATCTTTCCATCGCCTATTTTACCGGTCTGACAGACTTTGATTATTTCTTGAACAATCCTATCCAGCCAGTGATCACGGCAAACGACTTCCACCTTAACCTTGGGGAAGAGATCGACGGTATGTTCCTGCCCACGATAGTATTGTTTTTGGTCTCTCTGCAATCCTCTGCCCATGACCTCGTAAATGGTCATACCTCTTACTTCCATCGCGGCTAGAGCATGCTTCAGCTCGTCAATCTTGCCAGGCTTAATCACCGCCTCAATTTTTTTCATATGCTGCACCTCCTATATTTAATTATTGGCAGCAAACCGGGGCCCTCGGTTAGCTACAAAATATTTAAGGCGCTTTACCCCTCCTCTGGAGAGACAAAGCGCCTTCGCTTCAAAACCATATCTCATTTACACGTTAATTTTACTCCTTATACATGCTTTTAACAAGGCCTAATTCCGATGTTTTCAACTGGCGGGACCAACCATGGAGGCCTCGTATCGATAGGCTTCCTCCCCGTGATGTGATACATCTAACCCCGCTTCCTCATCCTCGTCTTCTGCCCGCAATGGTACAAAAAGTCCAATTGCTTTCATTATTATAAAGCTCATGGTTCCGGCATATAGGCAGGTTGCACCAACCGCCAGGAGTTGAATAAGGAAGGTGTGTGCGTTCCCAAACAGCAACCCATCGGCACCAGACGGATTAATAGCAATTGAGGCTAAAATTCCTGTAGCCAAAGTTCCTATCATGCCACCTACACCATGGATGCCAAATACATCAAGGGCATCATCGTAACCCATTAATTGTTTAAACTTACCCACTGCCAGGTAACATACCGGACCTGCCACTAACCCTATGAACAAAGCCGACATTGGGCTGACAAAACCACAGGCCGGGGTAATGGCAACCAGGCTGGCAACAGCTCCCGAAACGGCTCCCAGCATGGTGGGTTTACCGTGATCCATATACTCGGCTATCAACCAGGATAACGTTCCGGCTGCGGCAGCAGTGTTAGTGGTTATAAAGGCATTAGAAGCAATACCATTGGCCGCCAGAGCTGATCCAGCATTAAACCCGAACCAGCCAAACCATAAAAGACCAGCACCAACCATGGTAAGGGGCAAATTATGCGGGAGAATAGGTTCCCTGCCGTAACCCGTCCTGCGTCCTACGGCAATGGCTACAGCCAGTCCGGAAAACCCGGAGCATATTTCAACCACATTGCCCCCGGCAAAATCCAAAACCCCCAGGTTCTTTAACCATCCCCCAGCCCCCCATACCCAATGAGCGACAGGGTCATATACCAGAGTTGACCACAGTAGAATGAATATCACGAATACGGAGAACCGCAATCGTTCTGCAAAGGAGCCAGTTATCAAAGCCGCCGTAATAACCGCAAACATAAGCTGAAATATGGCAAAAGTTCCGTGGGGAATGGTCCCGGCGTAGATTGAGTTAGGGAGACTGCCAACACCAGCAAAGCCCGCCCACTCTAAGCTTCCTATTATATGTCCTATATCAGGGCCAAAAGCCAGGCTATACCCACAGATGATCCATTGAACCGAAACTAATCCAACAGTTACAAAGCATTGTACCATTATATTAAGAACATTCTTTTTTCGAACCATTCCACCGTAGAATAAGCCAAGGCCCGGGGTCATTAAAAGAACCAGTGCGGCTGACATAAGTACAAATGTCGTGTCGCCTGAGTCAACGTTTGAGGGCTGAGCCGCGCGGGCTACCAGAGGAACCGCATATACAAATATCATGGTCGTTAATGATAACATCAGGGCTTTTGCGGATGACTTCATACTAATCCTCCCAACATACGTAAATATCGCAACGGATATATTTTCAAAAAAAAGGCGCCCATAAGCGGGGTATTAACCCTGCACATGAGCGCCTTTGCTTCAAGTTTATTTTCCTACATCTGTTGATTTATAAGGCTGCGTCGCCTCGTTCTCCGGTGCTAATCCGGATTATATCTTCGATCGGATAGACAAATATTTTCCCGTCCCCGACCTTGCCGGTCTGGCATACTTGAATAATTTTTTCAACGATTCTTTCTAACCAATGATCCCGGCAAATAATTTCCACTTTTACTTTAGGAAACAAGTCGACTTTGTGTTCCTGTCCCCGGTAATATTGTTTTTGCTCTTTTTGAAGTCCTCTTCCCATTACTTCATATAAGGTCATTCCCCGAACTTCCATTTCAGCTAAAGCTACTTTTAGTTCTTCCAATTTTCCCGGTCTAATGATCGCCTCTATTTTTTTCACAGGCCTCACCCCCTGAGGTATACCCGAATTAATAGACGGTTAATTTGGTATTTAAACCCCCTAACGTTCCCAGATCATTACCCCCAGTTCCGGTCATTTCCTGGGTTCCCCGTCAGGCCACAGGCAATGTAACGCTGGCCGTTTATGTTTTCCAGAAGCAATTCCTGTTCACCCGATTCCAATGCCTGCCTGATAATATCGTTTAATTGGCGGTAGTGCAGGCTTTCGGCATTAACAATTCATTTTGCTGCCCCCTTTCAACATCATGAAGCAAGTCTTCCAAGTCAATTTGGTTCAGAAATGGAGCCAGCAGTATCTGTTCCATTCCCTGAATGTTAATTTTTTTTCTTATTAATTCGGTAAGAATCCCTATCTTATCAACATTATTAATCGCTATGAAACCGGTTATTATTCCTTGATCCAGGACTATTTTTCGGTAATAAGGGTTTTGCGAGGTTTCATTCAGTGTTTTCACACCGTCAGCGCGGGAATCACCGGCCGACATTATGGCCAGGCCTAATAGACTGGTGGAGTTCAGAGCTAAGGACTCTAGATATTCCGCTTCACCCGAAGCCATATTGATTCCGGCCACCCGTCCCTGATCGTAGGCTAGCGGTAAAAGAGGCACCACATTTTGCCTACCGCTTAAGACTTCCATTGCTTCCGCGACATCCCCCGCAGCGTAAATATTGGGTATACTCGTCCGTTGGTGCAGGTCGACCAGAATTCCGCGATTGGTATCAATACCTACACTTTTAGCCAGGGCAATATTAGGAGTGGTTCCAGCCGCAACAATGAGGAGATTGCAGGGTACTTCTTCCCCATCTGATAACCGCAACCGGTTAATCAATGGAGAGCCTTCAATTTCTTTAATTTCTATCCCCATGCGGAAATTGATTCCCTGATTAACTAGATGCTGCTGGACTATTCTCCCTGACTCCTCATCAAGTGAACCCGGCATTACATGTGGAGCCATGTCGATAACGGTTACCGGCACCCCCAGAGAGTGCAGAGCTTCGGCAGCTTTTAGCCCTACCAGACCGGCCCCAATGATAACAGTCTTAGTGCCTGAATGAACCAACCTCATTATCCGCCTGGCATCCTGTAGAGTGTAGAAACCTATAACGTTTTCCCGCCCAGCAGAGATTTCATCTAACAAGGTTGGAGTACCTCCTACAGTCAGAGCCAGGCAATCATAGTTCAGTTGACGTCCACCGGACGTGACAATGAATGACTTTTCCGGGTTGATTTCTGCAACTTCACTGCATATAACATCAACATTATTCCGAATATAGAAAGATTTCTGCCGGTAATAAAGCTTTTGTGAATCGATTTTACCGGCTAAGTAATATGAAATTAAGGTACGGGAGTAGTATGGATCCTCCTCCGCTGTTAAAACGGTAATGGTTCCATCAGGATCTATACTTCTTATCCCTTCTATGACTCCCACCGCAGCCACCGAAGCCCCAATTATTACGTAACGCATAAGGTCACCTCCAAATGTTACCCAACATTTCTTACCTCTAGCGCTTCATAGAAGGTATAACCGTCTGAACCGATCATTTTTCAAACCCCCGAGCTCACACCCGGGGGGTGCCCTTATTTACAGGTCTCACTCAGGCCGTCGGCATTTTTTTCTTATCAAAAAGTATAACTTCTAGGGTTGATAGATAAGAAAAACTAGGGCTTCCGACGTTCAAGGATGAACTAGTGTCGCGGTGCCATGGATGGCAAGGAGCGACCGCCTGCGTCAAGGACTTGGCGCAAGCGAAGTTTTTCTAATCGATGCTTAAGCCTTCTTAGGCATTATCTTGCGATAGACTTCTTTTGGGGGTTTCTTTTTGTTATCTACAGTGAGAAGTCGATCTATACTGATAGCAAAGAGTCTTTCATTTTCTTCTAAGTACGGCAGGATGAGATCCCAGTCCGCATCGCTGATTTCATTAAATTCACCGCCGTTAAGCTGTTCTTCGACCAGCTTTTTCTGCGGATCACGGACATAGATGGCGCCGCCGGATGCAAGTGAGAAAATGTTAGAGCCCGAGTAGGGCGAGTCATATTCCCGGATAGATCCGTCCTCATCATTAAAGCCGATGCCGTTTAAGACGACAAACCCACCGCCGTTAAGCGGATCGCCGGCCATGAAGGATTCCGCCAGATAGTCCAGTGCCGTACCGTTAATAACCACGCGCGGTCTGCCTACGGCATTGATCAGCGGCCGTCCGGCGGCATTGCCCATGATATAGGCGGAGCCGCCTT
>JBLMZW010000125.1:0-20884 GCA_050259035.1 Chitinophagales bacterium | reverse complement strand
TATCGCTCCCCATATAGCTTTTCAGCATCATGAACGATGGGATGGAAGCGGCTACCCTAGAAGGCTGTCGCGGAACAAGATTACTGAATACGCAAGGATAGTTGCTGTTGCCGATGTTTTTGATGCTTTATCTTCGCCAAGATCCTACCGTAAACCCTATACCATCAAGGAAGTAATTACTATAATGTCGCGTCTTTCTGATACGTATTTTGATCCATTGATTTTAAAATCATTTCTTACAAACTTTACCCGGTAAACAAGAATGTCCGAGGGTAATCGGGCGAGCTTGAATAAATAACCCTCCTGTACAGGAATATTAATAAACAGGAAACTGGAAGCAGGAGGGAAATGATTTGGAAAACAATATGGGTCACCCTATTGAGAACCTTATGAAGACAGCTATGGAAAGTATAAAACAGATGGTCGATGTTAATACCGTGGTAGGAGATGCGGTCGAGAGCAATGATGGTACAGTTATTATTCCTATTTCTCAGGTAAGCTGTGGTTTTGCTGCTGGCGGCGCAGAGTTTAATAGCGATCAGGTCAAGAATGAGCAGACTAAGAACGAGCAGAATAAAAACGAGCAGAATGATATTCCATTTGGTGGTGGCAGTGGGGCTGGTGTATCGGTTAAGCCGGTGGGTTTCCTGGTGGTTAAACCCAACGATGTCAGGTTGTTAGCGGTAAACGGAAATCAACTGGCAGAACGGGTTGTCGATCTGACACCACAAATTATAGATAAGATAGAATCCTTAATGAACCGCCGTTGGCACCGATTTGATTAAAAAGAATTAGAATCATATAAAACAGGGTTGTCGATGCAATCCTGTTTTATTAATTATTGGAAATTAAAGATGTCTAAGCTTTGCGAATTGATATATTATATAAACAAGTTATAGTGTATTTAACCCAGACAGTGGGAAGAGGGGGGTATATATGCGTCTGACCGAGCTTGCCATCAAACGCCCGGCGATGGTCAGCATGCTGTTCCTTTTATTCATATTTCTGGGAATAATGAACTTGCCCAGAATTCCTGTCGATCTTTATCCGGCCGTAAACATTCCCTACGTCTCAGTAACCCAGGTATATTCCGGAGCCAGCCCTGCGGAAGTAGAGGAACAATTAATTAAACCAATTGAGGATGAAATATTATCCTTAAACGGAGTTAAGACAGTTAGTTCTACCGCCTCAGATGGTATGGCTGTAGTAGTAATCGAGTTTTCTATGAATGTAAACCTTGAAGAAGCCGCCAATGATGTGCAAAGGGCTATTGATGGTATTAAATCAAGCTTGCCTGACGAAGCTAACGAACCGGTAGTTAAAAAATTCGACTTTAATTCCGAAGCAATTCTAACATTGGCCCTCGGAGGGAATAAACCTCTGGACGAATTAACTGACTTAGCTAACAACCGCATTTCCGATCGTCTACAACGAATTCCCGGAGTGGGACAGGTGACTATAAGTGGGGGCAGGGAGAGAGAATTACGGATAGAAGTAAACAAGGAGAAGCTCGAAGCTTACAATTTACCACTAACCACAGTTATTTCACGAATTGCGGCATCAAATCTTAACGTTCCGGCAGGTCGAGTGGAACAGCGTGAGAATGAATACCTGGTGCGAATGTTGGGTAAGTTTTCCGACGTGAATGACATAAATAACGTAGCTATCACTCTTCCTACCGGGGGGCAGGTCCAAGTGAAGGACTTGGCCACAGTTGACTATGGTTATAAAGAAATGAGGAGCTATAGCCGGCTGCAGGGAAAAGATGCCGTAGCTATTCAAATTCAAAAACAGAGTACTGCCAGTACAGTCTCAATTGTGGAGTCCATAAAAAAGGAACTGCCAGGCCTAAGAGCATCATTACCTGAAGGCGTAGAACTCCAGATTGCCAGGGATAACTCCAGTCACGTTAAGCTGGTCATTAAAGAAACGTGGAAGAACATGATTGAGGGCATCATTTTTACTGCCCTGGTTCTGTTGCTTTTCCTACGCGAATGGAGATCCACAGTCATTGTGCTAATAGCTATCCCCACTTCATTGATTGCAACCCTAATTATGTTGTATGTTGCAGGTTTTTCGTTCAATATTTTAACCCTTCTTGGTTTAATCATGTGTATAGGTATATTGGTTGATGATTCTATAGTTGTTCTGGAAAACATTCATCGTCATCGAATAATGTTGGGGAAAGATCCTGCATCTGCAGCTTTAGATGGCAGGATTGAGATTGGAATGGCCGCTGTTGCTATTACCCTATCAGACGTGGCGGTTTTTGCACCCATTGCCCTTATGACTGGCCTGGTTGGACAGTTCTTTAAACAATTCGGGTTAACCGTGGTTTTTGCTACTCTGTTTTCTCTCTTGATATCGTTTACTATTACGCCCATGATGGCTTCCCGGCTGTTTAAGAAAGAATCAACTGGAACAAAAACAGACGCACCCTCTCAAGGCCGCTGGCAGGCTAAACAAGAGGAATTTAAGAATAAGTATCAGTCAGCGCTGCGGTGGGCTCTTAACCATCGGAAGTTTATCATGGTAACCTGCCTGATTCTGCCCATGGCTGTTTTCTCCCTGCTACCATTAAGAGTTATTCAGACCGAGTTTTTACCCCGGTCGGACGAGAACAGGGTAGCGGTATCGTTGGAGATGCCACCGGGAACATCACTGGCTAAGACAGACCGGGCAATATCTGTTCTGGAAAAACGAGCTATGAATTTGCCAGAAACATCAAGTGTATTTGCAACTATAGGCCAAAGCGGGGAACGGTACATGGGTTCCAAAACCGCTCAGTATGGCAATCTTGTTATTAACCTGGTATCACGCGATGAACGTTCACGAAGTCTAGAGGATATAGGTAAGGAAATAAGACAGTGGAGGCATGATATACCCGGAGCCAAAATATCAATTTTGGAGTCTTCCGGCATCAAACCGGAAATGTCACCTATTCAAATCAACATTACATCCAATAATAACGAGTCATTACAGAAGATAGCCAAGAAAGTTGAGAATATTGTAAGAAATACATCTGGCGCTACTGATATAAATAACAGTTGGGCCATAGGTCAACCGGAGATTCAGGCTACTGTTAATTCTAAAGCTTCAGACTATTTTGGTGTAACCAAAAAAGATATCGCAGGTACACTCAGATACGCGATATCGGGTGACATAGCGACTAAAATGAGTAATCAGGGGGAAGAAACTGACATCCGGGTCTTAATCGAAGATGCTGATCACTATGATGTAAGACAGTTGAAGGACCTTGGAATTATGAATAGCCAGGGACAGATAATCCCTCTGGGGGATGTTGCAGAGCTTAAAGAAAGTATTGGACCAGCGGAAATAAAACGCATGAACGGACAAAGGTTAATAACCATTAAATCTGATGTTTCCGGGCGGCCGCTGGGCGAAGTTACCCGGGACATTCAAAAAGGAATATCTGATCTTCAAATACCAAGTGATGTAAAAGTATCATTTTGGGGTGAAATGCAGGATCTTACCGATAGTTTTGCGGAATTGTTGCGGGCACTGATACTGTCTATTGTTTTTGTTTACGCTATTTTGGTGATGCTGTATGAATCCTACCTGGTGCCGTTTATCAGGATGCTTTCATTACCCCTGGGAATGGTAGGCGCTTTCTTGGCGTTGGCCTTAACCGGACAGACTTTAAATGTCATTTCCTTTATTGGACTTATTATGCTTGATGGGTTGGTAGCCAAAAACAGTACCCTTTTAATTGACTATACCCATACTATTATGAAACGAGAAGAAATCTCCCTTCGTGAGGCCTTAATCAAAGCTGGCACTACCCGCCTTAGGCCTATTGTTATGACCACAGTTACGATGATAGCGGGTATGCTTCCAGCGGCATTATTTAAGACAGCTGGATCTGAGTTGCGTTCAGGGATGGCTATTGCTTTAATAGGAGGTTTGATTCTTTCTACATTATTAACCTTACTGGTGGTACCGGTAGCTTATACTCTGCTTGATGATCTGAGAAATCGAATTCGGGGTCATAGAACAGCTCGTGAGGAGACAATTTAAGTTCTGGTCGTAAATATGCCCGGGTTCTAATTCTTGTACCCTCCACATAGCTTACAAAAAAAGGATGGGGAGGGAGAACTTGTGCTGAACATTATTTGGTTTTTGCTTATTTGTGCGGGCATCTTATATGCCGCTTTTAATGGAAGAATAGAAGCTGTAACCGGAGCAGCCCTTAAATCAGCCAAAGATGCAGTAGAAATATGTATCAATCTCGTTGGAGTCATGTGTTTATGGCTGGGTATTATGAGAATAGCCGAGAAAGCAGGAGCCGTTCGACTATTAGCCCGCCTGGTAAAACCGTTAACCATAAGGCTATTCCCTTCTATCCCTCCTAACCACCCTGCACTGGGAGCTATAATACTGAATTTAGCTGCCAATATCCTAGGGCTAGGTTCTGCGGCTACTCCGTTTGGTATGAAGGCTATGCAGGAGATGCAGTCTTTAAATCAGGGTCGGTCAGAAGCATCAACTGCTATGTGCACATTTCTTGCACTAAATACATCCTGTATAACACTGATACCAGCGACAATAATAGGGGTGCGAGTAAGCATGAATTCCAGCGATCCTACCGTGATAGTAGGTCCCACAATATTTGCCACCTGTTGCTCCATGTCTTTGGCGATTATAGCCGATTACTTTTTCCGAAAAACAGCACGCTAGGTGTTGAACCGATGGTAGCTACACTTACCCTTATATCCAAATGGGCTATTCCATTCCTGTTGTTGATAATTCCCTTGATGGGAATCCTTAAAAGAGTTCCTGTTTACGAAGCTTTTGTGGAAGGAGCGCAGGAGGGATTTTCTACAGCAATTAAGATTATACCGTTTTTGGTAGGCATGCTGGTGGCAATAGCGGTATTCAGAGCTTCTGGCGCTCTGGATGCGATTAGCCATTGTTTGGGGCCGCTGCTGAACCGTATCGGAGCTCCAACTGAAATTCTGCCCTTAGCACTTATGCGGCCTCTTTCGGGCAGTGGGGTATTGGCCTTAGCCTCCGAAATTATGAAAGTATACGGAGCGGACAGCTATCTAGGGAGATTAGCCAGTACCATGCAAGGTACCACGGATACGACTTTTTTTGTCTTAACAGTATATTTTGGTTCAGTGGGAGTCTCAAAATACAGGTACTCTATTATAACTGGGTTACTGGCTGATTTAAGCGGATTGGTTGCTTCTATTTATATATGTAATTTGTTATTTAAATAACCGGCATGGTTAAATCTGTCCTTAGTGGTAATATTAAAAAGGATAAATGATAATACTTGTCGAACTATGTTACGAATTGTCTTGAACGTCATAAAGGGGGCAGTGGAATGGCCAGTATAGTTATAGTCGGAGGAGGCAAAGGAGGAACGTCGATCCTGAATGCCTTTCAGGCTAATATGGGCATGTCTGTAGCAGGAATATGTGATGTGAACGAGAATGCTCCGGGTTTAGAGGCAGCCCGACGGTTAGGGATCAGGGTATTCACTAACCTGGAACAGATGTTAAGGCTGCCCGGTGTAGATGTGATTATCGAAGCTACTGGCAGTGAAAAAGTTAAGGAATTAATCCTAACCAATAAAGACCAATCGACCGTATTGGTGGATTCGCATGCTGCCAATTTGATGATGACGCTGGTAGAAAGCCGGGAAGCAATGATGCAGCAGTTACATACTGAGGCGCAGAAATTATCCACTATGGCAGTCAAACTTGCGGAAACGGTAGAACAGGTTAGTTCGGTAGTCCAAGAAGTCGCTACTTCGGCGGAAGTTATGGCGACCAATGGAATAGATCTCCAAAAATCTGCACTTGAGGCCAGCAGACACCTGGGAGAAACTGGTGAGGTGCTAAATTTTATTAAAACAGTAGCCCAGCAAACCAATTTACTGGGGTTAAATGCAGCTATAGAAGCTGCCCGGGCCGGAGAGCACGGAAGAGGGTTTACTGTTGTAGCGGATGAAGTTCGGAAACTGGCTGAGAACAGCACGGCTTCAGTGGAGAAGATTGCGCCAGTCTTAGCTAATATTGAAAAATCAATGAAGACAATTACTGATGGTGTAACCGAGGCGGGGGATATAGCACAGAAACAGGCTGCTGCGGTTCAGGAAGTCTCAAGCAGTATTCAAGAGATGGCAGAAATGGCAGAATCTCTTGCTGCATCTGCTCAGAACCTGGCAAGCTTGGATTAGCGAATTACAATCAACCACAGAATATCTTTTGAACGGCGTCCGGGAGGTGTTGGTCACGAGGTTGGCTGTTGCCATAGCCAAAGCGGGAGTGACTTCACGAAGGAAAGCGGAAGATTTAATCAAACAGGGATTAGTAGAGGTTAACGGTAACACCGTTATCAACCTGGCTACTCAGGTTAATCCAGTTACTGACCAAATAAGAATAGCAGGAAAGATCCTGGAAACTGAAACAAAAATATATATCGTACTGAATAAGCCTCCGGGCTATATATCCAGCGTTGCCGATACCCACGGCAGGAGGACAGTTATTGATCTTTTGCCGGAAATCAGGGAGAGGGTATTCCCTGTGGGCCGACTGGATTATGATACCGGAGGTTTATTGTTGCTTACTAATGACGGGGATTTTGCTAATCTTATGACTCATCCCCGTTACCAAGTGAAAAAAGTATATCATGCCGTAGTAAATGGGAAACCAGGGTTGAATGACATAAAAAGGTTAGAGAAAGGGATTCTTCTTGAGGATGGCATGGCTGTTGCCAATAAGGCGGCTGTTTTAAGATATGGCAATAATCAGACTTTGGTAGAGATTCAACTACAGGAAGGCCGTAAAAGACAGGTGAAAAGAATGCTGAAGGCCATAGGTTACCCTGTTAGTAGTTTACAAAGAGTTCGATTTAGCTTTTTAAGCCTGGAAGGACTTAAGTCGGGTGAATACCGTCTTCTTAGGGACAATGAAGTAGAAGACCTTAAACAAGAAGTCCATTCAAGGATAGGTGGATAAGTTTGGCATTAACCGAAGAAGTGATTGGTTTTTGATAAATGATATTCATGGATCAACTGGCAGGTTGTCTGTAGCTCAGGAGTTTCTTAAAGGTTTTTCAATATGCAAAGACATTGACTGGGTTTTAGCGATATTTGCTGGAGATAATGGCGTTTCGATCGAAAAAGTAAGTTCTTATAGACCGTTTAGCTCTAATGAGATAATGGCGAAACATCTCAATGGAACTTCTATAACTTCATTGCTAATGACGCGCTTGGGTAAGTTAAAATTGCTAATTGATGTAGGACTATATTACGATATAGATAATAAAGAATTAGTTTCACGAAAAATCGCTAAAGGAACACGAAATATTAAAATCCAGGCGGCTATGGATCAGACTCAAGTCAGTAAAGCCCTTGATGCAGGCAGAGTCGTAGTCAATACCCTTCCTTCCGATATATCGGTTCTGGGAATTGGGGAAATCGGTGTAGCCAATACTATTTCTGCTTCAGTAATTTTAGCTAAAATAATGGGGTTACCAGCATTTCGAGCGGTTGGGCTGGGTTCAGACCGGACCGGTGAATTATATTATCACCGACTACAGATAGTGGAAGGTATTCTACGGCGATTATTGTCAATGCCTCTGGATATCTTGAGAATACTAGAAGAGGCGGGCAGCCTGGAAATAGCTGCTATGGCGGGAGCCATTATACAAGCAGGGATCGAGAAGAAAATTGTGGTTTTGGATGGTTTGGTTTCTGCGATTGCCGCTATGATTGCATACAGACTTGATATTCGGTGTAAAAAGTATCTATTTCTGCCCTCAACAGCAGGTGATCCGGGATTGGAGTTTGTTGCCAATGAACTTGATATTAAGCCTTTTTTGGATTTGGCAATTGACCATGGTGAAGGTTTGGCGGCAATAATCGGAATGTTTTTCTTGGAAATCGCTAGTGTTTTAAAAAATAACAACAAAAACAACAATAATTAGATTAAAATAGTGTAAATGGTATTAAAAACTAAATGGGGGGTCGTTCGTGAGGAGTAGAAATCCTGGGGACGATAAGTCAAATTCTATACGATTACGGGTAAGATTTGACTATAAAGGAACAATTAAAAGAGGAAAGATAACGTTTCGTAGCAGGAATGTAGAACAAATTGCAGAACACGTTAGAGAACATAAGGTTGCGCTATTGCGTAATGTCCCCATGCAGGGCATAAGTATTGAGGATATTGATATGAGTCCTGATGTTTATACTGTATATGATGACTTTAGTGGTAATTCAGTAGGATTTGCTCCAGCCATAATAACTCTTGAGGTAGATAGTATAGAAGATGCCATTCAATTTGTAATGAAAGAAGAGTTCCGAAAAGTTGAGATATTGGAACCTGACAGTTTAACTTTTGACCGCTTGGACATTGAACGTTTTTTATTCAAAGCTAATGAAGAATTAAAAGCATTTAAGGTCTTTCTGGAAAAGAAGATGGAGTACTGGAAATAATAAAGGAGGTCAGGGGTAAACGTGATATCCATAGAACAGATTGTAGCAGAGGTTGATGATCTTCCTTCATTGCCCCATGTGACCATACAGGTAGCTAAATTAGCCAATGACCCTAACTCAGTAGCACAGGATATTGGACAGGTTATCATGCAGGATCAAAGTCTGACTACAAAGGTTTTACGATTGGCTAATTCAGCTTATTATGGCTTTCCCCGCCGGATTTCTACAGTAACTGAGGCTACTGTACTGCTTGGCTTTAACACGATTAAAAGTATAGTTATGGCTGCATCTGTCAACGACATTATGTCTAGCGAAATACAGGGATATGCCTTACCACGCGGTGAATTATGGCGCCATTCTCAGGCAGGTGCATTTACTGCTAGCTTTATTGCTAAAAAGGCTAAATTCCGGAGCCCTGATCTAGCTTATACCGGTGCCTTGCTTCATGATATAGGCAAGGTTATTCTTAACCATTATCTAGAAAAGACATATCATGATGTAGTCGATCTTATACATAATGAAAAGATTGATTTTTCTGAGGCAGAAAGACGGGTTCTGGGTTTTACTCACGCAGAAGTTGGGGCTAAGGTTGCAGAACAGTGGAACCTTCCTGAAGAATTAGTTGAAGCTATAGAATTCCACCATGAACCAGCTAAGGCATCTTTAAATCCACGTTTAACGGCCATAGTGCACCTCGCAGATGCCATATGTATGACTATGGGAATTGGGCTGGGAATAGACGGCCTTTGTTATATGTTTGATGAAAAGGCCCTGAGTATCCTGAATATAGAAGCCAATGATATGGATAGTATTATAGCCCATCTGAGTGACATGTTTTCTGATGAAAACGGTTTCCTGCTATAAGAATGTAGTCTCCTCATGGTCTAATTCTCTTTATCGGTTGATTTTGTCGAAAAATTATCTTATTATTGTATGCAATAAACATCAGGCGGTATTTTGGTGTATATTTTTGCTGGTGGTTTGGGCAGCGGTAAAACCGAGATGGCTTTGAATGTGACTTCCGAAAAAGCCGAACAAAGGCCGGTTCTTGCTGACCTTGATTTGGTTAATCCCTATTGTTGTTCGCGCGAAATGGAGGAGAAGTTGCAGGAGAAGGGGATTACTTTTATAGGTCCGCCTCCTGAATTGCGACTCTCCGATGTACCTTTTATGCCGGCTGGGATTATTGGCTACCTCAAGTCTGATCGTTTAATAGTACTTGATGTTGGGGGAGACGAAGTAGGATGTAATGTCCTGGGGTATCTTAGCCGCTACATCAGCGTCAGAGACTATAGTATGTACTTGGTAATTAATCCTTTTCGGCCTTATGCGAGGACAATGGACCATGTTATTGGATTGCGCAATTCGCTAGAAAAAGCTTCTAGACTAAAATTCAGCGCCATTGTTAGTAACCCGAACCTTAACCTGGAGACCCTGGTTGATTCTGTTCTTGAAGGGCATGAGATTAACTTGCGCTTTGCCAGGGAATTGGGCCTGCCAATTGCTTACCTGGCAGTTGAGGAAGGGTTGGCATCAGAGGTAATTGATAAGGTTAAAGAAAAGGTCTATCCTATCAAAATTCATCTACGTCCTGACTGGACTTAAATAACCGGCTTAGAACCTAATATAAAGTATTACCCGAGAAAAAGATTGCGGCGGCCTTTTTATTAATACGTGGGGAGATGGTAGGATGGCCAAAGGGAGAATTTTGTTCAAGTATGACCGATGTAAAGCCTGCGAATTGTGCATTTTCTTTTGTCCCAAGAAGGTGATTGGAATAGATAAGTCCCGGGTTAATGCCCTGGGCTATCATCCGGCCAGTTGTGTTGCTCCTGATGAGTGCACGGGGTGCGCTATCTGTGCGCGTATGTGCCCGGATCTGGTCATAGATGTTGAGAAGGAGTGATAACATGGCACGGATTTTAATGAAGGGAAATGAGGCTTTAGCCGAAGGTGCAGTTTTGGCTGGATGCCGGTACTTTTTTGGATATCCAATAACACCTCAAAGTGAGGTGGCTGAATATTTGGCCCGACGATTGCCGGAAGTGGGCGGATGTTTCTTGCAGGCGGAGAGTGAATTGGCAGCTATTAACATGGTTTATGGCGCTTCATCAGCCGGAGTTCGGGTTATGACGGGTTCATCTGGTCCAGGAATCAGCCTTAAGCAGGAAGGAATCTCATTTTTAGCCGAAGGTGAATTACCAGCCGTCATTGTTAATGTTTCGCGTGGAGGACCCGGGTTGGGCGGAATTCAGCCAGCTCAAAGCGATTACGCCCAGGCAACCAAAGGTGGGGGTCATGGTGATTATCATCTGGTGGTTTTGGCCCCGGGGAGTGTCCAGGAGATGATAGACTTGAGTATGCTGGCCTTTGACCTGGCCGACCGGCATAGAACTCCAGTTTTAATTATGAGTGATGGCATGCAAGGTCAAATGATGGAACCAGTAGTCATGCCAGAACCGGTGACCAGATTCCCGGAGAAGCCATGGGCAACTACGGGTGCTGCTGGACGCAAACCTAACATAGTAAACACTCTTCATCTTGATCCCGATTATCTAGAATATCGAAACCGTGTCCTGGCAGAAAAATACAGGATAATATGCGAAACAGAAAAAAGAGCTGAACTCTTTATGACCGATGATGCGGATATGATAGTTGTGGCCTTTGGTTTACTATCAAGGGTTGCCAAAAAAGCAGTGTTGGAAGCCAGAAAACAAGGGGTCAAGGCTGGGCTTTTCCGACCCATTACCCTCTGGCCGTTCCCCGACACCTTTTTGGAACCGCTTGTACCCAAGACCAAAGTCTTTTTATCGGTTGAAATAAGTATGGGGCAGATGGTTGAGGATATAAAAATGATCGTCGCTAAACAGGCTAAGGTAGAGTTTTACGGCAGGATAGGATTTACTCCCAAACCCGAGGAAATAACCGAAGCTATTATGGAAGCGGCCCGAAAGGAGGGTTTGGTATGAAACTGGTACAGACCAAACCTGAAAGCCTGACCGATGCCAAGTTCCATTACTGTCCCGGTTGTACTCATGGTATTATACATCGGCTGGTAGCAGAATGTATTGACGAATTAAAGGTAAGAGAACGTACCATCGGTATATGTCCGGTGGGATGTGCTGTTTTGGCCTACGATTACTTTAATGTAGATATGTTAGAAGCAGCGCATGGAAGAGCGCCGGCGGTTGGTACCGGCTTAAAACGGGTTATGCCCGACCGGATAGTGTTTACCTATCAGGGCGATGGAGATTTGGCTTCAATCGGTATGGGAGAAACCATACACGCAGCCTCGCGGGGTGAGAAAATAACTGTTATTTTCGTTAACAATACTGTCTATGGTATGACCGGCGGGCAAATGGCGCCAACCACCCTCTTAGGGCAGGTTACCACTACATCTCCTTTTGGTCGGGATTCCAACCGGGAGGGGTTTCCGGTTAAGATAGCGGAACTGGTATCGCAGACTGAAGGTGCCGCCTATGTGAGCAGAGTTGCAGTTCATAATCCGGCCAATGTTGTTAGGGCAAAAAAAGCAATAAAAAGAGCTTTTGAAACCCAGATAAAGGGTATCGGCTTTTCCCTGGTAGAGATACTCTCAACCTGTCCCACTAACTGGGGATTAAGTCCGATAGAGGCCATGAAATGGTTGGAAGAGAACATGATTCCGTGTTACCCCCTGGGTGATTATAAAGTGAAGGAGGGGGTCTAGGCATGGAAAAACAGATTCTAGTGGCAGGATTTGGAGGTCAGGGCGCACTTTCAATTGGTTTGTTCATTGCTCATTCCGCATTAATAGAAGGGCACAATGTATCCTACGTCCCATCTTATGGAGCGGAAATGCGCGGCGGAACCGCCAATTGTCTGGTAACTATTTCGGATGAGGAAATCTATTCCCCATTGACAGATCACCCTCAGCAGGTTATTGTGCTTAACCGACCGTCCTTGGATAAGTTTGAATCCAAGATTCAACCGGGGGGGCTTCTGGTTATTAATACCTCACTGGTTGACCGAGACGCCGAGAGAACAGATATTGAGGTTCTTAAGATTCCACTGAATGAACTAGTGGAAGAGATGGGCATGACCCGCGGGGGAAACATGATAATGCTGGGGGCCTTTATAAAGAAGACCGGGGTTATTCCTATTGATATAGCTATTAAATGTTTTGATGTTGTATTTAAGGGAAAAAAGAGCAGCATCGAAAAGAACCGGATCGCCTTTCAGGTTGGAATCGATTATGCTAAAAATAATTGGATCTAAGATCAGATCAATATAAATATTACGAAATAGGATGAAGATGGCCTGCTCAGTGAATCGATAATATCTTTTCAGTTCTGGGCAGTCTTTTCATTTTGTTGATTGTATTATACAGAATTATCTATGTGAGGTAGATGTTTATGAAAAACCTCAGGCTTAAAGAAATACTTGCCAGTGTTGCTCAGGGAACCGTAAGTATAGATGGTGCCATGGAACTACTAAAAAACTTGCCTTACGAAAATTTGGGGTTTGCCAGAATAGACCATCACCGCGCCTTGCGAGACAATTTCCCGGAGGTTATTTTTGGCCCGGGGAAAACCATGGAGGAAGTTGTGGCTATAGTAGAGAGCATGTCCAGCCAGGGGCATAACATAATCGTGACCAGGGCTTCAGACGAGGTTTTTGCTGCGGTTCAGACCAGGGTAGCGGAAGCCAGATTTAATGAAAGGGCTAAATTGGTCTATATAATAAATGAAGTGCCTGTTACAAAAGGTAAAGTAACAATAGTTACTGCCGGGACAGGTGATATTCCTGTGGCGGAGGAAGCCGCAATATCACTAGAGGTTATGGGAGCAAGTGTAACCCGTATATATGATGCTGGGGTTGCTGGAATTCACCGGATATTAGACCGGTTAAATGATTTGACCGAGGCTCACGTGGTTATCGTGGCGGCAGGTATGGAAGGTGCTCTAGCGAGCGTAGTGGGTGGTTTAACTGCCAGACCGGTAATAGCCGTGCCGACCAGCATTGGTTATGGAACTAGTTTTAGAGGCCTTGCAGCCCTGTTATCTATGTTGAATACCTGTGCTCCTGGAGTAGGCGTAGTAAACATCGACAACGGATATGGAGCCGCTGCGTTGGCATGGGCAATTATTAATACCACTGAGAAATAATCTTCAAACTCCATATTAAGTGCCTAATGTTCTCTCTCATTCTTTTAACCTTTTCTAGCTGAAGCCCTTATCACCGTCATACCAAACCTTGAAAATCGTGGGTAAGTTATCGATTCAAATTACCATCCATTTCCATAGGTCATATCAATTATTTATTCTTTTAATACTGGAAACGGCTATATGCTCATTTTCTGTGAATGGTTACCTGGTTCAAAGAAGGGGATAACCTTATCCTTTCGGGCATAAGATAGAGGGAAGAATTGTGAACGGGGGATAGCCGTGAAGGTTATGAACTTGATCGAAAAATACCTGCTTCGTTTCCTGGTTTTAGGGCTTGTTTTGTTGGTAGTTGTTCAGGGACTTATGACTCGGGACACATTCCGGTTTTATCTTAGCTTAGACGAGAGACTTGAAGGGCATAAGATAGACGTACCAATTGCTGCATGGCACGAGTCTATTCAAGAAAACGAAGAACAAACCGTTACTTCTTCTATGGGATCATTAAAAATTATAGTGAAAGATTACAGTACTTTAGGAAAAGCGAGGGTATTAATTAACGATGAAAATATGGGCAGCTTTTCTGGAGGAAGTGTTAAACTGCATGTAGTGAGTGGAGACGTAATTGAGGTAGACACCAGCGCTTATCAACGCCCTATAGTCTTCAAAATAGAAAAGACCACGGCCAATTTGACGTTCCCCACACCGGGTCTTGAGGTCACTTCCAATCAGGGAATAACTATGGTGGGCAAAGCAATTGTAAAGTAGTTATCTGTACAACAGGTTTTGAGATGGTTAAACTGAATATAAACGTAGTACGGATGGAGGGAAATGAATGCCGGAAGTGGGAAGCAAAATGGTTGCCAGTGCGGCAATCAGAATGGCAATTTCAACATCGAGACAAGAGGAAGGGGAACTAAAAAAGTCCCTCCTAGATAATGAGGGTATTAAAGCCGTAGCCGTTGATTATGGAGGCGAGTTTATTAATTCTGTTGGTAAGGTGGTAGAGAGAGCAGTAGTCGCTGCCAAGCGAGAAAATGTAATCAAGGATACTCATCCTGACGAAGGAGCAGTAGCCGGGGCTACTCGTGAAGCAATGAGTCAGATTATGCCCAAGGCTTTAGGTCTAAATGTTGGCGGCAAAATAGGTATTGCTCGTTACCACGACCATATCGGTGTTGCTATTTTCATGGGGATTGGTCTGCTCCATCTGGATGAAGTTGCTATCGGGTTGGGCCATAGAGCTGTTCCATAGATTTAAATTCGCAAATAACAATATTTTATTGGCTGAAAGGCAGGATAAGAATTGGTTAGAGGAGTAAGGGGAGCAACCAGGGTTGAGAATGATACCTCGGAAGAAATTCTGCAGGCGACAGAAGAATTGTTAAGTTTTATGGTGGAACAAAATGGGATAAGCCCAGACGACATCGCAGGGGCTTTTTTTACCGTAACCCCGGACCTCAATTCTCAGTTTCCCGCACGAGCCGCCCGGACGATGGGCTGGAACCAGGTCCCTTTAATGTGCTTTCAGGAAATCAATGTGGCCGGAGCTTTACCAAAATGTATCCGAATACTAATTCTCTATAATACCTCAGTAAAACAAGAACAGGTACAGCATGTATATCTTAGAGGAACGTCTGTATTGCGTGATCCCATCTAATTTTGGTCATATTTCCCGTAATAGATAAATGTCCCTTCTTTGGTGTTTAATAAGTGGCAATTCTTCTCTTATAGATGAAACCATTTGGAGATCTATATCAGCAATAACCAGTGTTTCGTCAGACCCGGCCATGGCTGTAACAGTGCCCCATGGGTTTACTACCAGGGAATGACCGTAAATAGGGTAAGGGAAATTAGAGTCGTAAGCGGGTGCTGCGGCTACTACCCAAACCTGGTTATCGACGGCCCGGCTGCGGAGCAGTAGTTCCCAGTGGGCGGGACCGGTGGTAGTGTTAAAAGCGGCTGGGAATATGAGTACTTCAGCGCCTCTGTTGACCATAAGCCGAGATAGCTCGGGAAACCGTAGATCATAACATATGGCCAATCCCATATGACAAAATTCAGTCTCAAAAGTGGTAATCTCCTGACCACGGGTGAGGGTATCAGATTCTCGAAAACTGATGCCACCAGTAATACTCACATCAAAAAGATGCAGCTTGCGATGGCGGGCTATCATCTGACCCTCTGGGCTAAAGACTGTACTGGTGTTGTAGACATGCCCTTCGCCGTCCGATTCAGGAATAGATCCTCCGACCAGATAAATCCCGTTTCTTTGAGCCAAATTACGCATTACTATGGACGTATTGCCATCGGGAACCGGCTCAGCGTAGTCAGGAAAGTTTGCGGTAACGTACGGACAATTAAACATTTCAGGAAGAACCGCCATGTTGCATCCCAGGTCAGTGGCCTGATTTACCATTTCACAAGCCTTATCCAAGTTGGCATTCTTATCATTTCTAATATTCATCTGGCAAATAGCTATCTTAAATGCTTTTTTCAAATTACAACCCCCCTCGTTATACTTTACATTTTACCCCCAATTCTAATTAAGAACACTTAAAATCAAGAATTAAACACGTTAAATATTGTACCAAATGAGGCATAGGAGAAAGGTAGTATATAGAAAATTGGTGAGTCCAAGTTCCGACGCGAGATTTCAATTGGTCGGTGACTAATGTAAAATATATTTGGAGGATTACCATGAAACCTTATTCTTTAGTGTCGAGAGAAACAAAAAAGGATAATACAATAATAGAGATAAAGACCGGAAATGCTCAGCTTAAGATTGGTGAGGGCTATTTGACAATCATCGCTGGACCCTGTGCGGTTGAATCAGAGGATAGTTACCTTGACATTGCTCGTACGATGAAGGAACTTGGGGTTCACATCTTGCGGGGGGGAATATTTAAACCCAGGACATCCCCTTATTCCTTTTCCGGACTGGGGGAGAAAGGTTTGGATATTCTTGCTCTGGTAAAATCAAAAACAGGTCTTGCTGTAGCTGCCGAAGTTCTTGATGTACGAGATATTAATCGTATGATAGGGGTTGTCGATATTGTTCAAATAGGGAGTCGCAATATGCAGAACTTTGCTTTGCTTCAAGAGGTCGGAAGACTGGACATGCCCATAATCCTTAAGCGAGGGTTTGCGGCAACAGTTGAGGAATGGCTCTTAGCGGCCGAATATATAATGGCCGCGGGTAACAATAAAATTATCCTTTGTGAACGTGGAATTCGTACCTTCGAAAACCTAACCCGAAACAGTTTAGATATTGGAACCATACCACTGGTAAAGGAACTAACCCATTTGCCCGTGATCGTAGATCCGAGTCATGCAACAGGCAGGTGGCAGCTGGTAAGACCAGTCGCCAAAGCAGCTGTGGCTGCCGGAGCAGATGGCTTGATGGTTGAGGTTCACCAGAATCCAAAAGAAGCATTGTCCGATGGGAAACAATCGCTTACACCGGAGAACTTTACCAGACTAATGGGGGAAGTCAAATCGATTGCTTTTCTAGAAAAGAAGAGTATCAATTAAGAATAATTTAAAAAGAAGCATTAAGGTTAGAGAACTGTGAGTTCTCTTTTTTATTGGCCAATAATAAAACAGATATAAGTAGAATAAACAAATGTAATTAGGGAAGTTAGATTTATCACATTACCAATAAACTTGTTAACAAATACCAGCAATAGTATTATGTTATTAATTAATACCAACCGGCGAACCTTTTTAGACCCTAGAATGAAGCGCCGATTAGGATGAGTTAATTTCAATTCTAACGATTCTAATTTTGGAAAACGTCAAAGGGGAGGTTAACATGGCCTATTCCATCAATTCCAATTGTAATGGTTGTGGTCTATGTGCTAAGTTATGTCCAGTTTCTGCTGTTGCGGGGGAAGTAAAAAGCGTTCACCGGATAAATATGGAGCGGTGCATCGATTGTGGTGTATGTGGAAGAACCTGCACCCGAGAAGCGGTAATAGATAATTTGGGAAACACAGCCGAAAGGGTGCCGCGAAAACTGTGGCCAAAACCTATAGTTAACCAGTCGGCTTGTACCGCCTGCTCCATATGTGTGGATGGATGTGGTAAAAAGGCGTTAATTATTTCCATGCCTAAGTTTAAGGGAGATCTAAGGGTCTATGCGGTATTATCGGACGAGAAGGCTTGTGTGGGCTGCGGGGTTTGCGCCCGGGAGTGCCCAATGCATGGGATAGAAATGGAGGTGGCTATATGATACGAGCGCATTACGGCGATATCAATTTAACCACCGGCCAAATTAATACATATTCAATTGATCAAAAGATTGTTGATTTTTACCTTGGGGGTAAGGGCTTGGCGGCTCGTATCCTTTACGATGAATTGAGGCCCGGAGTTGATCCACTCTCCTTAGATAACATTTTAATAATTAATACTGGACCCTTGACCGGAACTGGCGCGCCATCTTCAAGCCGATTCAATATCACAACAAAAAACGTTATGACTGGAGGGATTGCTTCCTCCAATTGCGGCGGTATCTTTGGAGTAAGGATGCGCAAAGCCGGCTATGACGGATTGATAATACGTGGTCGGTCAAGTGAACCATGTTATATTGAAATACTGGATGGAAATATAGCAATTAAAAGCGGTTCGCATCTTTGGGGATTGAATACCGAAGAGTGCCAGCAAGTTTTTGATCGCCGTTATGGAACACTGGTAATCGGTCCGGCGGGAGAAAATCTGGTTAACTATGCCTGCGCGGTTTCAGGTGAAAGGGTTGCTGGACGCTGTGGGGTTGGGGCGGTAATGGGATCTAAGAACCTGAAGGCATTAGTGGCCTATGGAACTAAGGAGATTCCCGTCCACAATCGGGCGAAGTTTAGCAAATATGTTAGGTCATGGATAGAGATGCTTCGAAATAACCCGGCTACTGGAGAAAAGATGCCTCGCTACGGAACAGCTGGTTTTGTTAGGAGTTGCCAGGAAAGCGGTATCCTTCCTACAAGAAATTTCCAGCGGGGAACTTATGATCAGGCTGATGAGATATCCGGTGAAGCCCTAGCCGAGAAGTACCTTACTAGAAATTCGGGCTGCGTCAGTTGCCCTATTCGCTGCGAAAGAAGGGTAATGCTGGATGGAAAGGAAATAAAAGGACCCGAATACGAAACAATAGGGCTTTTAGGAGCAAATATAGAAAATTGTGATTTAGGTATGATTAATCGCTGGAACTATGAGGCTGACCTATTGGGAGTAGATACTATCAGTATGGGTGGTACTTTAGCCTATGCAATGGAACTGCAGGAAAGAGGTATTAAAAACTTCGGACTGAAATTTGGCGATGTAACCAATATAAGTGATGCAATTAGAAAGATTGCATACCGCGAAGGGGATTTCAGTGATCTTGCCGATGGTTCAAAGGTAATGACCAAAAAGTACGGCGGTGAAGATTTCGCTATTCACGCTAAAGGGTTGGAACTTGCCGCTTATGATCCCCGTCGATCAGTTGGCCATGGCCTGGGATACGCAACCTCAAATCGGGGTGGATGTCACTTGAATGGAGGATATCTGGTCTTTATTGAAGCCATTGGTCCTCTCAAAGTGGATTCTCTTACCTCTAAAGGAAAGGCTGCCTTAACAGTGCTGTTCCAAAACGGAATGGAGGCGGTTTCAACTGCAGGGTTTTGTTTGTTTACTGCTTTTACCCTGGTGCCGGCCCCGTTATATCGGGTAAAGCCCAATGGAATAGCTATAAAAACTATCGGCGGAATTTTAATAGAAGTTAGGGCGGTATTAAACCAACTGGGTAAACTATTGCCCGGTGCTATACCTTTTAACACCCGGTTCCTATTTCCTCATGCTGAAGCAATTAAGCTGGCAACCGGATTGACAATGACTACTGGACGGTTCTTGCAGATGGGGGAAAGGGTTTTTAATATGGAAAGAATGTTCAACATGAGGGAAGGGCTTACTTTTGAGGACGATATTCTTCCTAAACGTCTGCTGAAGGAATTATCAGATCCTGGTAACCCGGCAACAATAGTTCCTTTAGATAAAATGCTGCCGGAATATTACCGAGTTCGGGGTTGGAAGGCCGACGGTCAACCAGCTTCATCTAAACTGAAGCAACTGTCTATTAACCTGGAAAGTAAAGATAACTCATTGAAATAGGAAGATTATAATGGTATGCTTAATTCGTAGGTTGGTAGTTAGGCCCAGTATAATATTGTAGGACGGTAGGATGGTGGGAACAGACTGGCTAATATAGCGTCTGGTTTTCTAACCTGGCGCTTTTTGTTTTTTTCTCACCTCCGCCCAAAAGAAAGGGGAGAATAACATGGTCGTTGTAATGGAGGACAATGCGGCGAACACCGATATCGAGGCCGTGCAGGAGAAATTGCGTAAACAAGGGTTTCAGATTCACCTCTCTAAGGGGGTGGAGAAGACCATAATTGGAGCTATTGGGGATCGCAGCAGGATAGACATTGAGTGCCTGGAAGCATTGCCTGGTGTGGAAAAAGTGGTTCCCATAATGAAACCGTTTAAACTGACTTCCAGGGAATTTAAAAGTGATAACACAGTAATAAAAATAGGACCAGCCGAAATAGGCAATGGAAACCTGTTAATAATTGCGGGACCCTGTGCGGTCGAGGGAAGGGATAAGTTCATGGAGGCAGCACAGCTAGTCAAAAAAGCCGGAGCAGGTATGCTGCGCGGAGGAGCCTTCAAACCTCGGACCTCACCATATAGTTTTCAGGGGTTAGAAGTAGAAGGATTAGAAATACTGGCCGAAGCACGTCAACTCACTGGGTTGCCTGTAGTAACCGAGGTCATGGATCCCCGGGGAGTTGAAACGGTCGCTTGCTATGCTGATATGCTGCAAATAGGCGCCCGCAATATGCAGAACTTTTTTCTTCTTCGCGAGGTTGGTAAGACCGACAAACCCGTTCTCTTGAAACGGGGTCCTTCAGCAACAATCGAAGAATGGATAATGGCAGCGGAATACATTGTTTCTTCGGGGAATCCTAATGTTGTCATGTGTGAACGCGGTATAAGAACTTTCGAAAACTATACCCGAAATACCCTCGACTTAAGTGCGGTTCCAGCTATTAAGAAATTAACGCATCTACCTATAATTGTCGATCCCAGTCATGGAACCGGCAAATGGAGAATGGTTGAGCCTATGGCTTTAGCTGCGGTTGCCGCGGGCTGCGATGGTTTAATGATAGAGGTTCACCAGAACCCCGCTGAGGCATTGTCTGATGGTCAGCAGAGCTTGACACCAGAAAATTTCGAT
>JBLMZW010000124.1:0-4605 GCA_050259035.1 Chitinophagales bacterium | reverse complement strand
CTATTACGCACTTAACGGGACTCAGGACATTTCTCGAAAATCAAGTATCGGCCAGGACTTTTTCTGGGCCCAGTCCAGTAATTCGGCTTTGGGATTGACTGCGACCGGATGACCTATCGCTTCCATAATCGGAATATCCGCAATACTATCCCCGTAGTACCAAGCCTTCTTTAATTCAGTACCATGCTTCCGACAGAACTCTTCCATATGGGGTATTTTTTCTTTCCCCGAGCAATAAGCCCCCAGATAGCGCCCGGTAAATACCCCATCTATTACTTCCAATTCGGTGCAAATAGCCTCATCAATTCCGAAATGATTAATGATGGGGGTGGCAACTATACGGTTGCAGGCAGTGATAATGCAGTTAATCTCGCCATTTTGAGTGGTATTACTAATCGTTAACCGGGCTTTCTCGAAACACCGGGGTTTAATTGATATTTCAAAGTGTTGTTGGGCCAGGATCTGCATTTCTTCAGGAGGTTTTCCTCGGAATTCGCGCAGTTGAAATTCCATGAAACGAACGGGATCCAGGCAACCGGCCAGATAGTCAGTCCAGAACTGGCTCATAGAAGCCAGATCCTCCTCGGATGCGAGTCCCTTTTCGATCATAAAAAGTTTCCACGATACATCGCTGTCAGCGTCCATCAGGGTATCGTCCATATCCCAGAAGTGGATTACGTTCATCGAGGCGTCCTCCCTTTTGGTTAGGCGGGATTAAAGTAACCTAATCCTACCCTTCTCAAGCAGTATCATCAGGCTTTCAGACTTTTCTTGCGCTCGATTTCTTGATCCTGCTTGTAATGCATGACCCCGGTCAGCATGGTAACGATGTTTTCAGGCAGTTGAAGAGGTTTTTGCCCGGTCGATAAAGCATAACTGTATACATGGGCCGTTTTCTCCAGCAGTTCAACATTGCGGAAGGCTTTCTCCAGCGATGTACCCAGACATAATGCCCCGTGGTTCTGCAGAAGGTAGCAGGCACAGCGATTGCCCAGTTTACTGGCTACATTGGCCGCCAGTTCAGCGCTGCCGGAGAGTCCATAGGGAATTACATCGACTATCGGGCCAATATTCATGACCACCTCGTCAAACAATGGCGGCAGGGGTTGTCCGGTGAGGGCGAAAACACTGGCATATACCTGATGAGTATGAATTACCGCGTTAACATCAGCACGATTCTGATAAACCGTTATGTGCATTCCGGTCTCAATCGAGGGCTGATAGCTGCCTTCCACGGTAGAAAGGTCAAAATTAACCACACAGATATCATCAACGGTTAAATCCATATAGTCCCGTCCCGAGGGGGTAACAGCTACCTTTTCTTCACCTTCCACCAGAACCGATATGTTACCGCCGGTTCCAACCGTATATCCCCGGGCTAACATTAACTGGCTATACATTAAAACCTGTTCTTTGTACTGGTCATAATTTCCCAATTGTTCAGCCTCCTTATAATATCTTTTTAGCGCTAGTGCGGCTGGTTCAGCGCAGCAAATAGCTTTTTATTATTATCGTAGAGTTTGCTAAAGCATGAGTAATTAAGGTCGTACATTTCCTTAAACTGCCGGCGCGGAGAATAGCTCTTTTTGGTTGGAATTAAGGCTTTGGCCGCCGGGAAGGACATTAGGCCAAGCCCTACGGCACAAACCACGGCCGCTCCAATGGTTCCCGCATTCTGAGCGTTATCTATGGTCTCGATATTTCTTCCTGTAACATCGGCCATAATCTGACACCATACATCTGACCGGGCTCCGCCGCCTACGAAACGCAGGGTTTCTCTTTTGGGGATTTTCTTCTCCATGGCTTCCAACATCCAGCGTTTGTGAAACGATACTCCTTCCATAACCGAACGGATCATTTGCCGTTTGCCGGTGTTGATGCTGAGGTTAAAGAACATTCCCCGACTATGGGGATCCTCCCGGGGCGACCGGTTGCCATGCAGCCAGGGAGTGAATATTACACCTCCCGAACCGGGGTCGGTTTGAGATACCACCTCGTTCAGGAAGTCAAAAAGGCTGTTGTATTCCTCGTTCTTATCCGCAATGTGCTGGGCATCAAGGTACATGCCGATCTCATCAAGGGCCAAGTGATCCCGTACCCATTGCAGACAAAGGCCGGAGGTCTCCTGTTCGGCTGAATAACTGTAGCCTCCCGGGATGGCGCTGATTATAGAAGCAATAAAATTCGAGACGTCTACCAGCCGTTTGTTGACATTGGAAACCACCCAGCCGGAGGTGCCGACGTAGATATGAGTATCGAATTCTTCCAGGCAGCCGGACCCGACAGCCGTCAGGGAGGTATCTCCCCCTCCGCCGAATACCGGTATGCCCTTCACCAAGCCCATATCTTCCGCCGCCTGGGCAGTCAATTCTCCAACCACACCAGTTGATTGAATAACCGGTGGCAGGTGTTCCATGTTTACATCAAACTTTTTACAAAGTGATTTCGACCATTGCTGTTTCCCGGGACGGGTATCATAAACCCAGGTTAGATGGGCTGAGTCCCCGGTCATGCCATAATTGCCGGTGCAGCGCAGGGTAAGGCAGTCTTTGACATCCAGCCATTTATAAGTTTTCTCGAAGACTTTCGGTTCGTTATCCCTTACCCAGAGGTACTTCCAGAGTGGGTCCTTGGCGGTTCCGGCTATACCTCCAGTAATAATTAAAGACTTAAGAGTGGTAAACATGTTCCATTTATCAATTTTCAGCAGGCCATTGTACAGGTAGCGGGCAATCTGCTGGGTGGATCTTCCGTCCAGATAAATCATGGGGTTTCGCAGTACCTTTCCCTGCCGGTCCACCAGAACCGAGCCCTGCATCTGACAACAGAATGATATCCCCTTAATATATGAAGGATTAAGACCTGAGCGGTTAATAAGAGCCCGGGTGGATTCGCATACCGCTTTCCACCAATCTTCTGCGTTTTGCTCTACACCGCCATCCGGAGTAGAGTATAAGGGATACTCCACCAGAAAAGAATCAACCAGTTCGATTTTCTTGTCTATCCGGTACAAACAGGCCTTGTTGCCTGAAGTCCCCAGATCGTGGGCCAGTATGTATACCTGCTCTGCCGTTTGGTCTCCCCCCTCTTTCGTCCCTCCAGGACATGTATGTCCTATGCTATATTACACAGTATTACATTTCCTGCCAGCGCGCAAGCCCAGGATCACGAGATTTTGGCAGCATTTAAGGACAACGCTTGCAACCGTTTTTAGACTCCGGCTAATCCTTGTCACTTATAACCGTTTTCTAATTTTATTATCTGCGGTACACTAGATTTGGCGGCATTCTTTATTAATTTCAAAAGGTTACATAAAGAGGTACCCATTTTGGCCACGAAAATACTTAAAGACAATTATCAGGCGGATAAAATAACCGGTCTAAGTTTTACTGCGATAGCTTTGTTTATTCTCGTTGCCCCGCTTTTTGAAGGGCTTTTTGCTCCCGTAGAATACCTGGCAGTGACGGTGTTGTTTTTGCCTCTAGCATTTCTAACCCTTCTCAATATCACCGTTAAACATGCCTGGCTTCTTTTACTGGCAGGAGCGGTTTACCTGACTATAAACCTGGCTTCCAGCCTGGCCGGAGTTGATCCTGGCGAAGGGCTTATAGGTTTCGGCCGCAATCTTTTATATTTCGCAATCCTTATCATTTCTTTAAAAATCCCGCCCCAGCGGCTGGGAGCAATATATCGTCTGGTTTTTATAAGCGGAATACTGGTCGCTCTTATCGGGTTCAGTCCCCTGGCTACTGACTTCTTCCTGTCCAATGCCATGAGGGCCGGTCGTATGCAGGCGGTTTTCGGCTATGCCAACACTACCGCCATATACCTTTTGGTATCAATCATACTGGGTTTATCAAGCATTCCCTGGCAGGGGCCAAAGTCTTTTCGCTGCTTTGGCTTTGCCGGTATCTACCTTTGTTCCACCGCACTCTGCTTCACCGGCTCGCGAGCTGTCTGGCTGCTTTGGCCTGTATCGATGCTGTTATCTTACATCCTGGCGGGAAAAGAAGATAAAACCTGGTGGGCTCTGCCTGCTCCCCTGTTCTGTTTGTTTTCTGCCGTTGTCGGGCTGTTGTCTTACAGCCAGTATTCCAGCCACCACCTGACATATTCCTTATTGATTCTCTTATCAGGCCTGGTAATATTGCCGTTCCTAGCAGTCATGATTCAAGATCGCCGGCGGGAAAAATCCGGTATTAGCCTCTGGATGAGACATATCCTGGCCATCGTTCTTCCTGGGCTTTTAGGTTTATTCCTGATATACACCGCCGACCTGGGAAGCAGGGCCATAAGCACCGGAGCTTCTGAGTTTCTCGGGCGACTCATTTATTATAAGGATGCTCTATCGATTATCGGGGATTATCCCTGGTTAGGGACCGGGAGTGCCGGTTGGGCTTCGCTGCAGTTTCAGTACCAAACCGCCTATTATAACGTGGCCCTGGTACATAGCAGCATCCTTCAGACCGCACTTGACAGCGGATTGCCTGGTCTGCTTTTCTTCCTATTAATAATAGGGTTATCCTGTAGTCAGTGGTTTAAGGTCAGGAAAGCCATCTTATCATCAGCGCAATACCGTTACCTGTGGCCAGCCCTGGTCGCGGG
>JBLMZW010000123.1:0-5517 GCA_050259035.1 Chitinophagales bacterium | reverse complement strand
CCCATCTTGGCCTGATCCACTTGGTTAGTTTTGAGGTAAAATTCAACTAGCAGGAGGGCTTGTATCGTAAACTTCAGGATAAGGACTGACATCGTAGCGCCGGGGGTAGGCTAATCATATTAACCCCTGGACGGATGTAGGGTGCAGGTACATAATATTTCTGGTACTAATAATCACTGGTTAAGTGAGGCGTAACCGATGATTCAGGATATCTTCCCCCACCAATTTTCCAATGAGTATGTTGATAAAAGTCCCAATAACGATAGTGTGGTCCTGCTTTTCCATGGGAATAAACTTTTGGTGAAAACAATAAATAACGAACTGCATTATCCGAGGTATAGCGATTTTAAAGCTGTTGATGTTAAATACATCTATTTATTTAAAATTAATGAGATGGAATTCTTTCTTGCGCAAACAGAAAAGGAAATCACAATCAGTGACTATCATTTCGAAAGTTTAAGTATATTACGCAAAGCAACTCCCAAGTATCTGGCTTTTGCCGGTATTTCTGCCTATCACTTAGCACGGTGGTACCAGGATAATCGACTTTGTGGAAGATGTGGCAATAAGCTGGAACATGCCAGCACAGAGCGAATGCTGTTCTGTAATAACTGCAAAAACAGCATATATCCCAAGATTGCCCCCGTCGTAATCGTCGCAGTTACCGATGGTGACAGGCTTTTGATGACCAAATATGCTAACAGAGATTATAAGAAATATGCCCTGGTAGCAGGATTCATAGAGTTTGGGGAAAGCGCCGAGGAAACTATTAAACGAGAGGTTAGGGAAGAAGTAGGACTCGGGGTAAAAAACATAACCTATTACAAATCTCAGCCGTGGGGTTTTTCTGAAAGCCTGCTTTTAGGATACTTTGCAGAACTTGGCAGCGATACGGCCATAACTATGGACACAAATGAACTTTCAGAGGCTGTGTGGGTCCATCGTGATGAAATAGAAGTTGAAGATGACCGATTAAGTCTCACCAATGAAATGATAAGACAATTTAAAAATCGTAAAGCACAGGAGTAGCCCACCCTTAGTGAAGTGCACCCAAAATGTTGGACAAAAAAGTTCAATGTTTGGATGTGCACTTTTTATATGATCAAGTATAGTCATGAAATTCGTGTCAAAGTAGTCAAGGAGATTGAGAACGGTGATACTATTAGAGGCACTGCTCGCAAATACGGGATTTCAAAAAACGTTGTACGAAGATGGTATAGACGAAGGCAAAAAAAGTGCCACCTAATTCGAAGGTGGCACTTGCTTACCAAAAGTTTGTCAGGGAATAATAAAGTCGGTACCAGACACTCCCTAAACCTAGGGCTTCTGAGTATCCTCTCAACTTCCCATAAAAATAAAGTCGGAACAACTACAACTGCTGTTTTAACTTTACGGTCTAGGAGACAAAACTTAAAGAGCATCCGTAAGACATTCGTTATCCTTATTGCTTGGTTAGTGCAAACTCATCAATGATGCTTCCATTTGCCCGTTTAGCCTGGATGTACAAGCGTTGTCTATTAACATTGACCAGCAAATAATGGTGGCTGACAACTCTGACCAAACTCCATCTCTTTTCCACTGCATTTAATCGCTTCCAGGGTACAAAGGGTGTAAGAATCGCTCCGCCTCCGCCAGTAGTGATATAGGTAACGCCCTTTTGCTGATTAACCTGATTATGCCAGATTGGACGAGTACGTTCATAACCATGGTTGTGACCGCAGAAGACTATATCTACCCGGTATTTTTCAAAGAGGGGAGATAAAACTGCCCGCACCTTAAGATCACTATGATGACCGGTATTAGTGGAATAGGGAGGTTTATGCAGATATACAATCTTCCATCTCGCTTTGGTATTAGCAAGGATATCTCCTACATAGCGATACTGAGGGCTATTGGTGGAATAATCTAGTTCAGTGTCTATGGCCAAAAACTGTGCATTACCATACAAGAAACTATACCAGCGTCCATTTCCTGGGTAACTTAAGTAGTAATTATATAGGTATCCCCCATCATGGTTACCATGGGCTATCATCATCGGGAAATAAGATGTGATAATACCTCCTGGATCAAAATAGTCTCGGCGCCAAAAGTAAACAGAATTACCGTTCGATACCACATCTCCGGTAAGAATGAGAAATGCAGGGTATTCTCTGCGTACCTCCTGGTATAGCCGCTGTTTGACTTTCAAATTCCCCCCGCTGGCAAAGTCTCCATAAACTATAAAAGAATAAGGGGCACCTGATAGCGGTGCAGTACGAAAGTTATATACACTTTTATAGCCGCTAATTCGGTAACTATATCTGGTACCAGGTTTGAGATCTCTTAGTGTTACTTCTTTCTCGGTACCATAATTAGTATTGACATGGTGGTCAAGCTTGCCCTGTTCGCCGTAATAGATACTGTCAACAGCCGGTAAGGAGCTGCCATAACGAATGGTTATGGTTGTAGACGGGCTTTTGGTCCAGGACAGGTAGGGTAAACGAGGATAAGACTTTCCCGCCATTTTCTTACCTCCATTCAGCTGCCAGAAGCTGAAATTAACCGCCTATGATATCATTGATCATCCGCTTGAGTTGTTCGGCTCGGGTAGCGGCCGAATGCCGGGCACGCACCATTTTATAACCTGCCTCCGCAATATGCTGCCGCTCGTTTACATTCTTCAGATAATAGCTGGCCTGGCGTAAAAAGTTGTCTTGGTTAATAGCTACAAAATTGGAGCCGGGGATAAAGCCAAGATCGTGCAGTTCCCGTGAAGCAGGAGCCAACAGCAGGGTCTTACAGGCCAGCACTTCATAATACTTGATCAGCGGATAGTGGAAACTGGAGTCACAGGTAAGAAACATTTTGGCCCGACTGATTTCCCGGGCATAACGCTCGCCTACAAATACTCCCTGCTCTTGATTCCTCACCTGGCGATAGCCAGGGTGGGGGTGGTAGACAAACCCCGGTTTACCTTTCATAACCCGGTATATTTTTTCCCGTAATGGGTAATAGGAAGCCCTTTTTCCCATCATCAGCCAGTTAATGTTCCTGGTTAACCCGTAATCCCTGAAAATGTCGGTATTTACCCAATGCGGCAGCCAGCACATTCTTGATACGTATTCCGGAAACCTCTTTATAAAGGCATCCCGGTAAATGGAAAAGATATAACGCACCTGATTATTTTTAATAAATTCCCGGCGTTTGGTTTCCTGGTAATGAATATCATGCATGATAATTCCCCAGGGAATCTTGAGTGCAGATAACCCGGTAATTTCAGGACAGCGTGTCTCTTTCAAATCATTCAACAAGATAAAGTCAGGTTTAAATCCGCTTTTAACCAGAATAGCCCTGATATCCCCCCGATAATACCAAAGCTTGAGATCAAGAATCTTAGACAGTTCCTTATACAGGTAAAAGGTGTTTCGTTCAGTGTATTGATGAAAATCACGGGTTATAAAAAGCAGCCTGGTTTTCCGAGTGTTGATATTCCCTCACCACCGTATTGATACTAGATTCAAATTCTCTATTACCTGAATAATATGGGAATACATGGAAGGAAGTGAAAGGGGCCGGTCCTATTGCCCAGCTTAACTCTCGAACGAATAGCGGCTGTAATTGGCGGACGTATAATTTTAGGTAACCCGAGCCAATACATTCCTCTGCATATCGGTGGATGGCGAGGGGCGCATCCCGGTCGAATTACTTTTTTGGCCAATCCGAAGGCTAATGCGAAAAGACTGTTGTCGACCTTAAACAAGTATCACGTAGCCTGCATATTGGTACGGGATCGAAAGCTGCTTGATCTCAGCAGATGGCGGAAAAATAATATAGCTGTTATAGAAGTAGGCAATCTGGGTAACTCCTACCTGGCTCTGGCCCGGGCTTACCGGCGACAGCTAGGTATCCCGTTTATCCAGGTGATGGGCAGCGCCGGCAAAACTACGACGAAAGAAATGATTGGTGCGGTATTGCGGGAAAAGCTGCAGCCCATGGTTAGTTATATGAACGATAACCTGCCTGATGGGGTAGCTAACAGCATTTTTCGGGTTAACGGCGGACATCGATCGGCAGTTATCGAAGCCGGTATGTTGGGGAGAGGGATTATCGGCCTCTCTACCCGATTAATCAATCCCAATATTGTGGTGGTAACATCAATTCAAAGGGCTCATGCCGTAAGGTTAGGCTCTATCAAGAATATCATTGCTGCTAAGTCCGAGGTTTTAAGTTATATGGGCAAAGACAGTACCCTGATTTTGAATGGAGAAGATGAGAATATCAAAGCCATGCCAGTACAAAAATTCGGCGGGCTGGTTCTTCGATATGGGTTTTCTCCCAGGTGTAATCTATGGGCATCAGATATAAAACTTGATGGTCTGGGAACTATTTTTACGGTTAATGGGATAGGGATCAAGTTTCGCTGCCGGATTAACACCTTCGGGAAATATAATGTCGGCAATGCTCTGGCCGCAGTTTTAGTTGGTCTGCAAGTGGGAATGAGTCCCAATGAAATAGCTAGCGGGTTGTCAAAGTTTTATCCGGTTAATGGCAGGCTCAGGGTACACCAGGGGAAAAACAACTCTTTAATAATCAATGACAACTTTAACGCTAATCCCGATTCAACACGGTTATTGATTAGAGCACTTGGTTCGCTAGCCGTACAGCATCATGTGGCCCTGGTACTAGGGGATATGGAACGGCCTTCAAATAGAATTGCCCTCTATGCACGTCAGGTTCACTATGAAGCAGGGAAGGTGATAGCCGAAACCGAGATTAAAGAGGTTTTGGCCATTGGTAAATGGGGAAAGGAGTATGTTCGAGGGGCAGTGGCCGCAGGCTATCCCAGAGAAAGAATAGCGTATTATCCGACGGTGGCAGCTGCCCGGCCCCATTTTAAAAAACTGCTTGCCCCGGGCATGATTATAGTTCTTAAGGCCTCGGTTTATACTCCGGTACGAGGATTGATGAAGAGGTAAATTTATTTTATTAAAGATGCCACCCTATGGTAGAGCAATCACTACCATAGGGTGGTCTTTGTTATTGAGAATTATTCTACTCCCTAGAAATTGCATGGTGAACTGTTTTCGTAGGACGCAAGGGATTGCCATTAAGTTAATCGTAATTTACCGTCATAATCGATAGTTACGGAAGCCAGCGGATAGGGATTATCAAGGATTTTATGTTCCTGAAAATCCCCATTAATACTACCCTTTAGTACACTGTTCACCACCCCTGGACTACTCAGCCGGGCCAGATAAATGTTATCATTCTGATCAGTACCGATTAAAGCATACTTATCATCTTCCGGTGAAATCCGGATCCGTCGGCCGCTATTACGAAGTGAGTAAACCACACCTTTTTCATTATCGTAAAGAAGCCGATCCTCACTTTGCATTATAGCGATACGTCCAATCGAAGCATTGTTAATCACTCTCCGTACATGGTTATTGGCATCGGTGCGGTAAACCGAGGTCCCATATTTGGTTTTCACCATCATATAGGTCACATTGGTCTGAGTAGAAAAAGCGACATTAGTAA
>JBLMZW010000122.1:0-5572 GCA_050259035.1 Chitinophagales bacterium | reverse complement strand
CAAGTGCAATGGTCAAGAAACTGAAATCCCTTGGTATTGATGCGGTCCCGATAAAAGCTATCACTAGCCAATGGAACAATGGCCGAAATCGGGGACCGATTTCGCTTAAACATGCCGCGGTCTTAGCTGGATTAGGTCGGCTCGGCAAAAATACCCTTCTAATCAATAAAACTTTCGGCAACATGATTTGGTTAAGCGCAGTCGTAACCTCTGCGGTTTTGGAGCCGGATCGGGCGGCCGATTACGAAGCGTGCCTTCCTGATTGCGAATTGTGCATTGAAGCGTGCCCGGTGGGCGCACTAGGAGACGAACTTATGCAGCAAAGAAAATGCGCCACTTTCGCATTTCAGCGCCAGGAAGGGCAGTTACAGATTCAGTGTTGGGAATGCCGGAAAGTGTGCCCCAACTGTCTAAGCCTCTAACCATTGAGCCTTATCACAAGTAATCTATTTAAGTCCTTTTATAGATACGATTTTAATAAGCTGCTTTCTAATGATAGGATAAGCTTAGGTGATAAAATATGTTTTCTGAAAACTGTTATTTGAGGGAAATACAATTACTGAAGGAAAAGCCCGGCTGGGTTGATGGGTATCCATTTTTTCTACCGGTCTTTCGTGGTTCGGATGTTATTGAATTTCATCCGAACGTAACCTTCATTATTGGTGAAAATGGAATGGGCAAGTCAACCCTTCTAGAAGCGATTGCCGTAGCCTGGGGGTTTAACCCGGAAGGTGGAACCCTAAATTTCAACTTTTCAACCAGGGAATCTCATTCCGACCTATACCAATATATTAGATTGATAAAAGGAATCAAAAGACCACGGGACGGTTTCTTTTTAAGAGCCGAGAGTTTTTATAATGTTGCTACTAATATAGAAAAACTTGATGAAGGACCAGGAGGTCAGACGATAATAAATTCATATGGGGGTAAGTCCCTGCATGATCAATCACACGGAGAAGCTTTCCTATCGGTAGTTATGAATAGGTTTGGAGGACATGGCTTGTATATTCTCGATGAGCCGGAGGCAGCCTTGTCTCCCCTACGTCAAATGTCTTTATTATCAAGAATTCATGATTTGGTTCAGCAAAAGTCTCAGTTTATTATTGCCACCCATTCCCCAATCATTATGGGATATCCAGAGGCCCATATTTTGCAGCTGCATTCAGACGGTTTTACCAAGGTCAATTATGAGGAAACGGAACATTACAATATTACGCGTGAATTTATCGTAAACCGGGAGAAAATGATCAAGATACTTCTGGAATAATCTACTAATCGTTAATGGCCTTGTAATCGTATATTTAACTAATTACTTCCCTGCCTTTCACCAGACAACGGCCTAGTCTATCCGCCTCCTTCATAAGTCTTTCGTTGCGACGAACTTCACCTGCTTCATTAACGCCCGCTGCTATAAGAGTTTCGGTGTCCATTCCGGACATTCTGAATAATGTGGACACTAAAGAAAAGGAATATTCAAAAGCGTTCTCATCGGCATTGCCCTGTGTAAAGACCAAGATAGATTTCTTACCGGGGGGAAGACGCAATGATTGGTCTTTTCTGATTAAAGCATACCAGCGATCAAGAAACAGTTTAGTCTGTCCGGTGACGTTAAACATGTAAATCGGTGAACCAAGAATTATGGCATCGGCTTGAATAATCTCATCATAGAGTGGGGTCATATCATCTTCCTGGCGACATTTATCATGGGTTTTACAATACCGGCACCCTTGGCAACCTTTAAAATTCAAATCGTTAATATACACTTTTTTGACTTCCGCGCCTGCTGTCCTGGCACCTTGGAGAATCTGTTCAATTAAAATATCGGTGTTGCCGTTTTTTCTGGGACTGCCTATAAAGGCCATTATTTTCATGCCGTTTGCCTCCTTAATATGAAAAGGTAAATGGATAATATACCCTAGTTTATCGCAATAGTATAAAATGTGAAGTAGTTATAGATTTTATACTAATAACACTTAAAGGGAGTATTGCGATGAAAACGAGAGAATCTGACAGTCAAAATAATTGTGTGGTTCAAAAGACATTATCGATTCTAAGTTCAAAATGGACGATATCCATCTTAAAAGAACTATGCAGCGGAACCAAAAGATTCGGGGAATTAAGAAAATTGCTGCCTGAAATCAGCCCCAATACACTTACATTGCGTTTGCGAGAACTGGAGGAGGTGGGAATTGTTGGCCGGCAGCTGTTCCCAGAGGTTCCACCGCGTGTTGAATATTCGCTTACATCTCGAGGATGCAGTTTACAAAGCAGTGTTCTTGTTCCCCTGATCCAATGGGGGAATTTCAATCTTGCAGAAACAAATCCTGCTGAGGAGGATTTGGATTCGAAAAAAACGACCGATATTGGAGAGGCCGAGAACCCTATTTGTGGTCTTCATGATTAGGTGTTTGGGCAAAAATAAAGAAGACTACCCATTTCTGTTCATTTATTAAAAGGATTTAGTATCAGCTAATAAAATAATAGGAGTGATTGTCATTGAAACTACGACCCGCCCAGGAAAGTGATCTCCCGGCATTGGCAAGGCTGATGTCGGAGCTATCTGGTGAAAACATGACCATAGAAGCGATGCGCAACCGGCTGGATTTTATTACCCATAGCTTGTTCGACTCAATATATGTCTGTGAGGACGACGAGCGGGTAGTTGGAACATTCGCTTTTCGCATTCGTGAAAACATTGAAAGCGTAAGCCGGTATGGTGAAATATCGGCTATTATTGTGGAGCCGGCAGAGCGCAATCGCGGAATAGGAAGACGATTAATGGAGCTTGCCGAAACACTGGCCCGTGAGTATGGTTGTATTGGCACCTGGCTGGTTAGTGGTTTCGGACGGGAAGAGGAAGCACATCAGTTTTACAGAAATCTCGGTTATGAGACTACCGGCTATCGTTTTCGAAAGCCAAGTTAACCTTGGTTTTAATAAACCGTTTTAAATAATGGTTTTTAAGTATCCAGTTTAATAGAAACAAGAGTCAAAGTGATAAATCCGTTACTACAAATTCAAAAAAGACATAACCCGCTCCGTTTGATTAATTAGAAGGTGTCCGGCCTCAGGAAGCAGTATAGTTGTAACGTTCGGAACCAGTTTGGATAACCGGGCTACCGTTTTAGCGGAAGGAAAAAAGGCATCTCTGGCGCCAGTAATCGCGAGAACCGGCATAGTGAGCCGCTTCATTTCCTCATCAGCAAAGACAGGGATGGCGGTCCGAGGATTAAAATTCGCGTTGATAAGCTTTACGTACGCCATTGCTTCTTCCGGCATATCCACGTTACCGTTGATAATTTGAATAACTCGATCTGTTTTCCCCATAAGCATTAGAGGTAATATCCGGAAAACAAAAGACAATCTTAGTTGTGTTACCCCTGCGGGACAAAGCAATACCAATTTTTCAATCATATCTGGATGGACCGTGGCAAATCGAAGTGCCATCCAACCCCCCAGGGACATTCCCAGCATGTAGGCTTTTTGAATTCCCAGCCCCGAAAAAATATCCTGCATCCATTCCGCATAAGCCGGGCCTTCCAATTCGCGTCTCACTGGCTCGCTTTTACCTGGCTCACCAGGTATGTCAATGGCATAAACCCGGTAGCTACTGGCGAATATAGAAACATCTCCAATCCACATGGTCGCGTTGGAACCACTGCCATGCAGGAGAATAAGTGATGGGGATTTCTCACTTCCACAGGCTACGATATGTGTTTCACCGTGCCGCGTTGGAATAATCTTTGATTCGTAAGGGAGCGGCCATTGTCTCATTATCTGGTCATACGCTGCTAGAATTGACTTACGTCCTGCTTCCGATTTAAAAATGTTTGGTTCTTTCATGACAGTTCATCCTTCTTTCGAAACTTTTATAATTCAACAATTCCAAGTGACTAAAATCACATTCTTCTAGCTACCCCCCTTTTTATATGTCACTGTTACATATGTTACAAATAACATAATAAAATATAAACACCATGTCAACATCTAGACTTAGTTAAAGAGTGCCCCAGTTTTTATTTAAGTTGTTTAACTCCACCTATCGAAAAAAGTGTGTGAATTAACGATTACATTCCGGTCGGTTAAAACCAAAATGCTTTCCAGTAAGGCTGCCGTTAGTGTATTGTAAAATTAATTACTTCATTGAGGGGAAAACATGAAACTTAATTTCAAGTCATCGGTGTTATTTGTAGAAGGTATTCAAAGGTCCAGAGATTTTTACGAAAACCTTTTAGAACAGACGGTTGAACTGGACCACGGTGAATGCGTTATTTATTGCGGCGGTTTTTCTATTTTTAAGAAGGACTACGCCAAAGTATTAGGAGATTCTCTAACCGTATCTACGAACAATAATCATAATGTTGAGCTTTATTTTGAAACCGAAGAGATCGAAGGACTACAAGAGAAAATTTTCATTGCACAGGTTAAACTGGTTCACCCGATCAATGAACAGCCCTGGGGACAAAGGGTTCTGCGATTTTTTGATCCGGATGGGTACATAATAGAAGTAGGAGAACCAATGACCGCGGTAATAAAACGGTTGTTAGCGCAAGGTTTGAGTGTGGAAGCGGTAACGGATAGAACCTCGATGCCGATTGAAGCTGTAAGATCTTGCCTGGATTGAAATAAGTTTTTGGAGTCATTGTAATGTTAGAAAAAGTTCGTTTAATCCGCGTAGATGAGTTAGAAAACCTGTTGTCTTTGTATAATTATCTCAATCATGCTGACCCCAAGCTCGAAATAAATAAAGCTTTAATGGAACATTGGTCAAGTATTCTATCTGATCCCGGGCTTTTCTATTTCGTCATTGAAGAAGACGGGATGCTGGTTTCCTCATGTAGTCTGGCTATAATAAAAAATCTTACCCGATCGGCTCGACCTTATGGATTAATTGAACAGGTGGTTACTCATCCTAACTATAGAAGGAGGGGCTATGGAACAGCTGTTCTGCGCAAGGCAGTTGAAACCGCCAACGAAAACAACTGTTATAAGGTAATGTTGATGACCAGCAGAAAAGATGAAGGAACCCTGAACTTTTACGAAAATGCAGGTTTTGATAAAGGAGAAAAAACAGGGTTTATAATTCGATTTTGAAATAATGGAAAGGACGTGCTCGATAGTGGATTCAGTAAAAACTGTTTTGGAGGCTATGGTTAAATCAGGAAAGCCGTTAAGCTCAGGGCAGATCTCAGAATTAACTGGCCTGGATAAAAAAGAAGTAGATAAGGCCATGAATCAGCTGAAGAAGGAAGATAAAATTACCTCTCCCAAAAGGTGTTATTGGGAACCTAAATAATGCTCCCCTTGATGCGCTGGTTGGTATTGGATAGTGATACAAAGTCTTAACTAGTGTGGTCTTAAAACCGATAGTGAGATTAATAGCTGCTATGTCATTTATCGAAAAGGATACAGTAAGCGCCGTAGCCTTCTGCTTCTATTTCTTCTTTAGGGATGAAACGAAGAGCGGCCGAATTAATACAATACCTTAACCCTGAAGGTGCCGGGCCATCATCAAAAACATGTCCCAGATGGGAGTCGGCCTGCTTACTGCGAACTTCGGTACGTACCATGT
>JBLMZW010000121.1:0-13024 GCA_050259035.1 Chitinophagales bacterium | reverse complement strand
TAGGGCATATGGTGTTGACCATTTTGGTGAGCAATTCCATGGGGGCCATGGCCCCACTGATCAGCACAATACGCACGGAAGAAAGGTCATATTTATCATAATCCGGCTGAGCGAATTCCATGGCATACATGGTAGGAACCTGCCCCAAAATCGTGACCCGTTCCTTCTGGATAATCTCTAAAACCCGAACCGGGTTAAAAGGCTCCAATATCTGGGTGGAATTAGCGACTATGGAGGTAGCCCCAACCTCAGTAGCCCCGCTGACATGGTTTACCGGCAGGTGGTTTAGCCAGATATCCTCGGGCACCGCCTCACACTGGGAGATCTCAACCAGACTCATATGTATGATATTCTGGTGCGACATTAAGGCTCCCTTGGGCTGACCGGTGCTGCCCGAGGTGTAGACGATGATTAGACCGTCGTGAGTGCTAATTTCGGCTTCCCTTTTTTCTAACGCCCCGACATATTCCGAATATTCGTCATTTATGATTTCTTCAAAAGACACCGCATTTTCCAGAACCGGAGCCCCCTCAACCACCGCTATGTGCTTAACCAGGGGACAATTCGGCAGGATTTGTCCCAGCCGCTCCTGGTAATCAATATCATACATAGTGGCCATGGTAACTATATAACTGGCCTCCGAGTTCTTTAAAATAAACTCCATCTCGTTGGCGGTGTATCTGGTGCTCATCCCCACTATAATGGCCCCGATCCTGGAGGCTGCCATATAAAGATAGAAAAACTCCGGTCGGGGAATAAAAATATAGGCAATGCGGTCTCCTTTTTGCACCCCCATTTTAAGAAGGTAACGGGCGAATCTTTCTGTTTTTTCTGCGAATTCCCGGTAGCTTACCCGTTGTTCCCGGAAGATGAACGCCGGTTTATCCGGATAATCTTGTGCCCCCTTTTTCATGTAATCGGATAATAACCTTAAAGCCCCCTCAGTTCCCATCACAATCCCCCCTAATCACATCTCGGTTAAGTCTTATGCAATGAGAATGCCAATTCCCAAATGAGGCATTACCGGGATAATCAGCCAGTGGGAGATGGTACGATGAAGTTGTTTTGTATGCTGGAGCATACATCTTAAAAGACTACTGCAGGATATTTCGGAAACGCCGCTGGAATCTGAGTGTCGCTTTTTGCTGACAGCTTTTTGCTGCATTTATAACTGCTGGAGAAGGATTTCGAATCGTGACATTGAAGTATTACAAATAGATTATTTAATTAAGACCTGGCTAACCGGGTCCCCCACCAGGATTTTTTTAGGATCCTTAACCTGCATGTAGGCCGCTATACCACAACTCATCGAACTAACCGGATAGTTATGGCAGAGGGAGGTAAGCCTCATGCTTCCCGATCATCTGACCAAAATGATTGAGTTGATGGACAATTCCTTCGACCACGTGGGTGGTTTCCTCCTGGTAGACCGGGAGGGAAAGGTAGTCCATATTACTTCTCGTTACGCTGAATTCCTTGGAACCGACCAGAATACCGCCCTGGGAAAAGACGTTACTGAAATCATTCCTGAAACCCGCATGCTGGAAGTACTGCAGACTGGAATTCCCCAGTTAGCAGATATTTGGACCGTTCGCAATGAAACCGCCGTTGTATCCCGTGTTCCCATCATTAAGAAAGGTCGAATTATCGGGGCCATGGCTTTCAGCGTCTTCACCCGTTTTGATGATGCGTTAGTGTTTGCGCGCCGGGTAACCGGTATGGACATGGAGTTGGATTACTATCGGGAGGAGATTAAGAGGTTATGGGAAGCGAAATATTCCTTTGACTCCATTACCGGCCAGAGTACGGCCATTAACGAAGCCAAACGCAAGGCCTGGGATATAGCCGCTACCAGTTCGCCAGTCCTGATCACTGGTGAAACCGGAACTGGCAAGGAGCTTTTTGCCCATGCCATTCACCGGGAGAGCCCATATCGCAATGGCCCGTTTATCAGTGTAAACTGTGCCAGTATACCGGAGAATTTGGTGGAATCAGAACTTTTCGGTTATGAAGAGGGAGCCTTTACTGGTGCCCGCAAGGGTGGCAAGCCCGGTAAATTTGAGATGGCTAATGGTGGCACTATTTTTCTGGATGAGATACCTGAATTGCCGATGGTTATTCAGTCTAAACTGCTGCGGGTCCTGCAGGAAAAAGAAATTGAGCGGGTCGGCGGAACGCGTGTGATTCCGATAAATGCCCGGGTTATTTCCGCCACCAACGTCTCACTGGAAGCCTTGATTGAAGAGAAAAAGTTCCGTAAGGACCTGTATTACCGGGTAAATGCCTTTACCATCAATGTTCCCCGGTTGGTCGAACGATTGGAAGACATTCCGATTCTGGTCAGCCATTTCATAAGGGGATTTAACCGCGAAGTGGGGCTTAAAGTGAGCGGAACCAGTGGGGAGGCTATGGAAATACTTCAGGCTTACGACTGGCCCGGAAATGTACGGGAGTTAAAAAGCGCCGTCGAGCGTGCCTGTCTGGATGCCAAACTGGGGTTGATTAGGGCTGATAACCTGCCACATATCGTGGAAAAGCTGTATGGGACCACTACTGAATACGATTCACGGGTATTCAGTCTTAAAAGCGCCCGAGAACAGGCTGAGCGCCAAGCCATCTTGAGAGCACTTGGACTCTGCAGTAACAACAAACAGAAAGCGGCCCGTTTACTGGGGATCAACCGGGCCTACCTCTACCATAAGATGTCTGATTTAGGGATTTCGCAGGAAAAGGAACTCTAAGGGGCCATTTGGGTCAAGAATTTGGCTATATGATTGCATTTGGTTTTACTTTCCGGTTATGATGGTAACCAGAACTTGGTTGCTGTTTCGTTTGATATTGGGAACTATTAGTCTTAAAGGGGTTAAAGGGAGGTTATTTTTTGCCCGGGACCAATAAAAAAGTCAAAGTTGCCGCATTGTCTGTTACATCAAATACCCTTTTGATTGCCCTGAAGATAATGGCTGGTATAATCAGCGGGTCAGTCAGTATCGTATCTGAAGCTATACATTCCGGGATGGACCTGATTGCTTCGATTATTGCCCTATTTTCAGTCAGGGTTTCTTCGCGAGAGGCTGACGAGGAGCATCCCTATGGACATGGAAAGGTTGAGAATATTTCCGGTGTCCTGGAGGGCCTTCTAATATTCATTGCTGCTTTCCTGATAATCAAAGAAGCAATTCATAAGATTCAGAATCCCACCGAATTGGGTGAGACCTGGGTGGCCATAGGGGTTATGGTTGCCTCGGGAGTTATAAACTCCATAGTATCCTGGATTCTTTATAAAACAGCGCGCGAGGAGGATTCGATAGCCCTGGAAGCGGATGCCCTGCACCTTAAGACCGATGTCTATACCTCGCTGGGAGTAGCCCTGGGTCTTTTGTTGATTAAACTGACGGGGATCCTTGTCCTGGACCCGATTGTGGCTATATTAGTGGCTTTATTAATTATTAAAGAAGCCTGGCATCTTTCTTCCAATGCCTTTAAGCCCTTGTTGGACGCCAGCCTTTCTCCCGAAGATATGGATCTGATCCTGGGGGTGCTCTCAAAGTATGATACGGAAATAATCGATTATCATAAGCTCAGAACCAGAAAGGCCGGAAGTGTTCGCCATATTGACTTTCATATCACGGTCAACCGGAATCTAAGCATTGACCTGGCCCACGAACTAAGTGATAGAATTGCCGAAGAGCTAGGCCAAGTGCTGAATAACTCCAGTGTCACAATTCATGTTGATCCCGGTGACCCGTGTATTGAGCCCGATAGCAACAATGCTCCGGTAAGTTAGGCCGGAGCATTGATTCTCGGAAAACCAGAGCTCTATTCTCCGGATGAGTCAGTATTCTGGGCCTTAGTTCTTAAAGACTCCGCAATATCTCGTACAATAAATGTCATTGCCTCTTGCGCCTTGGCCATTTTCCAAATCCCTCTTACGAAAAAAAACGCCAGCACAATCATACCCAGAGTTATAGCCATACTAACTATCATGGAAATCGTTGTGTATGGATCTGACATGTACATTCCGTTTCATCCTCCTTCTAATAACTGGGATATAAGAAACCCTTCTGATCACCTTGATTTCAATACCATTCTACAACCAGGGGCGTTTTCCTGCTTTTAACAGTTTCTATTAAGACTTTACGATGAATTCATTGAATTCCGGCAAGGAAGGCCGAACATCGTTTGCCATTTTCTATTCAGTATTTCTGACTTAACAGGCCTTCTACTTTCTAATTTATAGGCCAGGAAATAAGCGTTGGATAAGGTTTGAATTATAAAGTAATACGAAGCATGGATTAGCGGCCCCATTACTCCTGGTCGATGATCAAGAGGCAATCTTATGTATGTGCCAGCAATGCTAACTGCATACTAATGCTAGAAAGGCCATTATCAATCTATTTCCAATCTGCTATATTAGTATCAGGAGGTGAGACTCAAATGGGCTTTATCAGACTTCTAGGCAAAGGATTGGGCATCGGATGCGGAGTTCTGTTTTCGGCTCCTGTTGGTATAGCTGGCCAGTTGACGGGATTTAAAACTTTCAAGGAGTCAGCCAGAGATATCTACCGTGGTACGGTTAGAAGCGGTGAGGTCTTGAGCCAGGCCATAAGCGGCAGCGTTGATGTAGTCCAGGGAATTGTCTCCCGTGATGAGGGCAAGTCAGCAAAAGGAGTGGAGGATGTAGGCAACGCCTTCAGTTCAGTTGCTTCCGGTTTGTTTAGAGGAGCGGAGACCGTCTATAACGGCAGTAAGAATGTAGTAACCGGTATCTCCAAAAATGACCCTGAGAAAATCGGTATGGGCGCGAACACCCTTTTAAAAGCCGCAATCGTTGGAGCCCTGGCCATTTCCATTGCTGATGCCACGGACATAGTAGACATAGGTGAAGAATAGGCAATTCAATTGTTTTTAATATTACGAATCACTCTTGATGACTCACTAGAAATAAGTGAGTCATTTTGTTTTTATTAGCGGAAAACCTATATCTATTCTGTTAGACATCTAAACAGTGTAACCTGCCGACTATACCCTCTATTTTAGTTTACCTACATTATTTATATCACCAGGTTCGAACAATAGAAGATAGTATCCAGAAAGAATGGATAATGTTAACTTTGAATATTACTTAAGGCTTTGTTAAGCTGTGTTTATACCCCCCTAGGGTATTTACTATATATTATTTCCGCAATACCAGCTAATTGAGGAGGTATCATTCAATGAGTGGTTTAGCCAATCATCTCAAGGATGAACTTGAATCAAGGTTTACGCAGCGGGTGAATTTTGACGAGCTGGAGAGAAGAATCTATGCCCATGATATGGGAGTCATGCCCTCCATGGTAAAACCGCTGGCAGGGAACCCTGTTCCTGACGGAATCATACAACCAATTTCAGAGGACGAGTTAGTAAATATAGTACAGTTCGCCAGACATAATAAAATCCGTCTTACACCGCGCGGGAAGGCCACCTCCGGTTATGGAGGCGTATTACCGGTTCAGGGCGGTTTGGTAATTGAATTCAACCGCATGAACAATATTATCAGTATTGACGAGGAATCCTTAACCGCAACCGTGGAGCCAGGGGTGGTATGGAAGGAGCTAGAATATCATTTAAACAACCGTGGGCTTACTCTGGCACTATACCCCACCAGTTTTCCTTCCTCGACCGTAGGAGGCTGGTTGGCCCAGGGAGGTGCTGGGATAGGTAGTTTTGAGTACGGCTACTTCCGGGATAATGTAATCTCCGCCCGCCTGGTACAGCCAGACGGCGAGGTCCGGGAACTGACGAATGACGACCTTGACCTGGCATCTGATGCCAACGGCATTACCGGCCTGATCAGCCAGATTACCTTCCGGGTTAAGGCATTAAAACCGATGCATATCAAGGCCATCGCCTTTGATGACGCCAGTAGTCTAACCGGTTTTATAACTGGCATTTATGACAACAAAATACCCCTATGGTCGGTAACTTTTCTGAATCCAGAAGCAGCGCGGCTGAGAAATCAGTTGCCTCCGCACCTTCACCACGAACACCCGGTTCATGAAGACCATCCGATAATGCTGCCGGAAAAATATACCGTTATTCTCTCTTGTACCACTGACCGGTGTGATCAAGTAGAGCAGAGCGTCATGAAACTGGCCGAAGCCAATAAAGGACAGGTTCTGCCTGAGGAAATTGCCAGGCATGAGTGGGAGGCTCGTTTCGAGCCCATGCGAGCTAAACGCATTGCCCCTTCATTAATACCCAGTGAAGTGGTGGTTCCGGTGGAGCAGCTTGATAAAGTAATTGATGAAATAGCCACCAGTATTAGCCACCCTTTTATCATGGAGGGATTTGGAACCGACCGGCGAGAGTTTGTCCTGCTCGGTTTCATTTTGCATGATGAAAGGAAACTGAATTTCAACATGGCATTCGGATTATCCCTGACAGTGCTTATGACTGCCCAAAAACACGGGGGGCGGCCTTATGCTACCGGACTTTATTTCACCGGTTTCGCGGAAGAGGTCCTGGGCCGGGAACGAGTCAATGCCCTACGGGAGTATAAAGACCGGGTTGATAAGGAACGGTTAATGAACCCCGGTAAGGTCCTGGATGGCAGCCTGTTGGCCGCTGGCATTGGGGTGGCCAGCAAGTTTGAACCACTGGTCAGGGTCTTTGGCAACCTAGCAACCGCCAAGGAACCGGGTGAAGTATTCAAAGAGCGAGCTGGCATTCCCGGGGATGTGGCATGGTATGCTTATGCCTGCTCCCAGTGCGGGTATTGTATTGACCACTGCGACCAGTATTACGGCAGAGGTTGGGAATCTCAATCCCCTCGGGGTAAATGGACTTATATCAAGATGGTGCTAGAGGGTGAAGTTGAATTCGATCAGCAGGCTGTCAGCACTTTTATGGGATGTACCACCTGTGAGATGTGCAACCGGACCTGCCAGCTGGATTTGCCCAATGAATCATCCTGGTTGAAATTACGCGGTTTATTAATCGAGGAACGCGGGTTTCATACCTTTCCCCCGTTCGAAATTATGGCCAACACTATGCGCCAGCAGGGCAATATCTGGGGAAGTTATGCCCGGGACCGTGATGCCTGGGTGACCGATGAAATCCGTTCCAATATCAAAGAAGTGGCCGAATATGCCTTTTTCCCAGGCTGCACCTCATCTTTCGTGGAACAGGATGTTGCTCTTTCTACTGCCTTCCTGCTGAAAGAGGCCGGAGTCCAGTATGCGTACATTGGAAAAGAGGAGCGTTGCTGCGGTATTCCCATGTTGGTGGCTGGACGCTGGGAGGTATTCGGGGAAACAGCCCGACATAATATTGAACAAATGAAGAAAACCGGGGCTAAAACCATCATTACTACCTGTCCGGCCTGCTGGCTGGTATGGGAGGTTTATTACCGTAAATGGGCTGAAGAAAATCAGGTGGAGTATCCATTCCATGCCAAGCATTACGCTGATGTACTGGCCGAACGCATTAATACCGGCGAATTCAAATTGCCAGGTGAGGTTGGACGCAAGGTGACCTATCATGATCCGTGCCATATGGGGCGGGCCGGAAATGTTTTCGAGGGGCCGCGAACCCTGATTAACTCCATTCCGGGATCTAATTTTCGAGAAATGCGTTTCAACAAAGAGAATGCCCATTGCTGTGGTTCAGTCTTAAGCCTGGTGGCCGACCCGGATATCGCGGCCAAGATTGGTCAGACCAGGGTACAGGAGGCTATTGATGTAGGAGCTGATACCTTGATAACCGCCTGCCCCTGCTGCCGGGTGCAGCTTAAAGTATCCCGCGATCGAGCCGGTTTGGATATTGATATACGTGATTTATCCACTTTGGCCGCTGAATCTTTTGGATGCCAAATACCGTCTTCAGACCCGGTTATTGATGAAAAATGGGCGGTATTTGATGCCATGATCCGGATGATGACCCCCTGGGGCATGGCGGATATGATGGCTGATATGATTCCTGAAATGATTGAGGCCATGCCGGGGCTTTTCAAGGGCATGATGAACATGGTTCAGGGTATGCCTAAAATGGCCCGGGGGCCGATGATTGGGATGATAAAGACGGTTATGCCATCCTTATTCCCTATACTGCTGCCCGGCATTATGCCCAAGATAATGCCAGTAATGCTCAAGAAAGTAGCGGATGTGATCCCCATGCCCGACTATTTGCAGGAGCAAATGCCTGATTTAATGCCTAAAACCATGGATGTACTAATGCCAAAAATGCTGCCGGAGATTATCCCTTACTTTATGCCGCATATGATTGAATACCTTAACCAATAAATGCATATTTAGAAGGCTGCGGAATCCGCAGCCTTCGTTTATTATTCACAGTCTTATTCTGCGTACATCTTACGCAGCAGGGTTTCAACCGTCTGGGTGGGTAAAATTCTTTTTAACACCATAACCAGCTTGTACTGGGACTCAATAAAGTACTTGGGTTTTAACCGTTTCTTCTCTACCAGCCGGCAGACCATCTGGGCCACACGTTGGGGATCCATACCGTTCATCTCGTCCTTTTTCATGGTTTCAATTGATTTCATGGTTAGACGGTAATAAGGGGAGCCGGGCTGACATGCGGCAGCTTGATGCCGGGCTGCGGTAAAACCGGTTTTAACGTCTCCCGGGTTAACGCAGGCAGCAATAATCCCGAATGGTTTCCCTTCCATTCTTATCGCCTGCGTCAGGCCATCGAGGGCCATCTTGCTGCTGCTGTAAAAACTCTGATAAGGAATAGTGAACTCCGCCGCTACTGAACTGACAGTGATGATCATTCCTCCACCCTGGTTTCTCATAACCGGCATTACTTCCCGGCACATACGATGGGTTCCGAAGAAATTGGTTTCAAACTGCATTTTAGCTTCTTCCACTGTGGTCTCCTCAACCGCTCCCCCCAGACCAAAACCGGCACAGTTGACCAGCACCTCAATTCGTCCTGCTTCCCCGATTATTCGGGCTATGCACTCCTCAACCGATTTATGATCGGTAACATCGCACTGAACCAGTTGGTAAGCCCCTTTTTTCTCCCCGGCAGGGTCAACCCTACGCCCTGTCGCATATACTCTATAGCCTTTTTGGGCCAACATTTCGGCGCAAACTTTCCCAATTCCAGATGTGGCTCCACTGACCAGTATTACTTTCGGCACGAAATTCCCCCTTTAAAGAACATCAACTATTCATTCTACAGATTCTTTCTTCCTCCTGGTTTTAATATAATAAACAATCAAACCCAGGATGGCCAGAACAATAAGATAGGGAATCAGGGTAATAACGGTGATAACCAACCAGTTCAGGAAACCTACCAACTTATTTATGCTGCCGACAAATCCCTGTAAGGACCGCCCCCAGGTGCCTTTAGGGGCTACCACCTGTTCGCTCCGGCCCTGAATCAGATTTATATTAATACTGCTGTACTCGGTCTCATTGTCCAAATACTTGAGACGTCCTTCCAGTACTTCTATATCACTTCTTACCTCATTAAGTTTGTCTTCAATAGTTACCAGATCACTTACTTTTTGGGCCCGGTCCATAAAGGAAATCAATCGTTCTTCTTTCTTTTTTAAAACCCTTAATCGGGTCTGGGAATCATAGTATTCCTCGGTTACATCATTGGTCTCGATAGTCCTGCTTCTTAAATTCCCCAGTTTGGTCAACCTGTCAGCGGTGGCTAATAATTTATCGTTTGGTATCTTAACCTCAATATTACCTCTATAATTGCTTTGATTCTTACGTATGCTGCTGAATACCACATAACCGTTCGCTTTTTTGGCCAGTTCAACAATTTGGTCCATGGATCTCGAAACATCCTTAACCTCCAGGGATAGGGACATACTCTGAATCACTTTGCGCGTCATGGCAGAGGATTTGCTTATGCCCTTTGTACGGCCGTATGTAACGTCATTAGGCAGTGTAAACGAAACACCGCCAGTACCACCAGCAAGCAGACTTGGGTCATTAGTCATTTCTTCATTTAATGACCCTGTTTGAGTATTTTGGAATAAAACATATTCAGTTCTAATTGGATAAGACACCAGGCCAATTCCGATAAGAACCAGCACCAATAATCCCAGGGCTGTTAGCAGTTTATGCTCCTTAATAAAAAGCCAAATCCTACTCAAAACCATTCCTCCTCTCTCAGTTAATAATAATACGAATCGTTTGCTAATATCTTACAGTTTTTGCAGTAGAAAAGAAGAGCTAGTTTTGAGAGGCTATTTCCGTCAGGGCTTTTACCAGAGCATCTACATCTTCCCTGGTATTGTACAGGCCGAAACTGACTCGAACCATGCCCCGGTTAGGAGGATCGGAGCTGGCGAAGGCTTTGGTTACTTCGGCGGGAGACACCCCCAGAAGCCTTTGCACATAGGGCTGAGCACAGAAGCAGCCGCTGCGCACCGCGATTCCGTAATCAGCGCCCAGTCGTGCGGCTACCGTCTCATGATGTACTTCCAGAAGGTTAAATGGTATAATACCCACCTTATCATTCTGGTTCTTCTGGTCACCGTACATCTTAATACCTGGTATCCGGGCCATGTTTCTCCGGGCATAAGCGGCCAACCGTTCTTCCCATTCTTTCACCTGACACAGATCCAGTTGGATAAGAGTACGAATAGCCTCGGCCAATGCAACTACCCCCATAACATTAGGGGTTCCCGCTTCATCTTTCTGTGGTGCCGGACCCCAACGCAGCCGATCGTGGCTGACCAGTTCCACCGTACCCCCACCTACCAGTTCACTGCAGCCTCGTTCGAAGGTCTCCCTCGGACCGACCAGAACTCCGGTTCCAAACGGAGCGTACATCTTATGGGCGGAAAAGGCCAGGTAGTCCAGAGTCTCCTCCTTACTCCTCTGGCGCATCTTAACCGGAATATGAGAAACCATCTGGGCTCCGTCAACCAGTATTTCCGCACCGTAACGGTGGGCCAGCCGGGCAATCCTATGTACCGGGTTGATATGCCCGGTTACATTGGACGCCCCGGTTACGGTAACCAACCTGACCCGACCATGCGAGCGTTTTAGCTTCTCTTCCAGGTCATCCAGGCGAAGCCTCCCGGCCGAGTCCACTTCGGTATAAAGAACCTTGAACTTACCCCGCCAGGGAAGATCATTGGAATGGTGTTCCATGGCGGTTGAGATGACGATGTTTCTGCGGCCGCAGTCCTGGGCCAGTCGATAAGCCACCTTATTTATAGCTTCAGTTGTATTCTTGACGAAGATGACCGCACTTTCCTCTATGTATGCTCCTACAAAATCGGCTACCAACAGGCGGGCTTCTTCGTATACTCGGGTAGTCAGTTCTGATTTATATCCGCCGCCGCGGTGAATCGACCCATACCAGGGCGCAAAGGAGTTGACCGCCTGTAGGACCGAATGAAACGGTGGGGTGGTCGCCGCATTGTCAAGATTAATGATACGATCTCGTTGACCGCTGGTCAGGACTATACTGCTGTCGAGCCCCATAACCTGGTCCAGCTTGTTATCAGGGCCGAATCTAAACTGAATGGTAATCCCCCACTCTCCTGAACATAGTAATTCTGTTATTACTCTATTAGAGAGAAGGAAAAAGGTGTATACATGAATCAATTTGTTTTTAGCAGGAGTCTCCAAATTAATAGCGTATTTAGCAATTAGGAAACGTAATTTCTATATATTAAGAATATAGGAGTGATGCCCTTTGGCTAAAAAGCCATACATACGAATTATTGGGTTGACCATGGTCATATTATTGATGGGGCTATTCTCCCCATTGTACCTACCCTCTGGGCCGGTTTCGGCCGAAGACCCTGTAAGCAACTTTGATCTCGGGGTCACATTACTTAACCCACCGGCGGAATTGGCGACCGGATCCAAGGCTGCACTTACTGCGGTGGTATCAAACTATGGCACTGAAAAAAGCCCCAAAGCTTCAGCCAGCTTTTATATTGGAGAACAACTGCTTACCACCAAGAGTATCAGCAGTATTAAACCTGACAATAGCAAGACTTTGAAAATAAAGATGACTATACCGGGTAACATTGCAGAGGAAAAGGCCAGCCTGCGGGTAGTGATAACCACTGCCCTGCCGGAGGCAAACCTGGATAACAATAGTGTTAAACAATCGGTTAACATCGTTAAGCCGGACCTAACCATAAATTCGGTAACTGCCAAAAAGGAGATAATTCCGGGCAAATCAGCCAGTTTAAGCCTGGAAATAGCTAATTTATATATGGCCCGGGCCAGCAGTTTTAACATTCAGGCCTACCGGAACGACAGTGACGTTGTCATGGCAGTGAAAAAGGTATCGCGTTTAGATTTGGGAACCAAGACCATCTCGTTGTCGGTTAAAATTCCTAAGGACTTCAAAAAGGACGGCGAATACATTCGACTGGTTATAGACGCTGATGATACCGTTCTGGAAGAAAACGAAAAAAACAATGTTTTCAACTTTAACCGGGAAAATGTACGGCCAACCGTAATTACCTATGAACCGGAGGTAAACGCGGTTGATGTGGCCCAGGATGCCAATCTGGTACTGACTTTCATTGAAACCGTCTCTGCCGTCTCGGGTAAGAATATCACGATTAAAAAAGCCGCTGATAATACTGCAGTAGCGGTTATTGCGGCCGATGGGCCTCAGGTAACGGTTGATGGAGCTGTTGTAACCGTTAACCCGGACATCGACCTGGATTATTCTACCGCGTACTATGTTCAGGTTGAACCAGGTGCTTTCAAGAGCAGTTTTAATGCAGACTATTCGGGAATTGAAGACACTTCAACCTGGTGTTTTACCACCATTAAATCAACCCAGGCCACCCCGACCTTCAGCCCGTCAGCCGGTGCCGTGGTTTTCGGAACCCGTTTGCAGATTATATCTAACGGGGCAGAGCATATCTACTACACCACCGATGAGAGCAACCCGGCCACTGCGGTGGGCGGTTCCACCCTGGAATATGATGATACCAATCGGCCGGTCATCGATAAGGCCATGACTGTCAAGGCTATAGCCACCAGAACCAACTATAATGACAGTGCCATTGGAAGCGTGT
>JBLMZW010000120.1:0-5845 GCA_050259035.1 Chitinophagales bacterium | reverse complement strand
GCGACGATGTATTGCCTAATACCGCGGATAGCGACGGTGATTATGTTTCACCTAGTGTCGGCGCATAGGAAGCCTGTAAGGGCTGACCAGCCGACCAAGCGAAGCTTGCCAGCGGTGAAGGCGTACTAGTAGAGGTACGTCGAACAAGAATGCGAACTGGAGAGAGCGGAGTTCTTAGCGCTTTAGCGCTTAGAAATCCGGCCTACCCCTTGCGGGTACAACGCAGATGGGGGTTTATTGACAGGGCTGTTGCAATTACCAGCCGCGCTCCTGCATCCTTTGTTCCTGTGGAATACTACTGATTTCTATTCCGACCATTGGTTCACCCAAATCCTTGGAGACTTCAGCCAGCATTTTAGGATCATCGAAATAGGTAGTGGCAGCTACAATGGCCCTTGCCCGTTTCATAGGGTCACCCGATTTAAAAATACCTGAACCTACAAAGACTCCATCTGAACCCAGCTGCATCATCAAAGCCGCATCAGCCGGAGTAGCAATCCCCCCGGCCGCAAAATTGACTACCGGCAGCTTACCGGTCTCGGCAACTTCCATAACCAGATCGTAGGGGGCTGCCATATTCTTAGCAGCTGTCATTAACTCATCCTTAGGCATACTATGAATAGCTCTAATTTCAGACATTACCTGCCGCATGTGCTTAACAGCTTCGATAACATTGCCGGTTCCTGGTTCACCCTTGGTCCGAATCATGGCTGCCCCTTCACCGATTCGGCGCAGGGCTTCTCCCAAATTACGGCAGCCGCAAACAAACGGCACCTTAAAATCATTTTTGTTGACATGGTACTTATCATCAGCCGGGGTAAGAACTTCACTCTCGTCGATATAATCAATACCCAGTGATTCGAGAATCTGAGCTTCAACAAAATGTCCAATTCGGCATTTAGCCATCACGGGAATACTAACTACTTCCATAATTTTCAATACAATGGTGGGATCAGCCATCCGGGCCACGCCTCCGGCTGCTCTTATGTCAGCAGGCACCCGCTCCAGAGCCATAACGGCACAGGCACCGGCCTCTTCTGCTATTTTTGCCTGCTCCGGGGTGGTCACATCCATGATGACTCCGCCCTTTAGCATCTGGGCTAATCCTTTTTTTACGGCAAAAGTCGCTTGTTCAGTCACAGTAATTCCTCCTGTTTAGCCTCAATATTAAATTAATTATTCCCCCAATTATAGCATCGTATCAGCTTTTTAACCATTTGGCTGCTTCTAAAGCATAATAAGTGATTATCATGTCAGCTCCAGCGCGTTTAATAGCGGTAAGGCTTTCCAGAGCCACCCGGGGTTCATCCAGCCAACCATTGGCACCAGCGGCCTTAAGCATGGCATATTCCCCACTGACCTGATAAGCAGCCAGCGGTACCGGGAAGCTGTCTTTTGCCCGCCGAATAATGTCCAAATAAGGCATCGCCGGCTTTACCATAATCATATCCGCACCTTCCTGCAGATCCAGGCTGATCTCACGCAGTGCTTCATCACCATTGGCCGGGTCCATCTGATAAGCCTTGCGGTCACCGAACTGAGGTGCCGACCCGGCAGCCTCGCGAAATGGCCCGTAAAAGCCGGAAGCATACTTGGCAGCATAGGCCAAAATGGGCACCTGTTCATAACCGTTGTTGTCAAGAATTTTTCGAATGTAACCCACCCGTCCATCCATCATATCAGAAGGGGCTACAATATCCGCACCGGCAGCTGCATGAGCTAAGGCTTCCCGTCCTAATAGTTCCAGAGAGCGGTCATTGTCGACCCGGCCCTGAGCATCCAGGAAACCGCAATGGCCATGGTCCGTATACTCACACATACAGACATCAGTTATTACCAAAAGTTCAGGGAAGTGTTCTTTAATCGCCCGGGTAGCTCTTGGTACCTCCCCTTCCGGATCCCAGGCGGCTGAGCCTTCTGCATCCTTATGGGCCGGAATTCCAAACAGCAGCACTGCCGGAACACCTGCTTTAACCACTGCTTCCACCGGTGATAGTAACTGGTCAACTGAATATTGATAAATTCCGGGCAGGGAACGAATCTCATTTTTTACCCCCTGACCATGAATAACGAACATAGGATAAATGAAATCTTTGGCATTGATTTCAGTTTCGCGTACCATGCTGCGCAGAGCTTCGTTTTGTCTGAGGCGTCTCATTCTCAGCAGCGGATATGTAGTCATAAGGTTATCCCTCCCATACTGGTTTTCTGACCCTGGTCAGCTTATTTAATCTTTCTAGTAAATTAGGTTACCAGTGACGAAATCTCTGGTCAATTGCTGTTCGGGCTCTGCAAAAAACATTTTCGTGGTTGCCTCCTCGACTAAATGCCCTTGATGAAGGAATAAAACCTGGTTGGTCACCCGCTGAGTTTGAAAGAAGTTATGGGTAACCAATATTATCGTTACACCGCGTTCCTCATGGATGCGTTTTATTAACTGTTCAATGTGGGCTACACTGTTTGGGTCCAGATTGGCAGTGGGCTCATCGAGCAGCAAAACCGAAGGCCGTATCACTATAGCCCGGGCTAGAGCTACCCGCTGCATCTCTCCACCCGATAACCTGGTGGCATAACGGCTGCCGTAAGCGGGTAAGTCGACAATATCCAAAGCTTCAGCTACCCGGCGCTTGATTTCACGCGCTGGTATTCCCCTCATTTTCAGGCCATAGGCAATATTATCATTGACGCTGGCCGCAAACATCAGGGGGGTTTGCATTACCATACAAACTTGACGCCGCAGATTGAGCCAGTTTTCATCCTTTCTTACCGACCTGCCTTGAAATCTTATATGTCCCATAGCCGGTGCTTCTAAAAATGCCAGCAAACGTAATAAAGTGCTTTTCCCCGCTCCATTAGCCCCCAGCACTCCGTATATCTGGCCATCACTCAAGGTTAGGGAGGGAATGTCCAACACCGTCTTATTCTCGTAAACCTGTTGAATATTATGTAAAGTATATAATTCCATTATTAATCTCCTTCTACCATAATCCCGATTCATCAAGATAAAGGAGAAGACTGCTCACTAAAAAGGACAAAACCAGCAGCACCAGACCCAGGGTGATAGCAAATTCAAAATTGCCCTGCCGGGTTTCAAGCACAATCGAGGTAGTAAGCACCCGGGTAAAATGCTTGATATTGCCGCCCACCAGCATAACCGCACCGACTTCACCAAAGGCCCGGCCAAAACCAGTAATAATAGCGGCTGTTATTCCGGTTCGTGCCTCTTTTATTACCGTCCAGGTAGCCTGGCGATTGCTGGCACCCATGGTCAGTGCGGTTAACAGCACTTTTTTCTCCCGAGCAGCAATGGCCGATGCTGACAGACCAGTTATTATCGGGGTAACTAATAAAACCTGAGCACAGACCATCGCCATCGGCGTAAATAATATTTCCCAAAAACCCAGAGGGCCAGTACGTGATAAAAGAAGGTACACCAAAAGGCCTGCCAAAACCGGCGGCAGGCTCATCAACATGTACGTCAGCCGCATGATTACCCGCCGGCCAGGAAATCGTTTGATTCCTAACATAGCGCCCAGGGGAACCCCTATACATGTCGATATCAGGACTGAGCTGCCTGAGACTGCCAATGAGAGCAGGATAATTTCTATCAGATCTTTACCCGTGCCCGCTATCATTTTTTCATCCTCTTTCATGTATGTATTTTTGCAGTTTTAATACTTATCTTGATCGAAGAACCATCTTCAAATAACAGATGTGCTTAGTTCCCTGTCGATATGGTACTAATTTTTCTTCAATTATTTATTAATTACCTCCCCTGGTGATATTTACATGAAATAAAATAGCGGCTTTGGCCGTCTTAATAATGGACGAGGTTTAAATATGTACGTTGGAGTATCAAATATGTTAACATTAGCAACGTACTTCTTACAGCATACTACATGGAAGCAACCATAAAAGGAGAAAGATGGTGTCCCCTTTGACCAAAACCTCTAAGAAGATTTGCATATTGTTTTTAATGATGTTAGTTTTTTTAACTACATATATAATACCTGCTTCCGCTTCGGCAAAAGGTGTGGCGGTTTTGGTCTTTCACCAGGTAACCCTCGGGCCAACCAATTCAGTAACGATGTCCCCAGAGGATTTCACTTCAACACTGCAGACCTTAAAACAACAGGGTTATAACTTTATATATTTAAAAGACCTCCATGATTATATGGCTGGCAATATTCAGCTGCCTGGCAAATCCGTCCTGATAACCTTTGATGATGGCTACCAGGATGTATATAAATATGCTCACCCTACTCTGGTTAAACTTCAGGTACCCGCAGTAATGTTTCCGGTCATGATGTACTACCGCAGCGACTATCGTTTACCCCGGCAGTTCACTCCCCACCTTAGCACCGATGATATTAAGGCCATGCAAGCATCTGGGTTATGGGATTTTGGCGGGCACTCCTTTGATGCACACCATCAAATTTTATGCCTTCCCTATGAATATGGCCCTTTTTACACCAGTTATGCCTGGTTAGGGCGGCGTCAGGAGACGCAACTGGAATATATCAATCGAATTGAAGCCGATCTGACAACAATGACCCGGACATTAAGTACTCTATCTCTGCCAGTGACAGACTTTGCCCCTCCGACTGGCGCCATTAATGGAACCTTGCGGGATTTGCTGTCTAAAAACGGTATTCGCTATATCTATCGCCAGGGCAACTATCTTAATTATCCCGGCAGCAATACCTTATATCGAATAACCGTATCCAGCCCGGAGCAGGTAATTAAGGATTTAAATAATCTCTATGGGAATGAAGTTACCCCAGTTATCCCGGGCAATAATTCAGATTCCCCCGATATAACCACTCTAAAGGAGTATAGCCTATCACTAAAACATACGATATACAATCAAAATACTTTTTATCAAGGGGGAATGAGGGAATGAACATTGACTGGTATAAAGAATTAGAAGTTGCGGTTACTATTTGCAACCGCGAGGGGCAGATTATCTATATGAATGACCGCTCCGCGCATATGTTTGAAGATGACGGTGGTTATAATTTAATGGGCCAAAACCTTTTGGATTGCCATCCCGGCTTATCTAATGATAAAGTAAAAGACCTGCTGGATAATCCGCGTACTAACTGCTATACCATCGAAAGACAGGGTAAACGCAAGTTAATTTATCAAATGCCCTGGTCTGAGAACGGCGTTGTTGGAGGTCTATTGGAGATTGTTCTTCCCCTCCCGGAGGAAATCCCCCATTTCCTTCGGAAATAATAATTTTGGTATAAATATCATCCTTGATTTACCGGGATTCCTGAAGTATAATAGTTAAGCTAACTGATCATTTGTGCCGGAGTGGCGGAATAGGCAGACGCACGGGACTTAAAATCCCGCGGGTGGTGACACTCGTACCGGTTCGACCCCGGTCTCCGGCACCACTAAAGACCGAATAAGACTGGCTTTCAGGCCGGTCTTTTATTTTACCTTTTATCCTTTAAACGTATTAATTTGTATGAACTTTCATATAGTTTTCCAGAGAAATTCGCCACTTTTTCGCCATGCCTTAGGTCAGTATTTTTTCGCTGTTGAATCGCTTCAGTATTTCCCGCACTATATAGAAACCGGCTTTCGAGCCGGTCGTAATATTTTGACTTTCTATATACTCTGTCCAGTTTAAATAGTTATCACGTAAGAAGCATCCAGATTTATTGATCCAAATATAAAGTGTACTAGCCTGGGAACTAGCCCGTGGATCAATATTCCCTCACACTCCATATCATGGTATAACATCTAATCTTCGGAGGTAAAGGAATGGGTGACCAAACTATAGTTAAAGTTAAAGTTAAAACTAAAGCCAAATCTTCGGCTATCGGTCCTCGAC